>DATC01000082.1:0-5136 GCA_002504495.1 Methanomassiliicoccaceae archaeon UBA537
CATGTGATGAAGCAATCGTCATTGGCTCTTGTCGGTGTGATCGGAACTGTTGTGCTGATGATCGGATTGGGGTATTCCGTCATGCTCTATGTCGATGATCCGAACGACGGCCCGGCTCTGATGGCCATGAGCGTGCTATCGTCTACTCTTATGCTGTTCCTGATCGTCTTCGCAGTCGTATACACCAGGCCGCAGCCTTCCAATGACTATATGGAGGCGTATCAGGGCGTCTGCTCGCGTTGCGGACAGCGTTTCGGGGATGACGGCGTCTGCCCTTCCTGCGGTCGCCACAGGCCCGTCAGGAAAGACCGATCGGATTCCGATTGAAGGAAAGAAGAAGAACAGCCCCCAGCGGGGGCATTGGTTTCACTGAAGGACGATCGATCCTGCGACACGGAGCTTGCCGCCTTCCAGATACAGGATGGCAGCCTTGTCTCCGGGTTTGTGGATGAGATCCTTCTCGAGCTCGAAGACGACCTTGGCGGAGCGGAAGTCGTCGCCGTTGTCCACGGCCGAGATCCTGCTGGGCTCCATCTGCATCCAGTGTCCGATATGGACGACCATGCCCTCCTTGAGAGGAGAGGGCCAGTATTTCACCAGCGAGACCGTCCCTTCGATCCTTCTGCTCATCTTGACCTCGGGGTCGGTGGTGGCCACGAACCCCCTGTCGAGTTCGTCCGATTCGATTCCGCGGAGCGCGAGGCCGACGTGGTCTCCCTTGACGGCGTCGTCCGCATCGATATCGTGCTTCTGGATCGATTTGAGGATGACCTCCTTTCCGGACGGGAGGATCTTCATCTTGTCGTGCTTCCTGAACCATCCGTCTATGACGGATCCGAGGACGACGGTGCCCACTCCCTTGACGTTGAAATGGCTGTCCACGGGGCAGGATCCTTTCGTGCCTTCTCCGGCCTGTCTGCCGTCGGCCTTGGCGATAGCGATCAGCTCCTCGCGGAGCTTGATGGGGTCCTCTTCGCGGAACTCGTATCCTTCAAGGCACGTTCCCGCTATGAGGGGCTTCAGCTGCTCGGGCTGTATGTAGTTCCTGAGGATTATCCATCCCTTGTCGATGCCCATTGTGTCGGTCATGACGATGGTCTCGCCGAGAGCGGCATCGATCTTGTCGACGACGAGTATGGCGAATTCGGACATCGCTACGGAGTAGAACAGAGATGACAGCTTCTCAGGGTATTTGGACGGCTCTATGAGCGTGAAAGAGTCTCCGCCTGCCTTGTGGTCGTAGAAGGTCATGTCCGTGACGGTGCCCTTCTTCCCGACCTTGGATGCGAAGTCCTTCGATCCGAGAACGGCGATGTTGAGATTGCCCATTTCAGAACTCTCCGTCGTCGAGCAGCCTTATCCCGGCGCCTTCCAGGATCCTCTCGGCCTTCCCGGTGTCGTCGACACGGAAGAACATGACGCTGCCCTTCTCTCCCGAGTAGAAGTATCCGTACTCGATGTTGACGCCCTCCTTTCCGAGAGCTTCCGCCGCCGAATAGAACGAATCGGCGGCATCGGGGATGCTGACCGCGATGATCTCTGTCTTGCGGACGATGACGCCCTCGTTCCTCAGCTTCTCGTAGGCGGATTCGGGGTCGTCCACCACGGCTCTGAGGATGCCGAACTCTGCGGATTCCGACAGGTTGAACGCCTTGATGAAGATCCCTGATGCCTTTATGGTCCTCATCACGCCGGCCAGACGGCCCGGCTCGTTGCTTATGAATATGGACAGTTGGGTTATTGTCTTGCTTGTCATTCAGATCGACCTCGTATCGATTACCTTCTTCGCCTTCCCTTCGAACCTCGGCAGCGTGCCGGGCGCCTTCAGGACGACGTCGGCGTGTATGTTGAGATATAGCTTCAGGTCGGCTTCAATCCTCTTCTTCAGACGGTCCATGTCCTCCATCTTGTCGCTGAAGGCCTCGGGACGGATCTCCACCTCGATCATGAGCTTGTCCAGGGCGCCCTCCCTGGAGACATGGATTCTGTACTGGCCTCCGACCTCCGGGATGCGCATGAGGGTGTATTCTATCTGGGAAGGGAACACGTTGATTCCGCGGATGATGAGCATGTCGTCGGTCCTTCCGGATATGCGGTCGATCCTGGGATGCGTGCGACCGCACGGGCATTGCCCCGGTATGATGCGGGTGATGTCCTTAACCCTGTAGCGGATCATCGGCATGGCCTCCTTCTTCAGCATCGTGACGACCAGCTCGCCCTTCTCGCCCTCCGGGACCCATTCCCCGGTCTCAGGGTCGATGATCTCTACGAGCATGATGTCCGCGGGTATGTGGATGCCGTTCCTGTACTCGCATTCCGTGAACATGGGGCCGGCCATCTCGGAAGTTCCGTAGATGTCGTAGGCCTCGATCCCCATCTCGTTGCGGATGTAGTCCCTCATGGACTCGGACCATGGCTCGGCTCCCAGGAGCGCCTTCCTCAGCTTCGTGTCGTTCTTGAGGCTGACTCCCATCTCCCTGGCGACGTCTCCGAGGTGCACCAGGTACGAGGGGGTGCATGCGATGGCGGTGACGCCCAGGTCCTGGATCAGCTCCACCTGCCTCTTGGTCCCGCCGGTGCCGCAGGGAAGGACGGTAGCACCGACCCTCTCTCCTCCGTAATGGGCCCCGAGCCCTCCGGTGAAGAGTCCGTATCCGTAGGAGACCTGGAGGACATCGCCCGGACCGATTCCGGCGGATGTCATCGATCTCGCCAGCGCCTCGGACCAGTACTCGATATCATGCTGCGTGTACGCGACGAGCGTGGGCTTTCCCGTGGTCCCCGACGACACATGGTACCTGACGATCTGGTTCTGCGGCACGGAGAACATCTTGTCCGGGTAGTTGTCGCGGAGGTCCTGCTTGTACATGAACGGGAGCTTGCGGATATCCTCCAGACACTGGATGTCGTCGGGATGGACCCCGTGCTCGACCATCCTGTCATGGTAGAACGTGTTGAAGCAGTAGAGCTTGTATACGAGCTCCTTCAGCAGATGGAACTGCATATCCTTCAATTCTTTCTCGGGCATGCATTCGATCCTAGGATTCCAGAACGCCATGTTGTAGCCTCTCGATGATTCTCCACAACAGGAATCGGATATAAAGACATCAAGCGCGCCGCGCCGGTTAAATCGCAGCAGCGCCATGATGGGACGATGGATCAGACGGATGCGTGGAACGAGTTCTACAGGTCGAACGGACGCGCCTGGAGAGGCAACACCAGGCTTCCTGATCCCTTGGGCGGTTCCGGAAGGGCTCTCGATATCGGATGCGGTTCCGGGAAGAGCGCTTCCACGCTCATCGGTCTCGGATACGACGTCACGGGGATCGACACGTCCTCAGAGGCCGTATCCATCTGCGAGGAGAGGTTCGGCGATTCCGCATCCTTCCTATGCGGCAGCGTTCTGGACATACCCGCTCCCGAATCCTCCTTCGATTACGTCGTGGCAGTTCATGTGCTCGAGCACGTGGCGGACGACGACATGGCACGGGCCGCTTCGGAGATCCGCAGGGTGCTGAAGCCCGGCGGATGGCTGTTCATAAGGGATTTCGCACCAGGCGATATGAGGGAGGAGCGGAGGTCGGGATCCGTCATCGAGTACAATCATCGGCTTCCAGAGGAGATAGCCGGATTCTTCGACGGGTTCAAGGTGGTCTCCGCTCAGAAGGTGGAGGAGAGGACGCGCTTCGGCACGACACGTATGAGATCCGAGCTCAGGCTGCTGGCCGTGTCGCCCGCTTCCTGATCGCTTATCAGCTTCTCTTTACAGAGACATCGACCATCCGATCACGGCGTTGAAGAAGACGAAGTACATGATGGTCGCGATAGCCCCTACGATGATGGATGCCAAGGCACCGTAGCCCGCCATCTTGGCGCTTTCCGGCTTCTCGTCCTTCCAGACTATCCAGAGCACGATGCCTATGACGGGGATGATGAAGCTGATCAGCAGCCACAGGATACTGTAGTCGTCATCGTTCGAAGCCTGCTTCACGCCGCACATGGGACAGATGACGGCCTTGTCGTCGATCTGCGACCCGCAGTTCACACAGTATTTCATCGGAATCCTCGATGGCGCGATGGTCCGAAGCTATAAGAACTAACTACCCTCGCGAGATGGTCCGGGACACGAGATCCAGGTCGCAATCCATATATCGGCGCCGCTGATGCGAGGAGTATGATGTGTCCTCGCTGCGGGACGGAGAACCCCGCCGACAAGCTGTTCTGTCAGAATTGCGACTGGAGGTTGGATATGGAGTTCAGGCCCGAGAGGGCCAGCATGGCCGTTCAGCTCTCAATCGCCACTTTCGCCATCGGCGCGCTCTCGATCGTCTGCCTCGTGCTGGGCGACACCGAGCTCGTGGCCGCTCTTCTGGGCGCCGTGGCCCTCGTCCTCGGCGGCTATTCATTCAACATCGCCAGGATAAGGGGCGCAGGCAAGACGTACGTCCTCCTCTCCGGCATCGGGCTTTTCATGGGGATCTTCGGCTTCCTTCTCGGATTCGTCGATATCGCTGGTGGCTTCTGATGGCGGTATATCGCGGCAAGTACATCCTCGAAGGGCTCGGTGCCATCGGTCCCGAGATGGAGCACAACCTCGATCTCGCCTATGAGGTCTGCATGAGCTACAGAGAGGGATTCCCCTGCGAGATGTGCGGACGCTGCTGCCATCAGCCGCATATCATCGTCCGCCCCGAGGAGATAGATCGCGTATCGACGGCCGCCGGCATCCCTCTGTTCGAGTTCATGAACGACTATCTGGTGCGGACCAAGGACGGCAGATTCCTCTTCAAGAAGACCGATCCCTGTGCGTTCCTCGGTCCCGACAACCGCTGCACGATCTGGAAGGACCGCCCTCAGATATGCGACGACTTCCCCTATTCGGTTTCCCTGTTCATGAGCCGCGTTTATCTCGCTCTGACGAACCCCGGAGTCGATATCATGGAGCTCATATCATACATGGATGACAGCTGGCCCTGCTCCCGCATAATACGGTCCGACATCGCGGATAGGATAGACGCCGTCCGCGACCGTGTCATCCTGCCGGATGCGTCCTGAAGAACCTGTCTGCTATCTGAGAGTAGGCGGACAGAGGGATGCGATGACCCTGGTCCGGCAGTTCGACATACTCGGCTCCCC
>DATC01000082.1:5169-13574 GCA_002504495.1 Methanomassiliicoccaceae archaeon UBA537
CGCAACGGCCGTCCTGCGCCCCTCCGAGGGCGGGACCATGATGTCCTGGGCGCCGTGGATGACCAGAGCCGGAACGGACCGAGGCACCTGCACGTCGCAGAGATCCTCGGAATCCCCTGCCTCCATCTGCATCCTGAGGCCTTCAGGATCGAACATCTCGGAAGGCAGGGGCGCGTCTCTTCCTTGGGATTCGTATCTTCTGAACCTCGCTTCCGTGAGGCAGAACGCGTTGATCGTCCTGAACACGGTGTTTTGGTCGGTTCTGCCCTCGCACAGCGAATCGAACAGGCCGCGCAGAAGATATCTCGTTCTGGCAGGCCGTTCGAGATAGCTTCCGACGAGGACCATGTCGCGGAACCTGTCCGGATGGACGGTCGCGGCCTTTCTGGCGATGATGGATCCCATAGACCATCCGATGACGTGGACGCGATCCAGATCGAGCGCATCCATGACGGCGATAGCATCCTCCGCCATGTCCGAGATGCTGAACGCCCCGGAAGATACCGTGTTCCCGATCCCCCTGTTGTCCATCGATACGGAACGGTATCCGGGGAAGAGCTCCGTAGACCTGGACCAGAAGCCGTGGTCCGCCCCTAGTCCGGAAATGAACAGGATCGCCTCCCCATCTCCCTTCGATTCGCAGTATATCCTCGTCTCGCCGTTCTCCGCATACACGCCGTTGCATCCCGGACCACGTATAAGCAGGATGCGAGGTCCGTTGACGGCGCAAAAAAATACCTGCTGTTCCTACGGAGGACGGATGATCCCGGCTAAGAAGATCCTGATTGTCGTTCTGGACGGTCTCGGCGACCGCGCCTGCGGGCAGTTGAGAGGACTGTCTCCGTTGCAGTTCATCAGGACGCCCAATCTGGACTGGTTCGTCTCCCATGGTATCAACGGGACCTGCGATCCCATCGCTCCCGGAGTCCGCGCCGGAAGCGACATCGCCCATCTGGCGATACTGGGCTACGACCCCCTTGCGACATACACCGGAAGAGGCGCCTTCGAAGCCATAGGGGCAGGCATGGACATACAGCCCGGCGATGTCGCATTCAGGTGCAATTTCGCCACGGTCCATGACGATGGCACCATCGTCGATCGCAGAGCCGGGCGGATCAGGCCTCCGGAGACGGAGCAGCTGGCAGAGCTGGTCGACGGGATAGAGATCGACGGGGTCGTATGCAATGTCAGGGCCAGCACCGAATACAGGGCGGCGTTGGTTCTGAACGGGGACGGGCTGTCTCCTCACGTCTCCGATATAGATACGCCGGCCGGATCCTGCATCGAGCCATGCAGGCCCTTGGACGAATCGGATGAGGCCGAGTTCACAGCTCATATCGTGAACTCCTTCCTTGAGGAGGCCCGTTCGAGGCTGAAAGGCAGCGTCATCAATCGGAAGCGCATCGCATCGGGCCTTCTTCCCGCCGATATGCTGCTTCCCAGAGGACCGAGCGGCTTCCCATCGATAGAGCAGTTTCCAGAGAAGCATTCCATGAAGGCCACATGCGTCGCCGCTGTGGGAGTCGTCAAGGGAGTATGCGGCGTCTGCGGCCTGGACATCTATCCTCTTCCGGGCGCATGCGATGGATCCCTCGATTCGGACCTCAGCTCCAAGATGAGGAGCGCCCTCGATGCTCTGGAGGAATACGATTTCGTCCTGGTCAACATCAAGGCGGGAGATGTCGCGGGTCATATGGGGGATGTCAAGGCGAAGGCGGAGGTCATCAAGAGGATCGATGCCGCCATGGGGATCGTAAGAGGGGGGATGCCCTCGGATCTAGTTGTCGCCATCACATGCGATCATTGCACCCCGTGCTCTCTGATGGACCATAGCGGGGACTCCGTGCCCGTGACGTTCTATACCGAGGGGCTCATCCGTGACGATGCGACGGAGTTCAGCGAGATCGGATGCGCGAGGGGCATGGTCGGCAGGATCAGGTCCTCCGATATCGTTCCCATATGCCTCGATCTCTCCAACCGCGTATCGAAGATCGGATCGCGATCCGAGCATCACAAGCACCATCAGCGATCCCCCCGTGGACACCGAGTACGTTCCTGTGGCGGAATCCCTCGCCGCTTCCACCGGATCTCCGAACTCTCCGCGATGGGCGACCCCTCCGATGTCCGTGTATTCCACGGTCATGCCGCACCGATGTCCGCCAGACCATTCTGCAAGGAGATCGTCCGCGTATCCTTTGATCAGCGGCTCCTCCCTGATCGTGGACAGCGCCAGAAGATCGGTGATGCGCACCAGCGTGTCGTCTCCCTCGGTCAGGTCGGACATCCTGACCATGGTCGATTCCAGTACGGTCAGCATCTCGGACGGTTCGGAGGAATCTTCAGGCGAATCCGCATGGAGCAGCCCCAGGATCGAGCATGATGCGAAAACGATGACTATGAAGATCATAGCGTCCGTCAACGCCAGAAATCCTTCGCGGTTCATCCGCATAGCGTCACCGTGAAGAATCCGGGCACGCATCTGCCGTCGTCGGCAGGCACCATGTTCATGAACACGCAGGAGGAGATGGGGACTTCCACATCACCTATACTCACATCCTCCGGTTCGGCGCAGAACGGTCCGGGCACATGCACCGAGACCGAAGCACCGGACAGGCCGTTGGAATCCAGATACCCGGCAAGATAATCTATGAAGGAAGGGGAGAAGCGTTCGTTCTCGATCACGCCGGTGAATCTGGCCGAATCCAACGTGTCGCCGGGATCGATCTGATCGACGGAGATCCCTGCGACCATCCCCATGAACGCCGTCAGGACGACGGTCACGGCCATCAGGGCGATCATGGATTCCATGAAGTCCATGCCGCCGCAGCAGTCTGCATTCATGGAATCCATCTGCACGGGCATGGTATATAACCATGCGTCGTGCGCGTCGCGATCGCTCCTTGCGAAGTCCTTTCTTGTAGAGGGTGTCCGTGAAGCTGCCTCCGCACATCTGGAGGATCTTCTCTCTGAGCGCGGGATCGGGCTTCCGCGAATACGATGCGACGGCCTTCGCCAACTGGAGAGGACGCTTCCTGACGTCTATGCCGATGGACGACACCCCGGAGCCTCCGAGCTCGTCGATGCTGTCGAGAAGGAACAGATCCGTCGAATTCAAGAGCCTGGAGAATCCGCGGGCATCCTCATAGGTGGGGAACACCCTGCCGTCGTCATCCTCGATGGAGCCGTTGCCCAGTCCAGGATCGCGGGAGTACATGAGCTCGGTCCTTCCGAACGCCATGACCTCGGTCCTGCAGGGATATCTGGCGACCAGATCGGACACCTCGTTCCTCGACAGCTCGACCGAGAGCGTGGTCTGATAGACGTCCGAGGGGAATCTGGAATTGAACGCGTTCATGACGGAGGATGCGTACACGCGCCTTCCCTTGAATCTGCGGAGCTGCGAGGGGTTGGATACCATCACAGGTCCGTCGAAGCACGCGGAATCCTCGCAGTCGAACCGCGGAAGGATGGCGACGCATTCCTTGCCGGAGGTCCTGCATATCTCCGCCGCCTCATCCAAGCGGGGCCCGTACTCGAAGCAGATCCTGTCGGCGCAGGGAAGCACCGATTCCAGGACCTTGATGCCGCTGACGTAGAACGATCTGTCGGGATTCCTGCGGGAGACCGGTCTGCGGGGAGGAACGGCGTCCCCGGAATTGTGGCGGGATGTGTTGCCGGTGAGCTTCGGAGCCCTTCCTATGAGGTTCTTTATCTCGTCGATGCGGGGGTCGTAGGTCCTGTAGATGTCGTATGTGCCGTCTTGGATCTTGAACGGTACGGCCACAGGGTCGAGGTCCGCGATCTTGAATCCTCCGATCTTGCGGTCCTTGTCGAAGATGGAGATGCCGTCCTTCCTTCCGATCGGATCGCAGAAGTCCATCTTCACGAGCTTCTGGTCCCGTATCTCCGCGGTTCCGAGCCTGAATCCGCGGTTGTCCGGGAACAGCGGCTGCACGAGGGAGACGACCCCGTCCAGATATCCGTGCGACACTCCGCGGTTGAACACGGTCCTCAGAAGGGCGAGGGTCTCTTCGTACTCCCCTCCCGTATCCCCCTTCTCGGCCATGGAATAGACCTTGGTGGACAGGTAGGCGTAGGCGGGAGAGCGCATGCGCCCCTCGATCTTCAGCGAATCGACGCCGATCGACCTGAGCTCGGATATCCTGTCGGCGGCGAAGAGGTCGGCGCAGCTCAGAACGAATCCGCTGCTTCCGTCACGCGAGTACCTCTTCCTGCAGGGCTGGGCGCACGAGCCGCGGTTGCCGCTCCTTCCGCCCATGTGGCTGGACATGAGGCATCCGCCCGACATGCAGTAGCAGAGGGCCCCCTGGACGAAGACCTCCGTCTCGATAGGAGAATCGGGAACGATGCGCGACAGCTCCTCCAAGGTCAGCTCTCTGGCCAGCACGGCCCTCTGGAGTCCGTGCTCCTCGCACCATTCCAGTCCTTCGACGGAATGGATCTGCATCTGTGTCGATGCATGCTTGGGGATATCGATCCCGGAGACGGCATCCAGCAGCCCGAGGTCCTGGATGAGGACCGCGTCCGCATCGATGTCGCGGAGGAATCTGACGAACGCCTTGGCCTCGTCGAGCTCCCTGTTGTAGATGGATGTGTTGACGGCGACATGCACCTTCACGCCGCGGTCGTGGGCGTATGCGACGGCTCCTTCGAGCTCTCTGTCGGTGAAGTTCCCGGCGAAGGCACGGGCGCCGAAGCTCTTGCCGGCCAGATACACGGCACCGCAGCCGCCTTTGATGGAAGCCGCCAGACCTTCTGGGGTTCCGGCAGGCGAGAGTATCTCCATGGCATCCCCATCTGGTTCACCTATAAAGAACATCGAGCGAGGGGACAAGCCAATTGTTATCTACATCGCGACCTTCCGTGAAAGCATGACCATTGTGAAGAGGTCGACCGACATATCGGTCGGCGACGGGATCGTATCCGTCGGCGGATGGGTCCAGGACATCAGGAATCTCGGCGGAATCTCGTTCATCACCATGCGCGACAACGGCGGTCTCTATCAGATCACCATGCCGAAGAAGAAGATCGATCCGGAGCTCTTCTCCATGCTCACTGGACTCTCCCGTGAATCCGTGATCTCTCTGAAGGGCGAGGTGAAGGAGAGCAACCAGACGGCCACAGGATGGGAGATAATCCCGATTTCGGCCGAGGTCATCTCCCAGGCCGCCGTCCCGCTGCCTCTGGGCGTCGTGGACAAGGTGAACGTGGAGATGGACACCAGGCTCAACCACAGGTTCATGGATGTCAGGAAGCCCGAGATAAGGGCCATCTTCGAATTGAAATCGCTCATGATGGAGCTGATCGAGGAGGCCGTCCGCTCCGAGCGGTTCACGCAGGTCTTCACTCCGAAGATCGGAGCCGCCGGTGCCGAAGGAGGCGCCGAGCTGTTCAGGGTCCAGTACTTCGACAAGCCCGCGTATCTCGCGCAGTCCCCACAGCTGTACAAGCAGATCCTGATGTCCACCGGACTCGATCGCGTCTTCGAGATCGGTCCGGCGTTCCGTGCCGAGCAGTCCAATACCAACCGCCATGTGACCGAGTTCATCTCCTTCGACGGCGAGATGTCATGGATCGAGAACGAGGAGGAGGTCATGGCGATGATCGAGGAGATCGTGGATCATGTCCTCACAGGCTTGAAGGAGAGGGGTGCCGCCCAGCTCGCGGCAATAGGCAAGGAGATCGTCGTTCCTCCCAGGCCGTATCCCATCCTCACCTACGCGGAATGCCTCAGGATCGCCCAGGACGCCGGACTTCCTCTGAAAGATGGGGACGATCTCGGAACCGAGGGGGAGAAGGCCGTAGGAGAGGTCATGTGCGCCAAGGGACAGGACCTCTATTTCATAGCGGAGTATCCGGAGGAGGCCAAGCCGTTCTATATCATGGAGAAGGACGGCACCCCCTACTCGTTCAGCTTCGACCTGGACTATCGCGGCCAGGAGATATGCTCCGGAGGCCAGAGGGAGCACAGGTACGACCGCCTCGTCGCCAGGATGGAGAAGAAAGGTCTCGATCCGGCAGATTTCGGATTCTATCTGGAGTCCTTCAGATATGGCATGCCTCCTCATGGAGGATGGGGCATCGGCGTGGAGAGGCTGCTCGAGAAGGCGCTGGACCTCCCAAACATCAGAGAGGTCATCCTGTTCCCCCGCGATCCTTCCAGACTCTCTCCCTGAAACCGTCGGAGGGGGCTCGCGCCTCCTCCGTCCAAACGATTTCATCATTCCTAACTTTTAAATCGAATATCGGTTCATTCTCGAACGATGAGGGTTACCACCAACGGGATCTCCGTCTACTAGAAGATTAGGGCGAAGAAGAAGCACTCGCCCCCGCTCATAATGCTTCACGGCAATTGCGAGGACCATACGATCTTCGACCGTGCCGTGGATTATCTGGAGCAGGTGTTCACCGTCTATCTCCCGGACACCCGCGGTCACGGTCAGAGCTCGCCTCCGCTGAACGGGGAGTACCATTATTCGGACATGGCCGACGATCTCTACGATTTCATCAGGAAGCTGGAGATCGACAAGCCGATCATCTGCGGATTCAGCGACGGCGCGATAACGGCCATGCTCATGACGATGGCTCATCCGGAGATACCTTCCAGGCTGTTCCTCTGCGGACCCAATCTGTCCCCTGATTCGTTGAAGGGCGTCGGCATGGCGTGGACAAAGCTGAGGCACGGGGGCGATCCGCGCGTCCGCATGATGCTGGTCGAACCCAGTATCGACCCTGCCGATCTCGGTGTAATCTCATGCCCGGTATCGGTAATCGCGGGAAGCAGGGACTGCATCCGCAAGGAAGAGCTCCGGCTCATCGCTGATTCGGTTCCGAACGGCACGCTCTGCATCATGAAGAGGGCCGATCACTCGAACTACGTCGTGAAGAGCACTAGGATCGTGGATCCGATCTTCAAAGATACGGGTATCGATATCAGCGACGTCCACGTCGTCTACGGGTTCAAGCACGATCGAGGGGGTTTTCACCGACCCCCCGGTCTCATTTATATACGGTATCGCAGAATCGCTTCCGGTTATCAGATGGCACCACCCGGCGATGCTTACGAAAGGGAACTGAAGGCCCTTCTTTCAGGCGATGAGAAGGCCATCGCCAAGATGATCAAGACCTGCGATGAGATCGAGAAGGCCAACTACCTCAGCATCACCGCGGAGCCTTTCATGATGATCAGGGCTGCCGGTTCATTGGGCGTCGATCTTCTGGCGCTCAGGTGGGATTTCTCCTGCCCGATAGAGGTCAAGAGCTCGGCGGAGGAGGTCATCCACTTCAGCAAGAACCAGAGGCTGACGGAACAGGTGGAGCAGATGAAGCTACACTGCTCCCGTTCCCATCTGGTGCCGATATACGCGTACCGCCTCAAGGCCCGCAGAGGGGATCCGTGGCGTATCTTCACGATCTCCACCGAAGAGAGGTACAGAGGATTCAACGATGTGCTGTACAGGCGCATCCCCAAGATGGATATCTCATCTAACGGGTTCTACATCATGCGCTGGAACGACGGCATGAAGCTGTCCGATTTCATCGGATTCGTATCCCGTTCGGAATACTCTGAGAGCTGAGACACCGTCAGGACTCATAGGGCTCATCATCGGTCAGCCTGAATCTATCATCATCCGGTCTGTCTCGAGGCATCGATGCAGAGCACGTATATGAATTGGCGCGGGGGAGGGGATTTGAACCCCCGAGGAGAATCTCCACCGGTTTTCAAGACCGGCGCCGTAGGCCACTGGGCTACCCCCGCAATCGCCCGTTGATTCTTCGATTCGGTATAAAAAAGCTATTGACTGTTCGGTGCGCATCGCGGTTAAAGACGGCCCCTCCGGAAAGGGGCCTTTTTGTTTATTCCTTCTTCAGAACCTCGAATGTATCGGTGACCTTCGTTTCATTCGGAAGAGTGTATCCCGGCACGATGGTCAGGCAGTTCTTCGGACAGGATTCTACGCAATACGAGCATTGGATGCATTGCATGCGATCTATAGACAGGGTTCTAGCGGCCTTATCCGCATGTATGGCTCCTGCAGGGCATTTCCTCCCGCAGATGTTGCACAAAATGCAGTCAGACGGATCGAAATCGATATGGCCGCGACTTGCACTCGGATATTCACGGGGTTCGGCGGGGTAGTTCCTGGTTGCAGGCCTCTTCGTCAGATTGGAGAGAAGGCTTCCTCCCATTTTCATGATCCCCATAATATCACCTCTCTGTGCAGCTGATGCAGGGGTCTATCGTTATAACGATCATGGAGACGTCCTGGAGGTCGCATCCCTGAAGCATCCTCACCATGGTCGGGATGTTGATGTTCGTCGGAGTCCTGACCCTTGCCCTCTCTAGGTACTTGCTCCCGTTGCCTCTCACATAGTAGAACGCC
>DATC01000005.1:0-4837 GCA_002504495.1 Methanomassiliicoccaceae archaeon UBA537
GCGGCATAGCCTCTCGAGCATGATGTCGACGTCCTGGTCGCTCTCTCCCAGTCCGTAGACGACATCGGTCGCCAGCTTGCCCCTCTTGTAGAACTCGTTGGAATCGCGGAGCAGTGCGATGAGGGCATCGTAGTCGCGGTCGGGATAGAGCCTCTCGAAGATGTCCCTGCGCGCGCATCCGATGTCGATCTTGATCTCATTGACATTGGCCTTGCGAAGGCGTTTGACCTGGTCCAGGGACGTCATCCACGCTTCGACGCCGATGAACCCCTTGGGAACGATCCATCTGACGGCCTCGGCGGTCCGGGCGATGCGTTCGATGGCGTCGTCCATATCGCCGACGAATCTGGCAGTCAGCGTGATCATCTTGACCTTCCTTCTGCTGGCGATCCCGTGTATGAGTTCGGCCGCTTCCTCGGAGCTCATTCCGTCGGACATATCGATGAAGAGCTGATGCAGGCCTCCGCGGTTGGAGAGCCCGATCTCCACTTCCGATGCGATGGTCTCGTCTCCTTCGACGATGGACATCCTCCGTCTCGGGCCGATGACGAGATCGAACTCGCCATCGCTGTGAGATACGGATTTGCGGACCCTGTAGTCTCCGAACTCGAACACCAGGGAATCGGGGCATACGACCTCCCCGGGCATCGGCTCGGGGATCACGAAGTCTTCAGGAACGCGGACCGATCCGCCGAGGATCAGCCTCGCCTTCCCTGTCAGGCCTTCTTCCATTTGGCGCCCTCTGCCGAATCCTCGAGGATGATGCCGCTCTCCTTGAGACGGTCGCGTATGAGATCGGACAGGTCGTACATCTTCCTGGAGCGGAGCTCCTTGCGGAGATCGATGAGGATGGACATGACGTCGTCCATGGTCTCGTCCTCCTTCTCCTCATCGGGAAGGATTCCGAGTATGTCGTCAAGTTCCCTGAGGAGCGCTATATGGGCGAGCGCCGACTCCTTGGACAGGGTGCCGTCCGCCATGGCCTTGTTGGATGCCTTGGCCATCTCGAACAGCACGGCGATGGCCTCGCGCGTGTTGAAGTCGTCGTCCATGGCCTCGCAGAACCTCTCGCGGTAGGCGTCCATGGCCGCGGAGGGGTCCTCCTCCGACGCCGCCGCCTTCCTGGAATAGGCCTCCAGCTCACGGTAGTTGTTGACGAGCCTTCCTCTCGCGGCCTCCGCCTCGGCGAGCATGTCCTCTCCGTAGACGAGGGGGCTCATGTAGTGGGTGTTGAGGTAGTAGAACCTCACGGTGTGTCCGTCGAACTTCTTCAGGACGTCGCGCACGGTGAAGAAGTTGCCGAGGGATTTGGACATCTTCTCCTCCTTGGACATCCCGTGGCCCTTGACCTGGAGCATACCGTTGTGCATCCAGTAGTTGGCGAGGGGCTCATGCGTGACGGCCTCGGTCTGGAGGATCTCGTCCTCGTGGTGCGGGAAGATCAGGTCGTTCCCTCCGCCGTGGATGTCTATCCTCTCGCCCATGTGCTTGCGGATCATGGCGGAGCACTCGATATGCCATCCGGGCCTGCCTTTTCCCCATGGGGAATCCCATGAGATCTCTCCGGGCTTGGCGGATTTCCATAGCGCGAAGTCCAACGCGCCCTTCTTGTTCGGGTCGTCGGCGATCCTGCCGGAGGATTGGAGCTGATCGATCTTCTGGTTGGTCAGTCTGCCGTAGTCCTCGACCTTGGAGACGTCGAAGTACACGCTGCCGTCGGCGGCGACGTATCCGAATCCGTTGGCGATGATCTCCTGGATGAATTCGATGATATCGGGGATGGTCTCGCTGGCGCGAGGATAGCAGTCCGCTCCACGGACGTACAGCTTGGTGGTCTCCTCGAAGTACCTGTCGATGTATCTCTGCGAGAGCTCGAGAGGCTCGATGCCCTCTTTGGCGGCGCGGATTATGATCTTGTCGTCCACGTCGGTGAAGTTGGTCACGTGCTGGACCTCGTAGCCCTTGTACCTCAGGTATCTGGCCACCGTGTCGAAAACGATGATGCTCCTGGCGTGGCCCATGTGGATGTCGTCGTACACTGTGACTCCGCAGACGTACATCCTGACCTTTCCAGGCTCGATGGGAACGAACTCCTCAACCGAATCGGTGAGGGTATTGTGGATGCGTAGTGCCATCTAATCACACGGCGATAAGATTCAAATAAAAAAACTAACCGCCGAGGATGGACGGACAAGGGATTTTTGGACCCTTCGCAAGGTGTGCTCTATAGTCTGAAATGCTTAGCCTGAGGGGGAAAACAACAGAATCGAGTCGATGCGAGGCTTCTTCCGGACGGAGTAACGGATGCTTCTCCGTCCGGAACGGTAAACGGTTTCGATCGGGTCGATCTTAGGATCTTCCGGCACGCACGGCGATGAGCAGTCCTGCGACTATCGCGGCCACGGCCGCGCCCAATACGGCGGGGTTCTCCGCGATGGCACCGATGATCCCGCCTTCGGATCCCTCCTTCTCTTCGTTCTGGGTCCATAAGGCGGTCAGGACGATGTCCGAATCCACGACGATCGTGCTTCCGGGAACAATCTTCTCGCCGTTCAGGGACCAGCAGTCGAACGAGAATCCCTCTCTGACTCCCGTATACGACGGCACCTCAATCGATCTGTTCGGCTCCACGCGGAGAGGATCCATGTCGATCGATCCTCCGGATACATCGAACGTCATGGTGAAGAGTTCGCTCTCCGTCCATCCGGCATAGAGCGTCGTATGCCTGATCATGCATGTGTTCCAGTCGAACGGTTCGGTGCATTCCTTGTCGGCGAACCATCCGAGGAATTCGAACCCGGGACGCACAGGCTTTCCCGGTTCGGAGGCAGGAACGTTGTACGCCCTCTGTTCGATATCGGACACAGGCGTTCCGCCGTTGCATTCGAACGAGATCACCGGATATCCCATGACCTGGATCCTGAACTTCATCACGGTGGTGGATCCTCCCTGATAGGAGTTCCAGGTGGTCTGGGTCACGATGTACTCTCCCTTCTCTGCATACACATGGCACGGATTCATCTCGGTGGACGGCTCGGAGCCGTCCCCGAAGTCCCATTCGATCGTTTCCGCATCGGATCCGGTGAAGACGAATCCGACCTTCATGCTGTACATCTCTCCCAGGTCCTGGTCGTATCCCGTATCGGGAGCCGCATCGACCATGGAGGCGGATGCGATCGCCATCGCCAGGACGGACAATGCGATGACCACTGGGATGATCATTTCTCTTGTTTCACAGCGCATATGCTATAGCACCTCCGAGAGGCGATGAAAGGAAGGCGAGTTTGCTCACCGCTTCGATCTCCATCTCCACGGTGCGGTCTAGATAGCCGTCGCACGATACCGTCAGAACGAAGGACCACATCCCTTCGTTCGGAGGGATGCCGTGCAACGTCGTGCCGTCGACGGAGATCCAGTCGGATCCGGACACGGAGAGGGAGCTACCCTCGTCCAGGATCGGCGTGAAGCTCCACATCTCTCCTACGATGCAGCTTTCGTCGGGGGTTCCGTCGAAGGGAGCCTTCGATTGCTCCCATGTGGCCGTCAGAACCGTCTTTCCCGGGGATATCATGTATATCGAGTTCTCTCTGATCACGTTGGAGCCGTCGTCCCATCCGAGGAAGTCATGCTTTTCGAGCATAGGCGCATCGCCGGATAGGTTGACCTCGAATCTGTCCTCGGTCGAGTCCCCTATGATGTCGGGGAACGTGCCGCTGCCTCCGTTGAGATCGAAGGACAGGACGAACAGGTTGGTCACGGAATCGAACGAGCTCCATCCGGCCTTGAGCACCATGTCGTCGACAGGGGTGCAGGCCTCATCGGCGCGTCCGACCAGTGTATCGTCCGAGTACCAGCCCGTGAATTCGAACGCTGTGCGGGTTCTCGTCCTCTCGCCGTCGGCGACGATCATCTCCTTGGAGGCGTTCGGCAGGGTGCAGGTTCCTCCCAGGGGGACTTCGATCTTCGTGAAGTCGCATCTGCCGCCGTTGGAGTCCAGGACGATCTCGTAATGGTTCGACCAGATGGCGTACACCTTCACGCAGTAGGGGTCGACGGTGGATCTGTCGTCGTACTCCAGTCTGTCCCCGCTAGTGTAGAGCGTGCCTTTCCCGTCAGGGTCCAGGCACCATCCCTTGAAGCGGTATCCGCTCTTGTACGGGATGTCGGAGCCTATCGTCCACTGCTCCAGATTGTTCTCTATGGTCGATGGTGTGGGGTATCCTCCCTGAGCATCGAACACGAGGTTGCAGTGTCTGCGAACATCGTAGTCGATCCAGAACGTGTTCTTGGGCTCCCAGCTGGAATCGGTCCCGTCGTAGAAGTTGACCCGGTAGACGTACCCGCTGAATTCCGCAGTCATCTTCGCCGTCCACTTGTCCTTCTTCTCCTCGTCCTGGACCAATTCGACGTCTATGTGCTTCTCCAAACCCGGAAAACCAATGATCTCCCATTTCAGGATATGGCCTTCCGGAAGGCGCAGATCATAGCTTATGGTCTTTCCCGCATAGGATACGAATCTCGGGGTGTTCTTCGCAGGATCAAGATCGGGATACTTGTAGGACTGGGGCTTGCACTGCACCAGCTCCTCTTCCGTTCCGTCATTGTCGGCGGATGCATCGGATGACACTATCACCGCCAGTGCGGCAACTGTCAGCATGGCGATGATGCATACGATCAGGAACGGACCGAACAATGCCGAGGGCCTGGTGGGAGGGGTCTCCCCCTCCCCCGCGGATGCAACAGGTGATCCGCTCATGTCGATCACATCGCGAACGCGATAGCGCCTCCGGTGGGAGCGCTGGTGAAGGACAGCTGGCTGTAGACATCCAGGGAGATC
>DATC01000005.1:4882-6744 GCA_002504495.1 Methanomassiliicoccaceae archaeon UBA537
GTGGCCGTCTGGCCCGCCTCGGATGTCACGGTGACAGTGACGACGGCGTTCTTGACGGCATCCGAGGATGTCACCGAGAGCGTGCTTCCTGCGACGGTGGTGTTCACCGCCGCGTTCGGGCAGGATGCGGCCAGGCTGTTGCCGGAACCGCCGGAGACCGTGAAGCCTATGGACTTCTGGATGCCGACGATGGCGTTCAGCTTCTTCTCGCCGTCGATCTCCAGCGTGTTCTCCACCTTGAGGCTCATGGAGGCGGATGCGGTCTGGCCGTACTCGGTGGTCGCGGTTATGCGGATGATCTGATTCATGCCTGCGACCGTGGGGTTCCTCACTGTGACGATTCCGGAATCGATGTCGGCGAAGTCGCAGTTCTCGGACCATTGGATCCGCGAAGTCTGTGTCGCGTTCACGGAGGCCGAGACGTCCGAAGGGTTGTGCAGGTATGTCAGGATGCTTCCCTGCACGGAGAGTTCCAGCTTCTTCTCGGACATGACCGTGATGCTCTTGACGACTGTCTGTTCGGGGCATCCCGTAGCGGTCGCGGAACCGGAGATCCTCACGGTCGTCTTGACAGGCTCTGCAGAATATCCGGAGACTGCGCCGGTCCCCCCATCGAGAGAGAATCCTTCGGGAAGGGTGTCGAGAGCGGTCCACCTCACCGAGATGTCGGAGGGGTTGCCTATGGTCCTGGAGGATGCGGAAGCGCCGAAGGCCTTCACGGTCTCATCGGAATCGCCGCAGATCTTGGAGAAGACGGTGAACGATGCGACGAGGTCCTTGGATTCTCCGTTGGCGGTAGCCGTGAGGGATACGGTCTTGGTTCCGATGGAGGTCGGCTTTCCGGTGACCTTGCCGTTCGAAAGCGTCAGCCCGTCGGGGAGCTGCGTGCCGTTCTTGACCTTCCAGACTACGTTGCCCATTCCGGAGGAGCCGGAAGGAGTGAAGTCGATTGTATCGCCCAGGACTATGTTCTCGATCGAACCGGAGACTCCGAGTCCGTCTATGACGGTCAAGCGGATGAACTGCGATCTCGTCTGCTGCACGGGTTCGGTCATCGTGGCCTTGAGCTCGATGTTGTACACGGTGCCGGGGACGGCGTTGGAGGGGATGACGGCTCTGACAGTCTTCTTGCTGCTGTCGGTGAAATCGATGATGCCGTCGCTGTCGGTGATGATGGAAAGCGTTATGTGATCCTTGAGATCCGAGGGGAATTCCGGCTCGTAGGTCCATGAATAGCCCGGTGCTATCTCGATTATCGCCGGATCGGATGCCGAAAGGCCCATGTCATTCAGATCGGCCTGCGATCCAAGTGTCCTTTCGAATGCCTCGGAGACGTTCTCGTCGGCATGAGCGCAGATCGTCGATGCGAAGATCGCACCGAAGACCGCCAGAATGGCGCAAACGGCCACTATGTTCTTGTTCATTTATCCATCCTGCACCGGTTGTGTTCGGTGCAGGACGCCTGTCGTCTTCCTCTTTTAAGCCCCGTTTGCGTCATCATACGCAATAGCTTCATTAAAGTACAATATGAAAATTAGAGTAAAGGGGTTAGATTCCACGCCGAGCATCCGATTCCAGCTGTCTCGGCGCGGGTTCCGGAGGCCGGTGTGTCGCCGACCTCCGGGGCAGCGACCTCGGAGCCTCGCCTTCTCGAACGCCGCTCTATCCTCGTCGAAGGGGATGGTGGCATCGTAGACGACCTTCCAGGTCTTCTTCCCGTGGGAGCTGGGATCGAGGGACGATCCTGCAGCTCCGGGAATGGTTATGATCCTGTCGGCCTGCATCCTGGTGGCGACGGCCCATTCGACCTCCCTGTCGTCGAAGATGTCGATGTCGTCATCGACGACGATTACCTGCTTCAT
>DATC01000061.1:0-893 GCA_002504495.1 Methanomassiliicoccaceae archaeon UBA537
CCGTTCTCGCAGCAGTATCCGGCGTAGTACAGGCAGACGGGATCGTCGTGCTCGGCGCCTTTCACGAACCAGGAGTATGCGGCGACGGGGTCCTTGGCGACGCCTTCGCCCTCCATGTAGCCGTACGCCACATGGTACATCGACTTGGCGAATCCGTTCTCGGCGAGGCGCTTGTGGATCTCGAAGGACCTGCGGATGTTCTTCTGGACCCCGCGTCCTCTGGCGAATGCCTCGGCAATCGAGAACTGGGCCCTCATGTAGTTGTCCTCGGCGGCTCTGCTTAGCCAGATGAACGCCTGCTCATCGCTCCTCGCGACTCCGCGGCCGAGCGCGTAGGCGTTGCCCACGTTGTAGCATGCGACATCGTTGCCGTGGGAGGCGGACATGAGGTAGTACCTCATGGCCATCTTGCCGTCCTTCTTGAGGCCGGATCCGTTGGAGTAGTTGTCTCCGGTGACTAGCTGCGCGTAGCCGTCGCCCATGTCGGCGGCCTTCTTGAACCAGATGGCGGAGAGCTGGGTGTTCTTCTTCACCTGCTTTCCGCGGGCGTTGAGCTGTCCCAGCATGACCATGGCTTCGGTCTTTCCGAACGAGGCGGCCTCTTCGAGGAGCTTGAGTCCGAGCTCCTTGTTCTTCTCCGTTCCGACAGCTCCGATGTGGCATCTGGCGAGTCCGTAGATGCCTGAGATGGAACCTCTTCCTGCGGCGGCGCAGTACCATGCATATGCCATCGGACCGTCGGCCTTGACGCCGATCTCGTCCATGTAGCACCTTCCGAGCTGGTACATTCCTTCTGCGGATCCGTAATCGGCGAGCTCGCGGTAGATCGCGAATGCCTTCTTGCGGTCCCTTTCGACGCCGTAGCCGTATTCGTAGCACTGCCCGAGATCGAT
>DATC01000061.1:904-6162 GCA_002504495.1 Methanomassiliicoccaceae archaeon UBA537
GCGATGGCTGCGGGAGCGTAGCCTATGTTGGCCAGCTCCTGAAGGGCGGAAGCCCCTTCGACCCTGTCGCGGTTGGTGCCCATTCCCTCCAGGATGCACTTCGCCTTCATGCGCTTGGCCTCGAGATGGCCGGATTCCGCTGCGGCGGAATAGTCGATGAAGGCGGCGGCGGGATCGAACTCCGTTCCCACGGCGAGCTCTCTGAGCTTGCCTACGACGAATCTCGCATCGGGGTCCTCGGGTCCCGCTTCATTCGCGAAGTATCCGAAAACGGCGCCGTCGCTCGGCGTCTCGTGCGACTGGTAGTAGTCGGACAGCCATCCGTACGCCTCCGCGTTGCCCTGTATGGCGGCGCGGAACATCCACATGCAGCCCTCCGCAGGGTCAGCTGGAACGCCCAGTCCGTACGCGATCGCATGACCGACGACGAACTGCGCTCCGGGGTGACCCCCTTTGGCTGCGCGGATGTACCAACCGAAGGCGGCAGATTCGTCAGCTTCCACGCCCTTGCCGAGCGCGTAGCGCTGTCCCAGCTCGAAGCAGGACTGCACGACCCCTGCCTCGGTCTCGGAAATCAAATCCTCTAAGGTTTCCATCGGGTCCACTGGAAGGATACAAGGATATTAAAAGTGGCGGGAGGCCGGCGGATCGACCCGTCGCGCCCCCGCGGCTTTCGACTTGTCCAGCCTTCTGTTTCTGAAATATATCAGTATGGCTACGAAGACCAGGGAGAAGTCCAGGATGTAGAATCCCAGGACGTAGTTGACATCGTCCTTCGCGAACTTGCTCAGCATCCCGCAGATGTAGGCGAGCTCCACCACGACGTAGAACCCTATGCTGGTTCCGAGCGCGGTTCTGATCTTCCAAGCGCGGATTATGTTGAACGGCCACGCAGCGGCGAAGCCGAGCAGCATCATCGCTTCCAGCAGATATCCAATGGACGTAAGATCCGTCTCAATCCACCTTCTTCAGAGTATAGTCCGAGCTTCCGAATCCCAGCCGGGATGCGTGTTCGAACGTGCTCTGCCACCGGGTAGCCGGTTGGACGCATTTGAATATATCATCGGGTTTCACGCCGTTGCTGTTGGACCATAGCAGGGAGCCCGGCATCATCTGCTGCTGCTGGACCAGGTCGATGCATGCCTTGTCCAATGCCACGGGGTCCTTCGATGCCAGTATCCCCACGTTGGGGACGACGGGGACGTCGTTCTCCCCGTGGCAGTCGCAGAACGGCGAAACGTCGCAAATGACGGTAATGTGGAGGCATTCCTTCCCCTTTACGACCGCCGCGGCGTATTCCACGATCTTGGCGTTGAGGACGTCGGCGCTCTCATCGAACATCGGCGATACGGCATCGAACGGGCATGCGCTTATGCATCTTCCGCATCCGACGCAGCTCTTCTCCGATATGCGGGCCTTCCCTTCGACGATCTCTATCGCGGACTGCGCGCAGAATCTCATGCACCTTCTGCATCCTCTGCACAGATCGGCATCCACCTTGGGGATGCCTGCGGAGTGCATCTCCATCTTGCCGCGCCTGGATGCGCATCCCATGGACAGGTTCTTCAGAGCACCGCCGTACCCGGCCTGCTCGTGGCATTTGAAATGGGTCAGCGTGATGATGACGTCGGCGTCCGCGATCGCCCTTCCAATTTTGGCCGATTTCACGTATCTGCCGTCGATCGGGATCTCCACGTCGTCGTCCCCGCGGAGCCCGTCTCCGATGATGACGTGGCATCCTGTGGACATCGGCGAGAATCCGTTGATCGCGGCGGTCTCCAGATGCTCAACCGCGTTCTTCCTCGAACCAACGTACAGGGTGTTGCAATCAGTCAGGAACGGGATCCCTCCCCTTTCCTTCACCATGTCGGCCGCGACCTTGGCGTAGTTCGGTCTCAGGAACGACAGGTTCCCGCGTTCTCCGAAGTGGACCTTGATGGCCACGAACTTGCCTTTCAGATCCATGTCGTCGATTCCTGCGGCTTTGATGATGCGTCCGGTCTTGTCGAGCAGGCTGTCTCCCGCTTTGCATCTCATATCGGTGAAGTACACACAGGGGGTTCCGACAGATTCCATGGCGACGCGATGGTCGGCAATCGATATGATTCTTGTCTCGGATGGCAGTGGCTTTCGAAACGGATCTGTTTCCTGGGAGACGATTCCCCCATCGATACGCCTCTGGTGTGACAGGTGTGACCGATGGGCGGAATCGATTTGAAATACGGGATTACGATGGTTCGACTGCGGCTAATCCCGCGGTGAAGGACATGTACAGCATGAGCCCCAATTCCGGACCGCTCCTCTCGGACGAGGAGTCAATCAGGAAATACAAGGACGAGAACGAGTGGGGACTCCACATCGCCGTCGACCTTGGAGAATGCGACCACGCGAAGATCTGCGACGGCGAATACATCAAGAAGTTCGCTGTCGATCTCGCCGACCATATCAATATGAAGAGGTACGGAGAGCCCATCGCGGTCAGATTCGGAGCGGATCCCAAGGTTCAGGGATACTCCCTGATCCAGCTCATCGAGACCTCGTGTATCGCAGGACATTTCGCCGAGGATACCGACAGGGCGTTCATAGACGTCTTCTCCTGCAGGGAGTTCCCTCCGGAGGCGACGGCCGAGTACTGCAGGGACTACTTCGGAGCCAAGAAGATGCAGTACGCCACCCTCTTCAGAGACATCTGAAAGGTCGGACGATCAAACCTCCGCGCCGGGACCTCCCCGGCACGGAGTTCACTTCTTCTCCAGCTGCGCCCTGAGGCACTTTATCTCCGACTTCAGGACGTCTATCTCGTTCTGGAGCCTCCATACGGTATCGGCCACGGGATCGGGAAGCTCGTTGTGCATCATGCGGTCTCCGGTACACCTTATCCCCGCCTTCTTGACGATCCTTCCGGGGATTCCGACCACGGTGCAGTCGTCGGGAACGTCCTTGAGGACGACGGAACCTGCGCCGATGCGGACGTTGTTCCCTATGTTTATGTCGCCGAGGACGGACGCGTTGCATCCGACCACGACGTTGTTTCCGATGGTCGGATGCCTCTTGCCCTTGCTCGTGGACACTCCTCCGAGCGTCACGCCCTGGTAGATCATGACATCGTCGCCTATGATCGCGGTTTCTCCGATCACCACTCCGGTGGCATGGTCGACGAAAAACCTCTTGCCGATTCTGGCGCCGGGGTGTATGTCGCATCCCGTGATCTGATGGGCCTTGTAGTTGATCTCGCGGGCCTCCATCTCCCGTCCCTCCAGCCACAGCCTGTGGCTCAGACGGTACATGCTCACCGCCTGGAGACCGGTATGGAACCTCCGGGCGTCCTCCTCGTCGATTATGGCGGGATCCTTCTCCATGGCGACGGCGAGGTCGTCGGGATCGATATCGAAATGGGGCATCTGCATCATTGATCGAATTCCTCCCTGTCTCCTTTCTGGAAGTCGACGGACGGGCACGGGCCGAAGCAGTCGCGGCAGAATACGCACTGGTCCTCGTGTATGTGCACCTTGCCGTCCTCCATGTACAGGGTCTTGGGATCGCATCTCGCCGCGCAGAGTCCGCATCCTACGCACTGCTCCGCACGGACGATGACCTGGAATGCATGGTCCACATGGGTCCGCGCGTCGTTCTCGACGTTCGCCTTGGCGATGATCGAACCCTCGCGGTAGATCGTCGTGAATCCCGCGCTGATGAATTCTCCGTCGGGATCCATCTCGGGAACCCATGCCATCGCGTGGCAGAAGGGCAGGACCTTCTCCAGGTCTATAGGCCTGGAGAGCGCCGCCTCGATGCTGTATCCCATGGTGCATGGGCTGAAGCCGTCCTGGACCTTGATGGTCAGCGGACCCTTCTCGGGAGCCTTCGTCTGCTTAGTCAGCTCGGACACGGGCTTGCCGGTCACCCTGCTGACCTCCTCTCTGATGGACTTGGGGGCGTCCTTCCATCTCCACAGGCCGAACTCCTTCCATTCCGGAGGGAGTCCGCGCTCGTCCATGTATCCGTTCAGGTAGTCGTCCCACTGCTTCCATCTGTCGCTCTGACCGGCGATCAGGTCGAATTCGGCGAGATCAGACGCGGGGCACATGAAGCATCCTATCCTGTCCAGTCCGCGGGTGTACCAAACGTTGAACGGCTCCTTTCTGAGGAAGAGGTACATCCAGACATGCATGGCGCTCCAGTTCTGTATCGCGCTGGCGCCCGTCTGTCCCGGCGTCCAGGGGTTCTTCCATATCCTGGGCTTCGCGTTGCGCGCCTCGGACTCGTACTTTCTCTGTCCGATGAACGACAGGACGCCGTCCGGGAAGTGCTTTGTTATGGCTCCGACGGTGGGGCCGAGCTTGTTCGTCTTGCAGCACCAGCGGTAGTCCTTGGCGGGGGGTCCGAAGTATACCAGGTTCCCGAAGAACGCGTCGGCGGGGGCCTTCTCCTCGATGAGATCCAGGTTGTGCCTCTCGCATACGTCGTGGACGTGCGCTACGGTCTCGTTGAGCTCCAGGCCCGTGTCCACGAAGAGGACCGGCAGGCGGAGGCCCGCATCGATGGTCAGAAGTAAGGTGACGAGGCTGTCCTTGCCGCCGGAGAAGGACACTATGGCGGGCAAGGGCTTGTACTTCTCCACCGTGTTCCTGATGAATCCCGTGGCCTCCGTCACGCGCTTCTCGATGACGGCCCTGTTGGCCTCGACGATCTCGTCCCAGGTGCGGCAGATTTCCGAAGGCTGGTAAGGTTCCGGCTTGTACCATCTGGTCTTGACCGCGACCCCCTTATCCGCGGCGACCATCTCAGGTCCCGCCATGCGGGCCATGCCGGTGGCTATCAGCTCCCTCTCCTTCGATACGATAAGGACCTCGTCGCCGTCGGCGATTCCGGGGGATGCGTCGATGACTCCTGGAGCCATGAGGTTCTTGCTCTCCCTGACGAACGGGATCGCTCCCGGGTCGCAGAAGACGAGTCCTTTGGTGGCGACGGGGGCGATGCGGTAGGCGCCCTGCATCCTGAGTATGATCTTCCACCCGGAGCCCATGTCGTACCGGGCGGTGGCCACGATGTCCCCGTCCACCACGATCTCGTCCATGCGGTCCAGGGCAGGGGCCTTGCTGAGGATCGCCGCGTGTCCCTCGGGCAGGAGTGCCTTTCCGGAGCCTTCCCCGTAGTCCCTGTCGACAAGGCTTCTGATCAGCGCCACGTCGTGCGGGAACGCGGGGCGGGAATCGGCGGGAGGAGTGAGGACCATCTCGGCTGTGGGTCCTCCGCAC
>DATC01000052.1:0-899 GCA_002504495.1 Methanomassiliicoccaceae archaeon UBA537
ACGGCGTGCTCGACATCGACGGGATGAGGAGGCGCGTGGCGGAATGGGCCGATCGCTCTTCGAACTGGGCATCGTGAAGCATCCTGTAGTAGCCGTCCAATTCCATCAGCTCCTCGTGCGTGCCCGATTCGATGATCTCTCCTCCGACCATGACGAGGATGCGAGTGGCGTTCCTCACGGTGGACAGCCTGTGCGCGATCACGAACGAGGTCCTTCCGAACGTCACGGAATCCATGGCCTTCTGGATCCTTTTCTCGGTCCTGGTATCGACGGAGCTTGTAGCCTCGTCCAATATGACCATGGGTGCGTCCTTGACCATCGCTCTCGCTATGGCGATCTGCTGCCTCTGGCCGACGGACAGGGCGCATCTCCCGTCCAATACGGTGTCGTATCCGTTCTCCAGCGTGCGGATGTAGTCGTCGATACCGACCACTGCGCACGCCGCCTCCACCTTCTCCCTTGTAGCCCCGGGCGTTGTGCAGGCCACGTTGTCGTACACGGTGCCGTCGAAGATGAACGTGTCCTGGAGCACCATGGAGAACTGCTCGCGCACCTGTTCCCTGGAAAGAGAGCTGATGGGCACGCCGTCGATTAGTATCTCTCCGGAATCCGGCTCGTAGAACCTCATTAACAGGTTGACTATCGTGGTCTTGCCCGCGCCGGTCGGCCCTACTATGGCAATTGTGGATCCCGGCTCCACGACGAGATCCAGGCCGTGTATGATCTCCGCATCCGGAGTGTAGCCGAACCTCACCTTCCTGAACTCGACCTTCCCGACCGCTCTGAACGAGAATCTTCCGGATTGAGTCGCATCCATCTCCGGGAGGGATAGGAAGTCGGTGATCCTCTCGATGGAAGAAGCCACCGATTGCATCCGTGCTATGATGTTGGACATCATG
>DATC01000052.1:951-4059 GCA_002504495.1 Methanomassiliicoccaceae archaeon UBA537
TAGATGATGAACGCGGCTATCGTTCCGTAGGAGATGTCTCCGCTGACGATCATGGCCGCCCCTGCCACGCATACCGTCACGTATCCCATGTTGCTTATCAGATCCATTATCTGGGGGACGGACATCGTGGCGATCTTCGCCAGGTAGGACGTTCTGAACAGTCTGCGGTTCACCTCGTCGAATCCTCTCCCGACCTGATCCCAGCCGTTGTATGTCCGCACTATGTCGTGCCCGTAGTAGGCCTCGTCAACTATGGCGTTCAGTCTGCCGAGGTCCGCGGTCTGCTGCGAGAACAGCGGCTGGGTGCGCCGGGTGACGATGTATATGGCGAGCATCCCGCACACGGTCGGCAGTATGGCGACGATGCAGAGCTGCCAGCAGATCAGGAGCATCATCGACAGGCTTCCGATCAGCATTATGAGAGAGTTGATGGTGTTGGCGACCGATTCGGCCGAGTCCCTTCTTATGGTGTCTGTGTCGTTGGAGACCCTGCTCATAGTGTCTCCGATGCTGTGCGCCTCCAGGTAGGACAGCGGAAGACGATGGAACTTGCGCGAGAGATCCTTCCTAAGACGATCCCCGAGTCTCTGGGATGCGAGGGACACGGAGTACCATCCGGAATAGGAGAGTGCGAACGCGGCGGCGTACATCAGGCCAAGGGCCGTTAGCATGGCGCCTAAGCCCGCGGTGTCGAGGGGCAGGGAATCCAATATCGATCCCGATATCTCGTCGGTGACGGTCTCCAGGATCCTGGGGCCGATGATGGAGATCAGCGTGGACAGAAGGAGGCATGCGGTTCCTGCGATCAGCACTCTGATGTCGGGCCTCATCAGACCGAGAAGGGTCTTCATGGCCCCTGTCAGGCTCCTGGGCTTCGAGCGAGTCCTCGCCCATCTGGGTCCGGACGGCATCTGTCTCGCGCCCTTCTCGGTATCGGTCATCGAAATCCTCCAGTTGGGATTGGGCTATCTCCCTGTACAGCTCGCATGTCCGCATCAGATCGGAATGCCGGCCGTCTCCGACGATCCTCCCTTCGTCGATCACGAGGATCCTGTCGGCGTCCATTATCGTGCCCACTCTTTGGGCTATGACGATCCTGGTCGAGCCTGCGGTCTCCTTTTTCAAGGAATCGCGGAGGTCCCTGTCGGTACGGAAGTCCAATGCGGAGAAGGTATCGTCGAACACGAACACCGAAGGCCTTCTGCAGACCGCGCGTGCGATCGAGATCCTCTGCTTCTGTCCTCCCGACAGGTTCCACCCGTGCTGCAGGATATCCGTATCGAGACCTTCGGGCAGCTTGGATACCAGATCGTCCAGCTGGGCGATGCGGAGGGCGCGGAGGACCTCCTCGTCGGAGCAGTCTTCGAGACCGAAGGCGATGTTCCGCCTGAGGCTGCCGGAGAATATCACCGTGCTCTGGGGAACGTATCCGACCATCGAGCTGAGCTCCTTCTCCGAATACGATCTCGTGTCCAATCCTCCGACGCGGACCGTTCCGGAAGTGGCGTCGTACAGCCTCGGGATCAGTTGGGCAATGGTCGACTTCCCTCCTGCCGTGGGCCCTATTATAGCAAGAGTCTGTCCCTTCCCTATGGCGAAAGAGACGTCGTCGAGGACCTTGCGATGCGTTCCGGGATAGGTGAACGATACATGCTCGAATGAGACGGAACCCGGCTCCGTCGCATCCGATGCACGGGCATCCCCGTCCTTCACGGAGGATTCGTGGCGTATGACCTCCTCCACCCTTCTGGCGGATACGAGGTACCCCGGTACGGACCTCATTATGCCCACTGCTATCATGGCGGATCCTAGGACCTTCGCGGCATAGGTGGTGAAGACGATCATGTCGGAGAACAGCAGCATCTGCTGGTCGGAGGATCCTGCGGAGGCGATCACGCACATCCCGACCCAGTAGATCCCCATCGTCAGGAAGTTCTGGACGGCTCCGGCCATGGGGTGGAGGGCCGACAGGTATCTTTCTGCAGACATCGAATTGTTGAAAAGGGCCTCGGATGCCTCATCGAACTCCTTCTGCATGCGATCCTCTGCGTTGAACGCTCTTATCGTGCGCATGCCGACGAGCTCCTGCCTCGTTTCCGAATTGACAGAGTCGATATGCCACTGCATCCTCCTGGTGAAGGGCATGCTGCGGGTCACCAGGGTCGTGGTGAATACCAGCAGTATGCCGAACGACACGGCCGTTATCGCGGTCCATTGGAAATCGCTGGATGCGATCTTCAGCACCGCCCATACCCCCAGAACCGGCGCCTTCACCATGCTGGTTATGGCCCTTCCTATGAACTGCTGTATCTGATAGGCATCATTGGTGGACCTGGTGATCAGCGAGGCGGCGGAGAAGCCGTCTATGTCCTGCCTCGACCAGGTCGATATGTTCCGGAACTGCTTCTCCCTGAGCGTCCTGCAAAGGGAGGATGCGGCACGGGAGGAGAGCGTCGATGTCCCGAAGGAGAAGACGAGGCTAAGAACGGCGCAGACCACCATGGAAGCGCCGCATTCCGCGATGACCGACGGTCCGCTTCCGTTCTGGAGATTGTATGTGATCTCCGACATGTACTCCGGTATTCTCAGATCGAAGTACACGGAGGCGAATATGCACGCCACGGCGGCGGAGATCAGGATCCAATCGGTCCTTTTGAAGTATCTCGTTATCACTCGGGCCCTTCCTCTCCATGGGAAGCATCGTATGCTAATAATCGTTCCATTTAGATTGTTTGACCTTCAACGCGACGCTTCCCGTAGAATCCGTACACCGGACCCAGTTTCCTAATGTAGCGGATCGTTATGGCCAGCGTGATCATCTCGGTCACGGAGACGGCCAGCCATACCGCGTCTATCCCGAACAGCTCCGGAAGGATCAGGATCATAGGGGCCAGCAGGATGAATCCATGAATGCTCGCGATTACGGCGGATACGAGTCCGTTGGACAGCGATGTGAACAATGCCGAGCCGTAGATGTTGAATCCCATGAAGAGGAAGGATACGGAGTACAGTCTGGCTCCGTTCACCGCAATCTCCTCCACGTGTTCGGATCCCCCTGAGAACAGGGACACCACCATTCCGGCGAAGACCTCCATGAGAATGAAGACC
>DATC01000052.1:4111-6304 GCA_002504495.1 Methanomassiliicoccaceae archaeon UBA537
CACGGCGATGAACTTCATGCTGAATGCGAATACCATCCTCATGCCGTCCCGATCCTTCGCGCCTCTGCAATAGGACATCACGGGATCGATCCCCATCGAATAGCCCCCTATCGCGGCCACCGCCAGGAATTCGACATAGGAGATGATGGTTATCGCCGATACGCCGTCGGCTCCTAGATGCTTCATCATGACCATGTTGTAGAGGAACACGGTCACCGCCGACGACATGTTAGAAGCCATCTCCGACGAGCCGTTGGTGCATGCGGGCACTATCACCTTCGCAGATACGGCGGACGGCTCGAAGCGCAACCCGGAACGTCCCGATGCGATATGGGCAATGCATATGCAGGCGACGAATGCGGAGCCTATCCCGCTGGCGAGAGCGGCCCCGAGCATCCCCATCCCGAGAGGTCCCATGAACAGCCAGTCCAGCGCGATGTTGATGAATCCCCCGGTCACAGATGAAGCGAGAGCCAGCGTCGGGGATCCGGAGACGATCGCGAATTGTATCGATACGAACTGCATCATCATCAACGGGACGAACGGAGCCAAGGCGCGCCAGTATTCCAGACAGTAGGGAAGCAGCCCGTCATCGGCGCCCAGCGCCCTCACCATATCTTCTGCGAACAGTGTGATGACCATCGATATGCAGATGCCGATGACGCCCACGGCTAAGAAGAGCTGGAAGGTCGATCTGTTCGCTTCCCTCGTCCTCCCCTCGCCGAGCATCGTCGCGACTATGGTGCTTCCGCCGGCGGCGAACATGAACGCCACGGAGCCGAAGGCGGAGAAGGCAGGCATGGTTATGTTCAACGCCGCCAGGGCATCGGTGCCTATGAGATTGGATATGAAGACTCCGTCGATGACCGAATAGGACGATATGAAGAGCATCATGACGATGGACGAGCACGTGAATGCGAGGATGCTCCTCGGCGTGCGCACCGACCCCAGATCATCTACCTTCCCCATATCCACGACTAATAATTAGTTATATAAATAGAATCATATGATTAAATAATTGAAATCAGTTGTATTTTCATGGACTTGGAATCCCCTATGATGAGGCTGTACCGCTTCCTTTCCCTCGAAGAGACGGAACTCATCAGATCGCAGGGCCTGGATTTCGATCTATCCTATCTGGACATGGTCTATCTCGATCTGATCCTTCTGGAGGACAGGTGCACCCCGTCACTCATAGCCGAAAGGCTCGGGATCGCCAGGTCGGCGGTCACGGTCAGGCTGAACAAGCTCGAGAAGAACGGTTTCATCGATAGGACCAGGAATGACGAGGACAAGAGGTCCTCCGTTCTCGGATTGACCGAGATGGGCATGGAATGGTTTCGTCCGATGTTCGATGAGTTCGAATCCTTCGAAGCCGTGATCCGCTCGCGTTTCACCGATGAGGAGATCGGCATAGTCCGCAGGATGATAGACTGCATCTCCGAGCAGTCCGGGCGCTCTATACGTCGACGGCTTCCTTTAAACCTGTAAGCTCATACGAACAGCAGACACGGCCGCATACCGACCGCGGCCGCGATAAGGAGGACCTTTCGTGGAGAAAGACAGGATATTGCTTCTCGCCGCCGCGTGCGCCGCTCTGATAGTCTGCTTGACCGCATCGTGCGTCGATCTTTCGGAGAAGACGTCGGACGGGACCGTCGCCGCGGTCCATTCGGAAGGCCTCGTTTTCGAGTTGTATCGCAACGGCACGGCATCCGTCACGGATTCCGACCCTTCGATCGGAGGGACCGTATGCATCCCTTCGTCCGTGGGCTTCGACGGCACGGATTATCCAGTGACCTCGATAGGTCCGTCGTCTTTCGAAGGCTCTCAATGCACCGAGGTGCTGATTCCCGGTACGGTCTCGGCCATCGGGGAATCCGCCTTCGCATCCTCATCGCTCTCGAAGGTCGTTCTGCCTTCATCCGTTCTCGTCATAGGCGACGGAGCCTTCTACGGATGCGCTTCCCTCGAATCGGTCTCGATCCCGGGAACCGTATCCCTTATAGGAGCAGGGGCCTTCGCCTACTGCACCTCGGTGACCGGGATCGGAATCGACGGCTACAGCAACCGCTACGTTGTGTCGGAAGGGATGCTGTTCGACAGGGCCTCCATGTCACTCATGTTCGTGGATTCCACCGTTTCTCTAGACGAAAATGGGTGTTCACAGCTGGATTCCCAAAGTACGAGATA
>DATC01000052.1:6401-7019 GCA_002504495.1 Methanomassiliicoccaceae archaeon UBA537
GAAAGAGGCGAGTCAAAGGCAGTTTCTCTAGGCGGCAGTTCAACCCGCATGGCGACTTTCGGACACATCGGAGGAATGGCGCTTCTCGCAGTTTCAGTGAGCACCCAAAGTGCAAAACAGCATCGCGACCGGCCTTTCCTACGCAGCCCCGCCTCTTTCACCTACCGCGCCTATCGCGAGCACCCTATCGGGTGCTGCTTTTCGGCAACTTCGTGAGCGTGAGTGATGAGGAGCGATCCGACAGATCACATATGGATGTAGGGGGTTCCGCGGACGAGCACGGCGTAGATTATGTCCAGCAGCCTGTTCATGCATGCGACCATGAGCATTCCCGGCCGCATCGCAGAGCGATGCGACTCGCGGTATACGGCGAGATTGTCGTCCGGGGCGTTCTTGATCAGCTGAGCGACCACCCTGCTCAGGATCTTGCGCATCATCGGATCGCCGCGGCGGGTGATGTGCCCGTGCTTCAGAGAGCCTCCCGAGTCCCTGACGGTCGGGGCCATTCCGAAGTACGACCTCATCTTGTCGGCGGTGGGAAATCTGTGCACATCCACGATCATGGACATCAGCTGCGCCGCGGTGGTGATTCCCACGCCAGGTATGGTCGCCAGCAGG
>DATC01000050.1:0-6937 GCA_002504495.1 Methanomassiliicoccaceae archaeon UBA537
GATGATCGCCAGGTCGTCGGTCGAAGGAGATATCGAGGTTCCCGTTGCGGAGATAGATCATAGCGATGAAGTTCTCGACATTGCTGTATCCCCTCGCCACCCTCTTGGTAGTCTGGATGAGCGAGTTCAGGCCTTCGGCGTATCCGTTGCTCACGGGGTGGTCGTACCATGCGAGGATCCCTTCGCGTCTCGAACGGATCGTCTCGGCAAGACGGGCCATATCAGGTATGCCGGAATCGATGCATGCATCGTACCACAGATCCAGGACCTTCGAGGCCGCATCCTTCTCGCCATAATCGTAGATGCTGGCCAGGACGTTCTTCAGACGATAGCATTCCGATACCTCCTTGAAGTCTGAGACCACCTTCATCAGTCCGTCGTACTCCTCGCAGCTGAGAGAAGAGGGGTTCATCATCAGCATTTTGCGCATCCCTCTCAGCTTGCGTTGGTCCCGCATGTACCTTCTGACCACGTCGTCCATGGCCTCGTTGGCCAGCTTCACCGCATGGAAGCGGTCGTAAACCACGACCGCCGACCCGAAATTGCGTCTGACCCCCGCCGGATAGGCATCTCCGAGATCGCAGCTCACCACGCATATCCCGTCGGGATCCCCGTGTCCGCACATCTTTAAGCACTTGCGACACTGACATCCCATGGCCCTGAACCTCACCGACGACCAGAAATACGAGATCTGCTACAGGCGGGATGCCGATTTCGACGGCGTCTTCTTCTTCGGTGCAAGAGATTCCGAGGTGTACTGCTGTCCATCATGCAAAGCACGCACCCCGCTACGCAGCAAGATACAGTACTATGAATCCAGAGAGGAGGCGGAGTCCATGGGATACAGGCCCTGCAAGCGCTGCCGTCCAGACCTTGTCCAAATGAAGGATCTTGACAGCGTCTGGCTCCGTCCATAAGGATTTGTATTTATAATCTCGTATCTCGCTTTATAAACAAACTCTGCGCATAGTATCCATGACCGAATTCGTCCGGTCGGTGGATCGATATGATTCTAAAGGAGGAACTCAGGAATGTGGCCGAGATGAACGGCTTCCAGCTGTTCGGAGTCTCGGATCTGAAGAAAGTAGAGGAAACGCCCTTTCCAGAAGGAAGGGGGCTTCAAAGACCGTCGGAGATTATGCCAGAGGCTAAGTCTCTCATCATCATGGGAAAGGTTCTCTGGGATGAAGGCATGAATTTGTCGGTGTCGTCTGCAGGCGACGCGGATTTCAGCGGCGGAGGCTCGCTGGAGTAATACAACTTCTACTACAACCTTGTCGAGAACCTCGCCTGGAGGGTATGCAACGAGATTGAACGGGAGTACGGCATCAAGGCAATTCCAGCGGTCACCATACACCTGAAGGTCTCGGCGATGCTCGCCGGTCTTGGGTGGATAGGTCATAATACCTTGGTAATCACGCCCGAGTACGGGCCCCGCGTCCGTTGGGTTGGAATTCTGACCGATGCGGAGCTGAAACCCGACGAACCGTTTACCAGGGATCTGTGCTCCGAGCAGGCGAAGTGCAAGGAACGCGACAGGTGCATCGCATCTTGTCCGTACAGGGCGATCGTTCCAGGTCCGTCCCAAGACGTAGAGCCTGGAAAAAAGGTGGACGTCGATTCCTGCGTGGTCCAACATGTATTCGATGCAGTGCCGACGCCTGAATTCGAAGCCCATATCCGCAGAATAACGCCTAGGGGCATGCTAGAATGCACACTCTGCAACCTGTCTTGCCCGTATGGGGACGATGTCAAGAACAGGATCATTCCCGAGAAGCTGGGGCTAGCAACGAACAATTGAACAATCGAATCCGGTCGGAGTTCCCGACCGGACCTTTTACACATCCATCCATACCATCCGACTAATGGACCGAGATGCTCATTTAAAGCGGATTGCCGGACACGGTAATCAGAGTGATTAAATAAAGTGTAAACCTTAATTTTTAAATCACATACGTTTGAACCCTCTGAAGGCCCACTCCGTGATCGACTTGTAGCCGTACTTCAGAGTCTCCTTCATCCTGCGGCTCTGGCTGCAGACCACTGGACATTCGTTGGCCATGATGTGCGCCATGACCTCCTGCCAGGTCTTCAGATCGTCCGGAAGGACCACGTAGCCTTCTCCTATATGTCCGGGAGTGTGGGCGTCGCTGCCGGCGGTCATGGGCTTCCCGACCTTCTCCGCCAGCCTCTGCGACTTCACGTTCGCCGACGGGATCGACCTGCCGTTCCTGGCCTCTATCCCGTCGAACGGGTACGCTAGGGTGTTCTTCTCCCCCAGTCCGGACCACCATCTGTACGGGTGGGCCGCGAACGCGTACCCTCCCGCCTCGTGGATCGCGTCTATGGTGTCCTGTATCGACATGTCACGGGGAATCAGCCTGTCGATCCCCAATGCGACTATGTGCCCCTCGGCGGAGGACACCTCCTCCGCCGGGATTATGATGATCCTGCCGTTGTCCTTCAGCTCCTCGTAGGCGCGGAACTCGTTGTGGTCGGTCACCGCTATACAGCCGATGCCGAGCCTCTCCGCCGTGTCCAGGAGCTCCTCCAGAGTCGTGCGCCCGTCGTTGGAATAGAGGGTGTGGACGTGCAGGTCGGCCTTCATCTGACCGCCGCCCCGTCGACGAAGTCCATGGTGTCGACGGTTATGAAGCAGCCCTTGCCGTCGCCCATCGGGACGCGCTGGTCGCCGTCGTAGACGAAGGCGACGGCTTCGGGGGAGCCTTCGGGAGCGTCGCCGCCCAGGACCTTGCCGTCGACGACCTTTCCGACCTTGATGCAGACCTTCTCGAAATGCTTCATCTCGATCCTGCTGCTTCCGCAGTCGGGCAGCCCGCAGTCGACGCGGGTTCCGTTGGGCACGTCCGCCGAGGGCTTCAGGAGGAGCACCGAATGGCCTCCCATGTCCTCGTCGTCCAAAGCCATGAGCATGCCCTCCGACCTCACGCCGCGGAACTTCGCCGGCTTCAGATTGGCGATGACCAGTAGCCTCCTGTTCTCCATCTGCTCCCTCGGATAGAGGGATTTGAGGTTCGTCACTATCGTCCTGGGCTCGGCCTCTCCGAGGTCCACCTTCAGGACGTACAGCTTCTCCGCCTCGGGATGGTCGGCCACCTCCACGACGGTGCCCACCCTGATGTCTATCCTCCTGTAGTCCGCATACGGTCCGGAATCCTGCTGCGCCGCGACCGGCTTCTTCTGCTCTTCCACCTTGATCTCCTCCTTCTTCTCCTGCTCGATCTTCCTGTACACCGGAACCGGATCCTTCAGATCCTGTCCCGCCTTGACGGGAGCGAGGGCCTCGTCGAGACCGGCGGCCTCGATGCTTCCTTCGCATCCCATGAACTCCCAGATCCTCTGCGAGGAGGACGGCATGAACGGCCACATCATGATGCACAGCGCCTTCGCTATGCGAAGGGCGGTGTTCATGGCCGCTCCACACGCATCCCTGTCCTCTTTGATCAGGGCCCAGGGCTTCGCCGCATCGAAGAACCTGTTGCCGAAGCGCGCAAGGTCCATGACGGCCTTGATCGCCCTCTTGAAGTCGCAGGACGCCATGAGCTCCCTGTACTCCGCCAGAGTCCTCTCGATCTCGGCGACCGTCTCCCCGTCCGTCTCCCCTGCGGGGATCGATCCGAAGTTCTTCCTGGTGAAGCTCAGCACCCTGTGATAGTAGTTGCCCAGGGTGGCGACCAGGTCGTTGTTGATCCTGGTGTCGAGATCGTCCCACGTGAACTCGGTGTCGTGGGTGTCCGGCATGTTGACCGAGAGATAGAACCTGATCTGGTCCGCATCGTACTTCTTCAGCACGCTCGGCACATCTATCGCTCCGCCGTTGCTGCGGCTCTTGGACAGCTTCCCGCCGTTGATCATCAGGTACTCGTTGGCGGGGATGTCGTACGGAAGATCGAGTCCCCCCTCGCCCATGAGGATGGCGGGCCATATTATCGAATGGAACGGGATGTTGTCCTTCCCGATGAAGTAATAGTGCCTGACCTCCGGGTCCTTCCAGAACGCCTCCCAATAGTCCGGTCTACCGATCATCCTGGAGTACTCGACGGAATCGCTCAGGTACCCGATGACCGCATCGAACCATACGTAGATGACCTTTCCGTCCCATCCCTCGAGGGGTATGGGGACTCCCCAGTCCATATCGCGGGTGATCGCCCTGTCGTTCAGCCCTCCGTCAAGCCAGTTCTTGGTGAACGACTTGACGTTGGCTCTCCAATAGTCCTTATCGGAGAGGAACTCGAGAAGAGGCTCCCTGAACGCACTGAGCTTCAGGAAGAAGTGCTCCGTGCTACGAATCTCGGGAGTGGCGCCGCACAGGGTGCAGTACGGCGACTTCAGCTCGCCGGTCTCGAAGGTGGTTCCGCATTGGTCGCATTGATCGCTACGAGTCTTCTCGGCACCGCAGATGGGGCATACTCCCTCGACGTACCTGTCCGGAAGGAATCTGGCGCATTTCGGGCAGTAGTACTGCTCGGTGGCCTTCGTGTAGATGTAGCCCTTCTCCATCAGATCGAGGAACAGCTTCTGCGTGACCTCCGTATGGGTCGTGCAGTGCGTCTTCCCGAACAGCGAATACTCGATCCCCAGATCCTCTATGGCCTTCTTGTTGATCTGATGGAACTTCTCCGCGTACTGCTCGGGAGTCATGCCGTTCTTCTCGGCGGAGATGGTGATCGGGGTACCGTGCATGTCGGACCCGCCGACCATGAGCACCTCATTGCCTATCAGACGGTTGTATCTGCTGAACAGGTCCGCGGGGAGCAGGGATCCCGCGACGTGACCCAGATGGATTGTGCCGTTGGCGTACGGCCAGGCGACGTTGACCACTATCTTCGACATATGCGCTCCCCAGCGCGTACGCATGATTTAAAAGTCGTCGTGCCGAGGAGACCCTCTTCAGCACGATGCGCGCCTGGAGCCCCATCGCCAGCCCTCCGACGACCTCCGCCGCGAACGTGGCCCACCATATCGAGCCCAGGGTACCGAACGCGGTGCACGCCACGAAGAACAGCAGGCACAGCAGGAGGTTCCTGAAGAGGGTGTTGACCATCGCCCCCGTCGCCTTGTCCAGAGCCTGCATGAGGGACGATCCCGTGTAGACCATCGACATCACCGGGAGGAATGCGGCGAATATCATGAACATCGATCTCGCATCGCCATAGAGATACGCGATGCCCTCCTCCATCGTGAAGTACGATGCCAGAAGGCCCGAGGAAAGGGCCATCACCAGCGAGAGCGCCGCCGTGCTTATGATCGAGAACACGACGGCGTACCTGAAGGCGTCGGATATCATGTCGAAGCGCTTCATCCCGTACTCGGCGGAGCAGATCGCCACCATCGCACCTCCCATCGCCTGCGCGACCACGAGTATGAAGTTGGCGAACCTCCAGCCTGCGGCGTATATCCCGACGGCATCGGTGCCTCCGCAGCTGATCACCATGTAGTTCAGGAAGATGTTGAAGAAGTACATGATCGACAGCTCCATGGCCTCCGGGGCTCCGACGGAGAGGATGTCCCTGCAGGCGGCCGGATCCCTGCCCATGTCCTTCCGGGAGATACGGACGTACATCGTCCTGTCACGCATGTACCAGTGCGCCGCGATGACCAGGGAGAGGAGGAACGCGGCCACCGTCGCCCATGCCGCTCCGGCGACGCCCATCCCGAGACCGTAGATGAGGATCGGGTCCAGGACTATGTTCAGAAGAGCTCCGGCGACCTGTATCGCCATGGACCTCTTGGCCGCCCCCTCTCCGCGCAGCATCCCGGAGACGACCCCGCTGAGGATGATGAAGATGCTCGACAGGTAGATCGGATAGGCGTAGTCCAGGCAGTCGCCCGCCATGGAGCCGGCTCCCATGAGTCCCATGGATGATTCCGCCGTGACCAGCAAGAACACCGTGAGAACGGCGCCGACCAGCACGGAGATCCTTATGCCCTGTCCCGCGGCACGGCATGCGCGGGCGCGGTCCTTCTCTCCCACGCTACGGGCTATGGCAGCGGATACCCCTATCCCGAGACCGTTCCCTATGCCTATGAGTATCGAGTATACCGGGTACACGATGCCGAGGGCCGCGAGCGCGTCGCCCCCTAGGGCCGCCACCCACGCGGTGTCGGCGATGTTGTTGAGCTGCTGGAAGAACAGCGCCACTCCTATCGGAAGCGCCAGGGCCGCTATGCCCTTCCTCTGGTCGCCAAGAAGCGTCCGCGTCCCCTCGGTCTCGATGCCCGACATGTCTCGTGGTCCAACGTCGATCGACGATATAGATGCGTGCTCGGAAATCGGTCCGACTCAGCTATTTATAAGGGCACTGAATCGGAGCGCGCATGCGGATCGCTGCGGTATTGAACGACAGATGCCAGAACAAGAAGTGCAACCAGGAGTGCGCCAAGTTCTGCCCCCTGAACAGGACCGGGGTGGAGTGCGTCACATTCGGGGAGAGAGGGAAGCCGATAATATCGGAGACTCTGTGCCAGGGATGCGGCATCTGCGTCAACAAATGCCAATTCGATGCCGTCAAGATCATCGGTCTCGCCGACGAGCTCAAGACGGACCTCGTCCACCAGTACGGCCTCAACTCGTTCCGCCTGTACCGCCTCCCGATACCGAAGAAGGGACTTGTGACCGGAATCCTCGGTCCCAACGGTATCGGAAAGACCACCGCGATCAAGATCCTCAGCGGGATAGAGATCCCCAATCTGGGAAGATTCGAGGACCCTCCCTCCAAGGAGGAGGTGCTCGAGAGCTTCGCCGGCACCGAGCTCCACGACTATCTGGAGAACCTGTACTCTGGGAAGATCCGCACCGCGATGAAGCCCCAGTACGTTGACCAGCTGCCCAAGGCTGTCAAAGGGGTCGTCAGAGACCTCCTCTCCAACATACCCGCCCCCCGCATGACCCTCGACCAGGCGATCGAGACGTTCG
>DATC01000050.1:6972-13895 GCA_002504495.1 Methanomassiliicoccaceae archaeon UBA537
GACAGGGAGCTGGACAAGCTGTCCGGTGGAGAACTGCAGAGGGTCGCCATGGCCGCGGCGATGATGAAGGAGGCCGACGTGTACTTCTTCGACGAGCCTACATCCTACCTGGATATCTATCAAAGGGTCAAGATGGCCCGCCTCATCAAGGAGCTCAGCGCCGAGAAGCAGGTCGTCGTTATCGAGCACGACCTGGCGATCCTCGACTTCCTCGCCGACAACGTCCATGTGGTCTACGGTTCCGAAGGGGCGTACGGAGTGTTCACCCTCGCGAGACAGGTCAGGACGGCCATCAACGTCTATCTCGACGGGTACCTGCCCGAGGAGAACATCAGATTCAGGGAGAGGCCCATCGAGTTCGCCGCCTCCCCTCCCAGAGGGAACTGGCAGACCGCGAACCTGATCTCGTTCAAACAGCTGAAGAAGGATTTCGGAGAGTTCGAACTGGACATCACCGGCGGAGCCGTCAAGATCGGCGAATCCGTGGGGATTGTGGGTCCTAACGCCACAGGAAAGACCACCTTCGTGAAGATCCTCGCCGGCGCGATCAAACCCGACGAGGGGGAGCTGGACAACCAGGTCAAGGTGGCTTACAAGCCCCAGTACATATCCGGCGACTTCGACGGCACCGTGGCCGACCTCCTCTACACGAAAGGGTACGAGAAGATCATGTCCAGCTTCTTCACCGGAGAGGTCATCGAACCCCTGTCCGTCAAGTACCTGATGGACAAGAAGGTCTCCAAGCTTTCCGGAGGAGAGCTGCAGAGGGTGGCCATAGCCCTGTGCCTCGCCACCGATGCGGACATCTATCTTTTCGATGAGCCCTCCGCCTATCTGGATTCGAACCAGAGGATGCAGGCGGCCAAGACGATCAGGCGCAACATGGAGAAGTCCGGGCGCAGCGCGATGGTCGTCGACCACGACATCTACTTCCTCGACATGGTGTCCGATTCCATGATGGTCTTCGGCGGAGAACCGGGGCATCACGGAATCGGAGAAGGACCGTTCGACATGAGAGACGGCATGAACAAGTTCCTGGCGGCGGTCGACATCACCTTCAGAAGGGACGCCGACACCCACAGGCCCAGGATCAACAAGCCCGAGTCCAGGCTGGACCGCGAGCAGAAGTCCAAAGGCGAAAACTACTACGCCTCGAACTGAAACGGGTTCCGGGGATGATCCCCGACCCTTCCCCCTCCCATTCTGTTCTTTATATACCGTGACGTTCGCGCGCTTCCACAATACTATATAAGGGTATCCCATCCGAACGTCCAGGTATCATGAACAAGAAGGTATTGGCCGTCGCCATGGCGACGGTATTCCTGATGTCCGTCGCCATCGGCATCGTTCCGTACGGGAGCGATTCCGAAGCGGGTTCCGGTACCCTCGTGGTGGAGACGAGCCCCGACTTCGCCCCCTACGACTACTACTACGGAACCCAATTCGCGGGCATCGACATGGACATCCTGCGCGCGATCGCCAAGGATACGGGATTCAACATCGAATTCCGTCAGAACAGCTTCGATTCCATCCTCCTGTCCGTCGCCTCCGGCAAGTGCGACTTCGGCGCCTCCGGATTCACGATAAACGATGAGAGGAGGCAGAACGTCGACTTCACGGACTCCTACTCCGTGATAAAGCAGGTCGTCGTCACCCAGAAGGGCAACAGCTCCATCACATCGGAGAAGGACCTGCACGGCAAGAGGATAGCCGCCCAGACCGGGACCTCCGGATACGACTACGCCGAGAAGATCGACGGCGCCATCATGGTCCCCCAGAAGGGCTACCCGGAGATCGTCCTCGACCTCCTCAACAACAAGGCCGACTGCGAGATCGTGGACGATGCCGTCGCGGCCGCACAGGTGGCCGCCCATCCGAACGAGCTGAAGGTCCTCGACATCCTGGATGCCGAGCCCGAGTACTACGGATTCGCGTTCAAGAAGGGAAGCCCCATCTTCAACGAGATCAACGAATCCCTGAAGAGGCTCAAGGCCGACGGTACCGTGGACATGATCCTCGAATACTACGCCGACCACGGCTACAGCCCCGACACCCCGCCGTACCCCTTCGACAAGAAGACCCTGGTCGTCGAGACCAGCCCCGACTTCGCTCCGTACGAATATCTCTACGGGACCGAGTACGCCGGGATCGACATGGACATCGTCCGCGCCATAGGGAAGGATCTCGGCTACAACATGGTGTTCAAGCAGAACAACTTCGATTCCATCATACTCTCCGTCGCACAGGGCAAGAGCGACTTCGGAGCATCCGGATTCACGTACAGCGACGAAAGGGCCGCGACGGTCAACTTCTCCAAGTTCTATTCCGAGATCAAGCAGGTCGTCGTCGCCAAGGCGGGCCTGGACATCACGTCCGAGGCCGACATCCGCGACAAGCGCATCTCGGTCCAGACCGGGACATCCGGCGCAGACTATGCCGAGACGCTGTCCAACGACGTCGTCCATCAGAAGACGTACAACGAGATCGTCCTGGACCTTATAACGGGGAAAACATACTGCGAGGTCGTCGACAGGCCCGTCGCCGAAGCGCAGGTCTCGGCTCATCCGGAGCTGCAGGTGTACGACGTGCTGGACATCGACATAGAGCACTACGGATTCATCTTCAGCAAGGAGAACACCGAGCTGCTCAACGAGATCAACGGATCCCTCGAGAGGCTGCAGAAGAACGGGACCATAGACAGCATACTGCAGTACTATGCGGACAACTCCTATCGCCTCGATACGCCGTCCTACTACAACCAGGAGAAGACGCTCTTCGTCCTGACATCGGACGACGCCCCGTACGGATACTCCCAGAACGGGAACAGATACGCCGGAATGGATGTCGACATCGTCAACGCCGTAGGAAAGGAGATGGGATACAAGGTCCGCTTCATCTCGACACCGATGGCCGATATCGTCGGCAAGGTGCAGAACAACGGAACCTACATCGGCATTTCCGGACTCTCGATCAATGATGCCGATGCATCCATGGTGGACTTCACAGGCAGCATCTCCTACGGAGCCGACCTCAAGCCCGTGATCGTTTCCACGAAGGGCGGCCAAGGATTCACCGATCTGAACGGGAAAACGATTGCCGTCGTCTCGGGAACCTATTTCGCAGAGTACCTCCAATCCAAGGGAGCCGTCGTCGAGAGCTACGACAACTACATCCTCGCCTGCGCGGCGGTCGGAGAAGGCACGGCCGACGGAGTCATGACGGATGCGCTCACGGCCAAATCCCTCCTGTTCGAGCACGATACGTTCGCCGTGTACGACGACCTCGCCGACGCCGTCGCACCTTCGTACGGATATGTCTTCAACAAGGACTCGGAGGACCTGAAGAAGGCCTTCGAGGAGGCGTACAGCAAGCTGAAGGCGAACGGAACGATATCGTCCATCACCAGCTACTACGCTCAGAACAGCTACAACCCCGACACGAGCTCCATGTACGAGGAGTCCGAGGACCAGTCCTTCTTCGAGAGCCTCTGGAGCAAGTTCAAGAAGGACTTCCTGGACAACGACAGGTACGAGTACATCTTCACCGGACTCGGCAACACCCTGAAGATCGCGGTCCTCGCCCTGATCATCGGTCTGGCGATCGGTGTGGTCGTCGCCGCCGTCATGAGCATGCACGCCGTGACCGGAAAGCTCCGCATCCCGCACGCGCTGTGCAGACTGTACGTCACCGTGGTCCGCGGAACGCCTGCGATGGTCCAGCTGCTGCTGATCTACTACGTGGTCTTCGCCTCGGTGAACCTCAACCAGATCCTGATAGCGTCCGTGGCGTTCGGTATCAACTCCGGTGCGTACGTGGCCGAGATCGTCCGTTCCGGAATCAATGCGGTCCCCAAGGGCCAGATGGAAGCTGCGAGATGCCTAGGACTGAGCACCCGCCAGTCGATGACCGAGGTCATCGTGCCCCAGGCCATCAGGAACATCCTGCCTGCGCTCGGAAACGAAGGCATATCCCTGATCAAGGAGACGTCCATCGCGGGATTCATCGGAGTCATGGATCTCACCAGGGCCGCCGACATCATCAGAGGACAGACCTACGACGCGCTCCTGCCGCTGCTCGTGGTCGCCGCGATCTATCTCGCGATCGTCCTGATACTGCAATACCTCGTCGGAAGACTGGAGAGGAGGCTGAACAATGCCTACTGACAAAGACGTTCTGATAGAAGTGGAGCACCTCGCCAAGTCCTTCGGGGACAACGAGGTGCTGAAGGACATCAGCCTGACCGTCCGCAAGGGAGAGGTCATCTCCATCCTCGGACCGTCGGGCTGCGGGAAATCCACCTTCATAAGGACCCTCGTGGGACTGGAGAAGGCGGACGGCGGGGAGATACACCTCGACGGGGAGAACATACTCGCGCCCGGAGTGGACATCAACCGCGTCCGCCAGAGGATCGGGATGGTGTTCCAGAGCTTCAACCTCTTCCCTCACATGACGGTGAAGCAGAACATCATGCTCGCACCCGTCAAGCTGGGCCTGATGACCGAGGCGGAAGCCTCCGCCAAGGCTGACGAGCTCCTCGCGAGGATCGGGCTCTCCGACAAAGCCGATCAGCACCCCTCGAGGCTCTCGGGCGGACAGCAGCAGCGCATAGCCATCATCAGGGCACTCGCGATGAACCCAGAGGTCATGCTCTTCGACGAGCCTACCTCCGCCCTGGACCCCGAGATGGTGGGAGAGGTCCTCAGCCTCATCCGCACGCTGGCCGACAGCGGCATGACGATGCTCATCGTCACCCATGAGATGGGATTCGCCAAGGAGGTCTCCGACAGGGTCCTCTTCTTCGACGGCGGATACATCGTCGAGGAGGCCGCCCCGGAGGAGTTCTTCGGCAACCCGAAGAACGAGCGCCTCAAGGAGTTCCTTTCGAAGGTCCTCTGAAGACCTTCCATAAACGCCGCCGGCCTTCAGGCCGACGGTTCCTTCCTCCTGCTTGTGAAGACATAAGAGAATCGCAAGCAGGAGCATTGCGTGTTACTGGAACCCTTAACTTTTATTACCGATATCGGCATCCGGTTGCATGCGCAGGATCGCCATCTACGGCAAGGGCGGAATAGGGAAATCCACCACTTCGGCCAACATCACCGACGCCCTGTCGGAGAAGGGACTCCGGGTCCTGCAGATAGGCTGCGATCCGAAGGCCGACTCCACCAGGCTTCTGACCAACGGCAAACCCCCCGTTCCTGTTCTCCAGATGATGCGCGAGCATTCGGAGCTGGAGCTCTCGGACATCGTGGCCGAGGGCTCCCACGGATGCCTGTGCGTCGAATGCGGGGGCCCGCGTCCCGGACAGGGCTGCGCCGGCCGCGGGATAATAGCGGCGTTCGACGAACTGGAGAGGCTGGATGCGATCTCGGAATTCGATCCGGACGTCGTCCTGTACGATGTCCTCGGAGACGTCGTGTGCGGAGGATTCGCGATGCCTATAAGGAACGGATACGCCAGAGACGTGTTCGTGGTGACGTCCGGAGAGATGATGTCCCTCTATGCCGCGAGCAACATCGCGCAGGCGGTGGCGGATTTCGAGCAGGACGGATACGCCCGCTTCGGAGGACTCATACAGAATTCCAGGAACGTCGAGGGCGAGGACGCTCTCGTCGACAGGGCGGCGGAGGAGATCGGAAGCCGCGTCCTGTACCGCCTGCCCCGCAGCCCGGAAGTGCAGAGATGCGAAGGAAGCGGCACCACCGTCGTCTCCGGAGCCCCGGAATCGGATATGGCCCGGAGATACAGGGAGCTTGCCGCGCTCCTTCTGGAGAGCTCCGAGGACACGTCCGGAGGACTCAGACTCGGGGATGCCGACCGCAACGGATTCGACTGCTGCAGATGATAGAAACCGATTCGACAGGAGATGTCTAGGATGACAAAGGGAACTCTGATCATAGGATACGGAACAAGAACAGGAAACCTCACCGACGTGCTGGAGACGCAGGCCGCCAGGCTTCGCGCAAGAGGAAGGGCGAACGTCCACGTGGCGTACTTCAGAGTATCGAGCCCCACCATCCAGGAGGCCCTCTCCCAGATGGCCGCCGACGGCGTCGATGAGATCCTCGCGGTACCTTACTACATCGCCGAGGGATCACTCACCAACCAGCTCATTCCCGAGAAGCTCGGAATCTCCGGCAAATCCGGAGTCGCGGACGTGGGAGGAAAGCAGGTATCCATCACCATGGCTCCCGCATTCGGAAGGAGCAGGACCCTCGCCAGCATCATCATGGACAGGATAGCGGAGGCCGGCGGCTCTCTCGATGACGGGATCCTCGTGCTCGGACACGGTACCCGCGACCCGACCAGCGAGAACAGCAAGGTCGTCGCGATGAACGCCGACCGTCTCCGCAAGGCGGGATACGCCAATGTCGCCCACGCGTTCAACGAGTTCAACGGACCCTCCATCAAGGAGTCCATGGAAGCCCTCGTCTCCAACGGCGCCAAGAGGATCGTCGTCGTCCCCCTGTTCATAGCCAACGGCGTCCACCTAGGCGAGGAGATTCCCGAGCAGCTCGGTATCCCCTCCTATTCCAACGGCGGAACGACGGAGATCTGCGGCAACACTATCGACATCGCGTACACGAGGCCTGTGGAGGACGACCCCAGGCTTCTAGAGATCATCGACGGCGAGATCGCCGAGTTCAACGGCGAATGAACATGAGGATCCTTGTTCTGGACACGGTCCACGGATGCAGAGCGGTTGTATCCGGCTATCTGAAAATGGGGAACGAGGTCACGGCAGTCGACGTGTACCACGTCACGCCCGAATCCGAGCATGAGGAGCTCCGCCGCCTCGGAGCCCGTGTCCTGGATGAGGCGCCGGCGGAGCACTTCGACCTCGTCGTGATGCCCTGCCACTGCCCCGACCGCTTCATAGGAGATGCCTCATACGATCGCAGGATATGGTACTCGGAGGCCGT
>DATC01000050.1:13924-16205 GCA_002504495.1 Methanomassiliicoccaceae archaeon UBA537
CTCGGAGGCCGTTAGAGACCTTGTAGACGATGACAGGTTCAGGATCGAGATCACCGGAGTCAAAGGCAAGACCAGCACCTGCTACGTTCTGGCCCACATCATCTCGGAAGCAGGGAGGAAGGTGCTCCTTCACACATCCAGAGGATACGGCCCCTACATCTCCGGAAAGCACGAGATCGTCGGCACCATGTCCATCGCGCCGCCGAGCATCCTGACGCTGCCGGAGGGAGACTACGATGCCGTCATCTGCGAGGTCTCGCTGGGCGGCTCCGGCAGGGCCGACATAGCCTGCATCACCAACCTCGTGGAAGACTACGGGATCGCGAAGAACGAACGCAGAGCCCGTGAAGGCAAAAAGGACATCCTGACCGACGACGGGATCAACATCGTCAAGGAATCCGAGAAGGAGCTATGGTCCGTCTACGGCAAGCCTCTCAGGACGTACGGGAGACGCGTCGTCGCATCGGAGGAGCCGAGGTTCGGAGAACCTCTACCCGTCTCCGTCGAGTACGACGGCACGTCCGTCATAGAGCTGGGCGGAGGCTATCTGGCGTTCCAATACCTGGAGGCCATGGACGCGGCCCTGGAGATCTGCGCCGCGATGGGTATTCCGCGCGAAGCGGTCCTCTCCGGACTGTCGACGTTCCGCGGAGTGCCGGGAAGGGGACAGATATCGATCGAGGACGGCGTCAGGCATCTGAGGGACAGGAACCCCGGGATCTCCCACATGAGCGTGGAATGGACCCTCTCCTGCCTGAAGAGGATGGATGCGCTCGACCGTGCCGTCCTCATAGTGGATCCGGTCAGCAGGAAGGTCTGCGACAAGCTCGACAAGGACGCCATCCGCGCGGTTGCCGACCGCTACGGCGTGCCGCTCATCGTCACCCCAGGCAACGGAGAGCCTGCGGAGATACCCGAAGGGACCGGAACCGTCATAGAGATGGTCAAAGAGGGCTACCAATGACTGTGGTGATCCATCCCCGTCCGAATCCCATAGTGGGGGCGATGTACACCCTGCGCGACATGGACGTCGACGTCATCGTCGTCCACGGCCCGGCAGGATGCAGCTTCATGGCATCCAGGCCGCTCGAGAACGCCGGAGTCAGGGTCGTCACATCCGCCATGAAGGACAAGGACCTGATATTCGGCGGAACGGACCGGCTGGTAGCCACCCTCAAGGAGGCCTACGACCAGCTCCGCCCTCGGACCATGGCTGTCGTCGGAACCTGCGCCAGCACGATAATCGGCGACGACTTCGGCGCCGCCATCAAGAGGGCGGGACTGGACTGCAACGTGTTCCCTGTTAACTGCCACGGGTGCCTGGATGCGAACACGGACGGGGCCATACGTGCTCTGGAGGCCGGCGTCCGTGCAGGCCTGGTCCCGGAGGAGGAATGCGCCCGTCAGACGGCACTATTGAAAGCAGCCACGGGACTGGAGAGGAGGCGCGGAATGGCCGGAAGCACGTACCTGTCCCCTGCGATCAGCCCCACGAAGTACCATGTGGCGAGAAGGATCGCGGAGGTCCTCTCGAAGGGAGGGAGGGTCGCGGTCGCCATGCTCGCCAAGAAGGAGCTCGCTTACCGCTTCGCAGACCTGTTCCCTGCAGTCGACGAGGCCCGCAGGAAACTCGGAGGAGAGACCGTATTCGTCGCCAATCTCGACGGAAGCGTCGGACTTCCGCGCATACGCAGATACTGCTCCGACATCCTCGGAGAGCTGGAAGAGGGCGGCGTGTCCATCGATGCGATCGTCGGAGGACTGGACGAGTACGCCGTGGTCGGAGACCGCATGAGGGAGGTCATCGACGGCTTCCGCCCGGATCTGACCGTCGTGGTCGGTATTTGCCACGCCCTTCCCGACCTGAAAGAGGAGGACATCCTCATCACGGATCAGCCCAGAGAGCTGGCCAACTATCTGAAGCAGGGCTTCTCATCCGCCGTCGGAGAGATGTCCTCCCACAACATGGTCATGGGCGCCGATAGGATCGTCCATCTCGAGACCGCCGACACGCTGAGGGAGATCGTCGGAGAGATGGCGAGATGAAGGGCGTCGTCATCGCGGGCACCGGCAGCGGGGTCGGAAAGACATCCGTGGCCACCGGGATCATGTCCAGACTGTCGAAGCGTCGCACGGTGCAGGCGTTCAAGGCAGGCCCGGACTTCATAGATCCGATGTATCACCGCGCGGCTACGGGAAGGCCCGGTCGCAACCTCGATTCGTTCATGATGTCCGACGACAGGATCCGCAACCTCGTCGGATACGCGTCGGAAGGATCCGC
>DATC01000089.1 GCA_002504495.1 Methanomassiliicoccaceae archaeon UBA537
CCGAAAGCCAGATTCTCTGGCATGAGAGGGATCTGTGCAATTCGTCCACGGAGCGTTTCACCCTCCCGCATGTCTTCGTACTCACCGACTACATCCTGACCAAGACCGAATGGATCTATTCCGGAGTGGAGGTCCATAGGGACCGCATGCTCGAGGTCATAGAATCCTCCAAGGGCCTCGTCATGGCCGAGCCGCTCATGATGAAGCTCACCGAGAAGGGGATCGGCAGGCAGGAGGCTCACGAGATCATAAGGCAGTCGGCCATGATCGCAGAGGATACCGGTGTTCATCTCAGGGACGTTCTTCTGAAGAACGAGAAGCTGAAAGGCGTGCTGACTCCCGAAGAGATCGTATCGACGATGGATGCGACGAACTACGTCGGCGGTGCAAGGGAGATCGTGGACAAGATGGTCGACGCCGCTGAGAACGTCGTGGGCAGAAAGGTCGAGTGATATGGAACCTAAGCAGAAGCAGGGCTTGGTGATCGGCCTGGCCGTCGGCATAGCCCTCTTCGCATTCTTCTGGTTGACTTCAGGTGGCGCATGGGTCAGTTTCATACTGATTCCGGTAGGCGCCGTCATGGGGTTGGCTCCGCAGCTGCTGAAGCCGTTGTCCGACGATGACGACGACGGCACCGGGCTCCGTCGCAAGCGATGATTCTGCGATTTCTATTCAGAAGAAGATAAACGGTTTCGCCGGGGGTCATCCCCCGGCATTAGATTCTCAGAGAATCTTCTTTCCGGCATCGGGTCCGGGAGCAACGCTGTAGATGTCGGTGATGCAGACCTTGATGAGGCTCTTGGCAGGAGCCGCTTCCATCATGGAGTGGGCGATGGTCACGGCTTTCTGATAGTCCTCCCCGGAGCTGATGATCTTGGCCTTTCCCTTGACCTGCCAGCATCCGTCCTTGTACTCGGGGGACCAAAGGTAGAATGAGACGACGGGATTCTCCTCGATGTTCTTCAGGGTCTTTCCCATGAAGTTGTCGACGATCCAGATCCTTCCGTCCTCTCCGGGGAAGATCATTCCGATCGGAACGACATTGGGGACGCCGTCCTTGGAAGCGGTGGCGAGGGGAACGATCCTCTGGGCCTTCAGGCATTCTTTCATCTCTGCGGTAAGCTCTATGGAAGCCATAATTGTCGTATCGTGCAGAGCCTATTAATAAAAAAGCTAAGGAAGAGTGTAGTGGCGGCATGCTTGCGATGGCAAGTTGCTTATCTGTAGCCATGATTTCCGTTTCATGAGCGATGCGCGCATCTTCACCAGGGATTTCGTGTTGGATGCAGGTATCACGCTGTTCTGTGTTCTGAACTATTTCGTTCTGCTCATCAACATAACGAGATACTCCGAGGTGGAGTTCGGCGCGGATCCGACCATGGGCGGCCTCGCCGCAGGCATCTATGTGATAGGCGGCCTTCTTTCCAGGATCACGATCGGCAAGTATATTGAGCTCGTCGGTCGCAAGAAGATGCTGATCGCAGGGATATCGTTCGCTCTGCTTATGTCCGCGATGTATTTCTTCATCTCATCGTTCATCATGCTGACCGCAGTGCGCTTTCTGCACGGTATGGCTTACGGTATCACGAGCACCTGCTCCTCCGATATCGCTGCGAAGCTCGTGCCTCCGGAGAGGAGGGGGGAAGGGATCGGATACTATGGCCTGTGCTTCACTCTGGCCAGTGCCGTCGGCCCGTTGCTCGGGATGAGCCTGGGCTCCGACGAGTCATATGAGGATGTCTTCATCGTCGGGACTGTGATGTATCTGCTCGCCTTCATCTTGGCTTTGGCGATCAGGGTCCCCGAGGAGACCCTGAACGAGGAGCAGAAGGCCGAGGCCAGAAGCTTCTCCGTGCGCAATCTGTTCGAAGTGTCCGCGATTCCGCTCTCCGTTGCGTCGATGGTATTCTATTTCTCTTATTCCGGGGTCTTGTCCTTCATCTCCTCCTATTCGAAGGAGATCGGGCTCTCCTCGGCTTCCATGTTCTTCTTCGTTGCCGTTTCGCTCGGGACTCTGGTCTCCCGTCTCAACGCCGGGAAGATCTATGACAAGAAGGGGCCCAATTCTGTGATGATACCTGCGTTCGTGGTATTCGTATGCGGGATGGCGCTGTATTCGGCCTCTAGAAGCCCTGTTCCGTTCCTGTTCTCCGGATTCCTCATAGGGGTATCGATAGCCATCGTCTTCAGTACGCTCCAGTCGGTCGTCGTCTCGCTCAGCCCCCCTCGCAGATACGGGGTGACGACCTCCACCTTCTCTGCATTCAATGATATCGGTACAGGCATAGGTCCGATTGTCCTTGGAGCGATCATAACCGCATCCGGATACAGTACGATGTACCTGCTGTGCGCTTCGATAGCCGTGGGGAGCATGGCGATGTACTGGACCATGTACGGAAGGACCAACGGCAACAAGCCAGGCATGAGTATAGGATCGGGAAGAGTCCGATGGTGCTGGGGACGCGATTTGAACGCGCGAACCACTAAGGACAGGATCCTAAGTCCTGCGTCGTTGGCCTAGCTTGACTACCCCAGCTCGGAGAGGACATCGTCGGTTCCGATAACTATCTTTCGGATGCTCGGCCGCTTCTTCGACTTATACTATAATAATAAGTTGGAGGATTCGCTCCCGTAGAGGTTCATAGATGTCTGATCTGCTATCTGAAGGAGGGAGGCAGCTCCTGCTCGGGAACGAGGCCATCGTGAGAGGTCTTTTCGAAGCAGGCGTCGGTTTCGCCTCGACCTATCCCGGGACGCCGTCCTCCGAAATAGGCAATCTGCTGGAGCGCTATTGCTCTGATGCGGGGATGTATTTCGAGTTCTCCGACAATGAGAAGATCGCACTCGAGGTCTCTGCCGCAGCCGCTTCGTCCGGAGTTCGCTCGTTCGTCTTCATGAAGCATGTGGGACTCAATGTCGCCGCCGATCCTATGATGACCCTCGCCTATTCAGGAGTGAGGGCGGGGATGCTCATCCTCACGGCCGACGATCCGTCCGCACACAGCTCCCAGAACGAGCAGGACAACAGATACTATTCCCATCTCGGATTGCTCCCCATGATGGAGCCGTCGACCCCCGACGAGGCGAGGTCGATGATATCGGACGCCTACCGTCTCTCCGAGGCCTTGGGGCTTCCGGTAATCTTCAGGACCACGACGAGGGTCAACCATGCGCGTGCTCCCGTGGATTTCTCGCCTCGCGCAGTTCCGAAGACCAAGGGCCACTTCGACAGGGACTTCGTGAAGTTCGTCAATGTCCCCGCGAACGCAAGGGTCAACAGGAAGGTGCTTCTGGACAAGAACAGGATCGCCATGTCGCTGTCGGAGTCTTCTCCGCTGAACAGAGTCGAGGGCGAAGGCTCGGTGGGGATAATCACTTCCGGCGTATCGTACAACTACGTCAAGGAAGCTGTTTCCGGAGCATCACTCCTGAAGCTCGGCTTCACCAATCCTCTTCCGGAGAAGACGATCGTCGATTTCATCAAGGGCAAGGAAAGGATAATCGTCGTCGAGGAGCTAGATCCGTTCCTCGAGGACGGCGTGATGAGGATCTGCGCACAGTACGGGCTCTCTGTCCCCATCTACGGCAAGAGGTCCGGGCATCTCCCCTTCGCGGGAGAATACTCCACCGATGTTCTCGAAGGTGTAAAGGGCCTCGTCAGGATCAAGGAGTTCGCGGAACCGCTCAGCATGCCCGATGTGAAGCTCCCATCCAGGCCCCCTACGCTCTGTGCCGGCTGTCCACACAGGGGAACTTTCGCCGCCGTGAAGAAGGCCGTCGGGAAGAGGGATGTCGTATACTGTTCCGATATCGGATGCTACACATTGGGCGGATCACCTCCTTTCAATGCGGCCGATTTCATCATATGCATGGGAGGAGGCGCAGGAGCCGCAGGAGGGTTCGCTCAGACCACGAATCAGCTGCCTATTGCATTCATGGGGGATTCGACCTTTTTCCATTCCGGAATCAATCCTCTCGTCAATGCGCTGTTCAACGGTCATAAGATCGTGATGGTCGTTCTGGACAACAGCACCACCGCCATGACCGGGCATCAACCCAATCCTGGCACCGGACGTTCGTTCGGAGGCGTCGAGACCGAACCTCTGAGTATAGAATCCATAGCGCTCGGAGTCGGAGCCAAGTTCGTCAGAACCATCGATCCATACGATGTCAAGGCGTCGACCGCCGTGATGAAGGAGGCCATCGAGTTCGACGGAGTGGCCGTGGTCATCTCCAAGCAGCCGTGCCCGTTGGAGCTCAAGAAGAAGAAGCTCCTGGTTCCGCGCATCTGCGAGGTCGATCAATCCAGATGCATCTCCTGCTACTCGTGTCTGAAGACCGTGGCATGTCCCGCGCTGATCCTTAGGGACGGCAGAGTCTGCACAGATCCCACGCAGTGCATCGGTTGCTTCATGTGCGGAAGCGTATGTCCTACATCGGCTATAGGGGTGAAGAGATGAAGTACACTGTGCAGATCGTAGGAGTAGGGGGGCAGGGTGTCCTCTTGGCCTCCAACGTCCTCGGTAATGCCGCGATGTCGGCCGGGATGAAGGTCATGATGAGTGAGGTCCATGGAATGGCACAGAGAGGCGGAAGCGTACTCTCCACCGTCAGGATAGGGGACGAGGTGTTCAGTCCTCTGGAGGCTGAGGGCGGTGCCGACATGATAATGGGATTCGAGCCTGCCGAGACCGTAAGGAGTCTCCATCTGGGCAACAAGGACACCCGCATCCTGATGAATCTGGATCCGGTTCTCCCATCCATGGTGGCTGCCGGATTCGAGGAGTACCCAGATATCCAATCCCTAGTGGATGCCGTACGCTCGGTTAATGCGCATCTGTATACGATAGGCGCCACCAGCATAGCCATCGAAGCGGGAAAGGCCGTAGCGGCCAACGCCGTTATGATCGGCGCCATGGCTGCCGTGGACGGATTTCCGCTGTCGAAGCAGCAGCTCTATGACAGCCTGGTATCGCAGGTTCCTGCCAAGTTCAGGGATCTCAATGTCGATGCGTTCGAACGCGGTTTCAATGCCGTTCGGCATCGATGCCGTACGAACAGGCTATCCTACCCGCCTCGTTGGAAGCGATTCCTGCTCCGTTCTGAACGAAGAGGCAGTTTCCAACGAGTAAAACCGCTTACCGTTCTCATCTTCTCCATCCTGCTGTTGCCGATTCCTGTCGAACAGCCGGCGATTGAACCTGAACTCCCGAGCATTTTTACTTCCACAAGTCCGAGATCGATGATCATGCCTTGCGACCGTCAATCTCGAAGGCGATTCGATGCTGCACTTCTCGTATGCGATCGCCGCCTTCTTCTTCGGTTCGTCTACGAGCACGATATCGCCGTAGATCCTGCATTTCTGATTGCGGAGCGCCAGCATGGCCGTCCGGAAAGGGACCGACGTCCCCTTCAAAAGGATCTGGACCCGTCTGATAACGGATGAGGCTATGAAGGTCAGCATCATCATGCCGCGGACCGCCTCCTCGGAATGGACCCTAAGCGGAGTGAGATTCGCGTACCCGTTGGCCAGATCGAAGAACTGCTCCGCGCTCTGCCTCATATAATAGACGTCCAGAACATCCTCGGGATAGATCATGTAGGACGAGACGAGGATGAACCTGCCTGCCGATTCCAATCTCTCATCGAGTTCGCCGACCGATATCTCTCCGCGTTCATAGGCGGAGGCAAGCATCTTCTCCTCCTTGTGTCTCTGATCGGAATCCACGCAGATGTAGGCATAGCCGCAGTTCGTGTCAGTCAGCCGGACCTCCGTGCGTTGAATGTAGACGAGCCTGCCGTTGTGCACCGTCCTGTTTCCAGGCGTGCATACGTCCGGATGCTCCTTCACGAGGTCCTTGAAGAGCTTGTAATTGGGTCTCAGGCGCGTGACGAAGTTCACACGCGCCTTGAAGAGCTCATCCATGTTGGATAGGGTGCAGTATCCGGCATCGACGACGGCGAAGGTCGTATTGACTCCCAGTAGCCT
>DATC01000139.1 GCA_002504495.1 Methanomassiliicoccaceae archaeon UBA537
CCTGTACCTATGCCCCGATCTTCCGGAGCGCTACATCGAAGGATCCCATACCGTCTATACGGACGCCCTCACGGCCGCGACGAGGGCGGTGGACGACGTCCTTAGGAAGGACGAGGGCGTGAGGCTCATGGATCTGGTCGACAAGGCCGATCCTTTCCTGTTCAGGAAGACCCTTTATTCCGGCCTCTGGCATCCTTCCCCTCCGTCCTTCGATTCCTATGTCAGCTTCTTCAGGGAGTCGCGCCGCGCATCGGAGATGCTCGACTGCACAGTCCGCACAGCGGTGTGCATGATAAACCGCCGTCTGGGCAGACAGGGGCCCAAGATACCCCAGAGGTTCGAAAGGCGTTTCGTGGATGCGATCTCGAAGGCGGTGTCGGGCGTGTTCGACGATATGGACAGGAGAAGGAGGCGCGAGGACATGCTGCGCGAGGTCTCCAAGCTGAGCCTCGACCGCGATGCGGTCCGTACGGCAGAGGACGACCTGGATGCCGTGACCGGCATGATGGCATCCGACGATCCCGGGGATGTCGAGGAGAATGCTGCTCCCGCACCCGCGCCCCGTTCCGAGGACGGCGACCCGTGGGTCCTGTTCTCCGCATCCCTGACCGATATCGAGAGGGGGTACCTGTCATCCGTCCTCCGCGGCGGATCCGAGGCCTTCCTTCGCGAGAGGAGGCTCCTGCGCACGTCCGTGGAGGCCGCCGTCAATGAGAAATCGATGGATTCCGTGGGGGACGTCGTCGTAGAGGAAGGCACTGTATACGATGACTATATTGAGGACCTGAAGAAGGTGCTTCTCTGACGGCCATACCCAAGCGCACGCTATCCACATTGATGAACGCCCTGTCGTCCGGCGTTGTTCCCCGCAGAGGATTGGAGTACATCGCCGTGGGCAGGAGGAAGGAGACCGAGACGTTCGTCAACGATCTCGACGAGACCGAGCAGGGAGGCGGAGCGTTCCGTTTCATATCCGGCCGCTACGGCAACGGGAAGAGCTTCATGATACAGATGATCCGCAACTACGCCATGGACAGGGGCTTCGCCGTCATGGATGCGGATCTTGCGATAAACAGGAGGCTCACAGGCAGCAAGGGCGAGGGGCTGAACACCTACCGTGAGCTTATCAGGAATCTCGCCGTCAAGGCCCGCCCGGACGGGGGCGCCCTGGAGCTCATCCTCCAGAACTGGTTGGAGCCCATCATATCCTCCTGCGGAGGAGACAGGAAGGCCGCGGCCGTCGGGATCCGTTCGCTGACGTCCTCCATGTCGGGAATGATGTACTATCAGGACTTTGTCGCCGTGCTGTCCTCCTATGCCGTCGACACGGCGGAAGGACGCGAGGCCTGCAGCGCCCTCAGATGGTTCAGGGGGGAGTACGACCGCAAGACGGATGCGCGCGCCGATCTGGGAGTGTCCATGATCCCGGGGGATTCCAACTGGTACGAGCTGGTCAAGCTGTGGGCGGAGCTGTCGGTCTGCGCCGGATACAAGGGCATGATCGTGTTCCTGGACGAGGCCGTCGTCCTCTACAAGCTCCAGAACCGCGCATCCAGGAGCAACAACTACGAGCGTCTGCTGACCATGTTCAACGACATCATGCAGGGGAAGTCCTCCCATCTGTCGATGTACATCTGCGGCACCCCGGAGTTCATAACGGATCCGGACCGCGGGCTGTACAGCTACGAGGCCCTCAGATCGAGGCTCGTGTCCGGAAGGTTCGAGAACGGCTACGACAACTATCTGGGTCCGGTCATCAACCTCCGGCCCCTCACCATGGAGGAGGTGTTCGTCCTCCTCAGGACCCTCCGCGACATGCACGAGCAGCGCTACTCGTGGGAGTCCGGTCTGGGGGACGACGAGCTCGAGACCTACCTCCGCACCGTCACCGCCACCATCGGAGGGAAGGACATGGTCACCCCGAGGGAGATCACCAGGGACTTCATCAGCCTCCTGGACACCATGCATCAGAATCCCGACGCCCGCTTCGCCGATATGATCGACGGACGCGTCGTCAAGGCCGACCGCGATCCCGACAGCGATCTGATAGACGATCTCGAGATATGACGGACTACTTCCGCAGGATGCCGTCGTTCCTGCAGGAGAGGATCCATTCCGAGGGGTGGAGCTCGTGGAGGGACGTCCAGGAGAGGTCCTTCGAGGTGCTGTTCGATACCGATGCGCATCTGCTGATATCTGCGGGCACCTCTTCGGGCAAGACGGAGGCGGCCATGCTCCCCGTCATCACCATGCTCAGCGAGGATCCGCCGATAGGCATCGGCGCGCTGTACATCGGTCCAACCAAGGCCCTGATCGACGACCAGTTCGTCAGGATAGACAGGTTCCTCAGGGATTCACGCATCCCAGTCACCGGATGGCATGGGGACATCCAGCAGACGTCCAAGGACCGCATGAGGGAGCACCCGGAGGGCATACTCCAGATAACCCCCGAATCGCTCCAGGGCGTGGTCTGCGGAGGGTACGGTCTGCTGAGGAGGATGTTCTCGGATCTCCGTTTCGTGGTGATAGACGAGGTCCATGCGTTCATGGGCTCCGACAGAGGGCTCCAGCTCCTGTGCGAACTGGACATGATAGAGAGGATCGCCGGATGCTCTCCCAGGAGGATCGGCCTCTCCGCCACTCTGTCGGATCTTCCGGCGGCGAAGGAATGGCTCGGCGCAGGCGCGTCGAGGGATGTGATCGCCGTATCATCTCCTGGAGATGCCTCCGGAAGGGTCGGGATCAAGCATTTCACGATTCCGTCGGACAAGGACGACAGGAAGCGCGCTCTGCTGGCGTTCTATACCGAGCTGTTCAGGCTGACCGACTCCTATTCGTGCATAGTGTTCACCAACAGCAGGAGCTCGGCCGAGAAGACGACCAGGTCGCTGTCCAAGGTATCCGAGGCCAAGGGTTCGCAGAATCCCGTGAAGATCCATCACGGCTCCATCTCGGGCACCCTGCGCAGGGAGGCGGAGGCCGATCTCAAGGGGGACAGGAGGTCCACCGTGGTGGCGACGTCCACTCTGGAGCTCGGCGTCGACGTGGGCGGTCTGGACCGTGTCGTTCAGATAGGCGCCCCCTATGCATGCTCCTCCATGCTCCAGAGGATGGGCAGGACCGGCCGCCGGGGCGGAAGGAGGGAGATGATCGTGATGTGCCTGGAGGACCTCTCGGCATGGACCCCCTCTCCTCCTGGAGTGTCCCTGGATCTCGTCAGGGCGGTGGCCGTGGCGGATCTCGCAGTCGGGCGCGGATGGTCGGAGCCCATACGGCCCGATCCGCTTCCGTTCGGTCTTCTCTATCATCAGATCCTGGCGTATCTGAAGGGTTCCGACCATGACGTCTCCTGGACGGAGCTGAAGGAGGCGATGCTGTCGATGTGGGCCTTCAGGAACGTATCGTCCGACGAGATCGCAGAGATCGCGAGGCACATGCTCAGGGAGCATCACCTGCAGCGCATGGAGGACGGCTCCCTGGTCATCGGGCTGAAGGCCGAGCCCATAGCCAACGGAAGAGGGTTCGCCGCGGTCTTCGAGACGGTGGCGGAGACGGAGATCCGCGCCGGAGGAACGGTCATAGGCACGGTGCAGAAGACCCCGAAGGTCGGAGCGGCGATCTCCCTCGCAGGGAAGACGTGGCGCATAACCAAGGTCGGCGACGGATGGGCGGAGGCCAAGGAGACCTCCGAAAGCGCTCCGGAGGCGAGATGGGAGTCCTCTCCTCCGCAGGTGGACGGTGCGGTGGCGTCGCGCATGAGGGAGATACTCCAATCGGACGAGGACTTCCCCTGGCTGGACTCGTCCGCTCGTATGAGGTTGAAGGAATCCAGGGAGGCGTTCAGGACCGAAGGCTACGACGGTGCGATGGAGGTCTCGGGAGGATACGTCCTGTTCCCGTGGATGGGCACCAGGGACTTCGAGGGGCTCCTGCGCCTTCTGAACGCGATGGAGGAGGTAGAGGTCCTGATGTCCGCATCTCCTGTATGGATAAGGATATCCACGGCTTTGGAATGGAGGGCGGTGGAGCAGCGCCTCAAGGCTCTTGCCAGAAGGGAGGAGCCGGAGGAGCTGGTGCTGATGGAGGACGTGGAGTCCATGGGGAAGTACGAGCGCTACGTTCCCGAGGGCCTCCGCGCCAGGGAGTTCGCGGCGTCCAGGCTGGGATTCGATTTCCTGTCCGATAAGCGTCTAATCCGATATCGGCATCCTCGGCTCGAGCCGTATGTTCGCGGTCGAAATCCATGCTCGATGCTTCAGGTCTCCGCACTATGTGGCATTCTCAGATTCCGTTCGGAGGAATGGCGGATGTTGCACGCGGATCCGCATCCGGTGCGACGGTACGGCCCGGATCCAGGAAAAGTCATGTTTTATACTCCGGACCTTCACATGGAGTCTATGAACGGGATGCGGTCGGATGATGATCTTTCGATGCGGGTCCTTGATGAGATAGGCCGTGGCGAATCCCATAACGTCGAGTTCAAGTCCGATCTCCCCAGCGACGATAGGAGATACCTCAAGACCGTCGTCGCTTTCAGCAACGGTGCGGGAGGTCGCATATTCTTCGGCGTCGGAGACGACATATCCATCATCGGCATCCCTGACGACATCCTCTTCAAGACCATGGATTCCATAGCGGATTCCATCTCGGCATCATGCAGGCCCATGGTTTCACCTGACTTCTTCAACGTGACCGTCGATGATAGGATCATAATAGTCGTCGATGTTAGGCCGGGCAGAGATACTCCTTACTTCATAGAATCGGAGGGCAGGTCCCGTGGGACGTATGTCCGTGTGGCCGGCATCTTCAAACTCGCCGACCAGGATATTCTGAAGTCATTGGAGATCCGTGGTTCCAGGGAATCATTCGACAGATTGGACTGTCCCTCCGTCGATGTGGATCGCGACACGCTTTCGAGACTATGTCGTCGTCTTTCGGGATACCGCCTCGATATCTCTCCCGTGAAGCTCGAGAACATGCGGGTCATATCCCCGAGTCTTCGCGGATACATGGCGACGAATGCATATGCTCTTCTGACAACCAATCCCTTTCCTCATGCCCGCATACAATGCGCATGCTTCAGGGATGCCGAGGGTCTGGTTTTCGCGGACAGTGCCGATTTCGAAGACGACACCGTTTCTCAAGTAGAGGGCGCCTACGGGTTCGTCCTCAGGCATCTGACGATGTCATCCGAGATATCCGGGCTCGTCAGGAAGGATGTGTACGAGATACCGGAGGCAGCGATCAGAGAGGCTATCGTCAATGCCGCTGTCCATCGCGACTATTCGATGCAGACCCGTTCCATATTCGTCCGCGTTTTCGAGGATCGTGTAGAGATCGAGTCTCCGGGACTGCTGCTCATCGATCTATCTGAGATCGGCACCGAACGTTCCGAGATCAGGAATCAGGCTATCGCGTCGGTCTTCAAAGCGATGGGCTTCATAGAGATATGGCAAGGGCACCCATAGGATGATCGAGCTTTGCGAGGAGCAGGGTTGCAGGTCGCCTGTTTTCAAGGAGAAGGGGGAGTTCTTCAATGTCGTCTTCTATAGACCGATGCAGACTCGCCATGCTCCGGATGGGGATGATGCGATCATCATCGAGTGCATTCGCGAGAATCCCTCTATCACACAGTCTCGGATAGCTCAGGTCACCGGCATCTCCGAGTCGATGGTGAAGAAGATCATGGCGAGGCTCAGGGATAACGGCACCATATCGTGGTCCGGATCCAGGAAAACGGGTGTTTGGATCGTCAACGATCCGAATAACGGGTGATTTATAGTTACTCGATGCGGTTACAGAGTTCGATAATTCATCAAGCGTGGAATCAGGTTCAGGTAGCAATCCGTTGCTCATGCCACGACGATTCCGTTGCCCGTGGTTCCCATGATGCGAGCTCTTGTCTCCTTGTACATGTTGTGGAAGTCTATTCTGCACATCACCTGGCGAATCATGCCTATTAGACTCCGGGCAGTCACGACTTCTGGAAACAGGCGCTTGAAGTCGCTGAATCCGCATTCGCACTTCTATCTGGTCCCGTATCCGGAAACCTTCACCCATTCATCGTAGGGAAGCGAACACCATAGGCGGGCCGCCTCGCCTCTGGCGAGGCAGCCGTTGTTCCTGGGAGGGGTGTTGACCTTGAAGCTGGTGACGAAGCGGATCTTCTTCTCCGAGCACAGATAGATCCAGTTCTCGTCGCTGGAGTAAGCTCCGTCGGCATATACGACCTCGATCTTGTGGCATCCCTCCAGCGCCTTCTCTACAAGGCATTTGAGCATCGGTGCATCACCGACGGATTCGTCGGTGATGGCGTATGCCAGGAACTCGCCCGTATCTACATCGGAAAGAACATGGAGGTGGAGCCATCCTCTGTCCTTGACCTCTGTCTTCCACTTCTTCCCTCTCCAACGGTTCATGGACGACAGGGCCAGACCGGACGAGTCGATCCCCGTCCTCCTGCACCTATCCTGCACATTGGAGCTGACTCCGATCGTATGGATATGCGTCCCATAGCGCTCAGAGAGCTCCTTGTCCGGTTCCGCGATGTACTCCGCAGTGAGGATATTCGCCCGTTCCAGAAGCCTGGTCGGCGAAGGTGCTTTGATGCCCAGACACTTCAATATGCTCTGAAAGAGTCCAGCGACGGTATCGAACTTGCCATCGACAGCCGTCAGGACCGTCATCATCCAGATGATCAGGGCGTCGGAGTACTCGTATGGACGGCCCACCTTGCCCTCGTTCATCTCCTTCAGGTTTTTCTCGAACACAGGCTTCCATATGCGGAGGTTGCCGATGCGACGGGTGAGCTCGAGCATCGTGTTGTTGTTCGCCTTCATCTCGTTTGCAGTCGGTTTTCGAGGCTCCTTCTTCGGAGTTTTCGGCTTTTCGGCAAACGTCCCTGCGATCTTGGCGTCGTAGGGGGTCATCCTCTTCGCAGTGTTTAAGTTCCTCTGGGCATTATTGCGTTTTGCCATCTGATCACGTTTCCGGGTGGCCTCCCCCTTTGTTTTGAAGTCGCGGGGGGGGAGTATCCTATGTTCGCAGTCGCATTGATACGACCAGTATGATTGATTCGATTCAATATTATTTCAAATTTTCGATTACTTGAAATATTAAAATCAATTCTATATTTAAAATTTTGTGAAATAGTGGTATAAGGTCTAAATACCATGTATAGTTGTACTAAACACCGTTAATTCATTGGTTGAGAACGTCCGAGCCTTCATCTTCCGATGGTCGCACCTATGGCTGCATCGTCAGAATAATTGTCGAACTCTGTACGATGCGGTTTCTAGTTATTGTACGTTGCCGATACGGGGTTTATAGTTACTTTCTAGTTACTTTCTAGTTA
>DATC01000064.1 GCA_002504495.1 Methanomassiliicoccaceae archaeon UBA537
CATCCCCATGGCGGCCGAATCCAGCAGGAGATCCACGATATGGTCGTCCAGCAGATTGATCTCATCCACATAGAGGATGTTCCCGTTGGCCTTCGCGAGCACTCCCGGCTCGAACTTCTTCTTCCCCGTGGATATGGCGTGCTCTATGTCCAGCGTTCCCGCCACGCGATCCTCCGTGGAGCTCAGCGGCAGCTCGACCACGCGCATGGGCTGGACATCCTCCTCCAGGCTCCCTGCGGCCTCCCTGGCGCGGCATTCCGGACAGAACTCGTCGGGCCTGCCCCATGCGCAGCCGCAGGGGCATCCCTTCACGATCCTCCTCTCAGGAAGCAGCGCCGCCAACGCGCGGACCGCGGTGGATTTGGCGGTCCCCTTCTCGCCGCGTATGAGCATCCCGCCTATGGAGGGGTTTATCGCATTCAGGACGAGTCCCTCCTTCATCTCCTCCTGACCTACTATCGCAGAGAACGGATACGTTATCTTGTCGCTCATCGATCATCACCTGCTCCGCTGTCGAACGGTCTGAGCGGAAGGATGAACCTTCCCTCCTCCGATTCGACGATGCGCGATTCGACCCCGTAGACATCGCGGATGCTCTGCTCCGTGATCACCTCCTCGGGTCTTCCGAAGGCGTACGTCCTGCGATCCTTGATCATCAGGACCTTGTCGGAATAGTTTAGTGCGAGGTTTATGTCGTGGAGCGCGATGATCATCCCCGCCTTGAGGTTGTGAACAATATCCCCCATCGTGATCATCGTGTTCATCTGATGCTTGAGGTCCAGAGCGCTGGTGGGCTCGTCGAAGATGAAGAACGAAGGGCATTGCGCCAGAGATCTGGCGAGGAACACCCTCTGCCTCTGACCCCCGGAGAGATCGGAGACGTTCCTATCCGAATAGCCTCCGACGCGCATCCGCTCCATCGACTCTATCGCGATGTCTATGTCCTTCTCGCGATACGACCATGTGACGTACGGACGCCTTCCGAGGAGCACGGTGTCCATGACCGTGGTGAAGACCCCCGCCGATACCGACTGCGGCACGTAGGAGATCAGCTTGGACAGGTCGGTCGTGTCGATGTCCGTTATCGGAACCCCGTCTATGGACACGGTCCCCGACCTCGGATCCATTATCCCGCAGATGGTCCTGATCAGAGTGGACTTTCCGGACCCGTTGGGTCCGAGCAGGGCCACGACCTCTCCGCTCTCCGCGGAGAACGTTATGTCCTCCAGCACCGTGCGGGACCCGTAGCCCTGACATATGCGGTCCGCATCCAGCCTCATATCTCGTAGCCTCCTCTCATCCTCTTTATGAGGAACAGGAAGAACATCCCTCCGATGACGTACATTATGATGCCCACAGGAAGATCGCTTGGAGCGATGATGAACCTGGCCAGCGCATCGCACGAGACCAGGATGAGCGCACCCATCAAAGCGGACACCGGGATCAGATAGCGGTTGTCGCTTCCGATCAGCATCCTCACGATATGGGGGGCCATGAGGCCTATGAATCCGATTATCCCGGTGAACGCCATGCACGACGAGGTGATCAATGCGGATACGACCAGTATCCTGACCCTGAGCTTCTTCACATCGACGCCGAGATTCTTTGCAACGTCATCGCCGCTCGAAAGGGCGTTCATATCAACCGCGTACGATTCCAGGACGATGATCCCCAGGACGGCGATCGGCAACACGATTATCACGGCGCTCCAGGAGGCGCCCCACATCCCTCCGAGAAGCCACATCGTGATGTCCTTCAGCGCCTCGTCATCGGATATGTACTTCAGATAGGACAGCACGGCGGAGAACAGGTATCCTATCACCACTCCTGTGAGGATCAGAGTGGACTGGCTCACCGGCCTGCGCCCCGTCAGCGATATCAGGATGGCTACGCTGGCTAGACCGAAGAGGAAGGCCACCAGGACCATGAAGAGGCCTCCCACCCCCACGAGCTCCCCGAAGAAGGAGATGTTGCTGTAGTACAGCGATCCGAGGATGGCCGGGCCGAGTATGATCCCCACGCCTGCTCCGCACGAGGCGGCGGACGAGAGTCCGAGCGTGAACGGATCCGCCAGCGGGTTCTTCATTATGCCCTGCATCGAGGCCCCGGCCACCGCCAGGCACATGCCCGTCAGTATCCCGAGAAGGACGCGGGGCATCCTGTAATCCAGGATTATGGTCGAGTAATAGGGTTGGTCCGGGGCCGATACGTGATCCGGGAACAGCGGATGGAACAGCACCTTCACGATGTTGCCGAAATCCACCATCACGCCGCCTATCCCAAGGACGGCGACGGAGACCACCGCCAGCGCGAGTATCAGCGCGATCATGAGAAGCGCCTTCCTGCGGATCGCGTTCCTGTACCTCCCGCGGATGGAATCATCGATGTCCCTCCCTTTCAGGAGATCGATGTACCCGGAAAGAGCTCTGCTCATCGAAGGACCCCGGAGATTGAGATCAGCCCTTGTAGACCATCTTGTTGTTGAAGGTCGTGCCGCCTATCTTGTTGTACTCGTCGACGAGCTCCGAGACATCGATATCGGCATAGGACGGATCCATGAGGGACAGGAAGAACATGGTCCCGATCACGCTGCGGATCCCTCCCACGATATCGTTGGATACCGAGTAGACCTCGCCGTTCTTCACGGCGTCGATCTGGTCCCATCCCGCTCTGGCGCAGACTGCCTCCCTGTAGGAGCTGAGATACTCCTCGTTCCAGTTCGCGTTGTACTCCAGGACGAGGATCACATCGGGATTCTTCGGAATGACGGTATCGAAGGACCAATACTCGTAATTCCCTTCGGACACGACGTTCTTCCCCTTGACGAGGTCGAGGGAGTAACCCATGGTGCTGCCGGGTCCCATGAAGGACACCTTGCTCTTGGAGGCGGCCTCGAGCAGGAAGGTGGTGTCGGACGTCACGGACGAGTCCTTCACCTTGTCGTAGTACTTGTTGAACCAGCTCAGGATCTTCTGCGCCCTGTCCTCCATTCCCAGGACCTTTCCGAGTACGGCGATGTCGTTGTTGACCTCGGAGATCTTGGATGCGCCTATCTCGAGCACGGGGATCCCGGACTTGTAGGCGTTGTCGTTGTCGTATGTCCCGTAGGTTATGATGAGATCGGGATTGAGTTCGAGCACGGTGTCGAATCCCGTGGCGGGGTTGTTGGCACCCAGATTCTTGACGTCGGCATAGTAGCTCGCGTAGTTCGAATCCGTGGCTATGGTCTTCGACACTCCGGCCACCTTATCGGTGGCGCCCATCACTATGAGCGCTTCGCCTATGTATTTCGAATAGACGACAAGCCTCTCCGCCGGCTTCTCCAGAGTTACCGTCTTCCCGTTGGCGACGACGGTTATGGGTCCATCGTTTCCATTGTCGTCATTGCTGACGGACAAACCGACCGCCAGCGCGCAAACAAGAATGACCGCGACTGCGGCGATCGCTGCTGTTTTCACATTCATCATAGTCACCATAGACTAGTTGGATGTATCATCCAATTACTAATCATGCCCATCATTATTTAACTACGACTTGGAGGACATAGGTGTAAACGACTTCGATTATCGGACTGAAAATACTGTGAAAAAGGAAAACAACGTGTAAATCGCCTGCCTAAACGCCTCGATCCGAGCGCTGCGGCACGTACGGCATCAGACGGAATCGAAAACGATCCCGTGCCGCCGGTCACCAATAGCCGCGGCTTCTGATCTTGATTTTATCCACCCAGGTGCCCTCGTACATGCCCCAGAACTTACGCATCTTGGGATACTGCTCCTTGAGGCTCCTCTTGAATGCGGAATGCTGTTCGGCCGCGTTCTCGAAACCGCTTCCCCGTCCATGTACCTGAGCATGTCGACGGTATCCTGATAGCAGTCCGGATCCTTGATGTTCAGGCGCATCCTTATCAATCCCCTTCCGAGAACCGCCGCGGATTCGATGAACCCTCTCGAGCAGAGAAGCGTGCACAGCGCGGAGATCCCGGTGAGATCATAGACCCCGTATATCCGCCGCGGAGCGAATCCGACCTTGCAGATATAGCGTTCCGCATCCGCTCCCCTGCCGTCGAGGACGAGGGTTCTCAGAGCCTCGACATCGTACTGATCCCTGGAAAATATCTCCGAAGCCAGATCGTCCGATATCGACGAGGAGTCTGCATCATCAGCATTGTCGCGGTACGATTGGAGGTGCTCGTACTTGTGTGATAAGCGGAACATATCGAGGTACAGCTTCGCCGCTTCGCTCCTGAATCCATGTTTCGAAAGGACCTCGGCGACAGCTTCCTTCCGAAAGTCGTCATCGCATCCGACCAGCATGCCCGCATATGAGGATGCGAGATCATTCTGAACGGAATCCAGCTGTCTGATAACATGCATGATCGCATCTATCTTGTTCGATGAGGAACGGATATACGCATCATAGTCCCCCTTCTCGAACTGCATCTCGAGAGCTTTATCGCACCGGCGCGACTCTTCATCCAACAGCGGATATGCTTCCTCGAGCCTTCTCTGGGGATGCGATCGATCCCAACGGAACGTGATCAGACGAATGGCCTGCATATCTGCAATCCGCTCCAAACTGTTCGGATAATCAATATGTAAATCGGATTCTTTGGAATTTTATTCTGGAATATTGAATAAAAAATTCAAATATAGCATATATAATCCTGTATTATGATTGTCGACTTCTCCGTTCGGAACTTCGGACCGTTCCGTGAACGCGCCGTTCTGAGCATGGAACCATCCTTATTGTCCGATGACGAATACGCCGTACAGGATACGCCGGCATTGAAGAACGGACTGCTCAAATCCGCAGCGATATTCGGAGCTAACGCGTCCGGAAAAACATTTCTGGTCGATGCTGTGGGGTGCCTCAAGGAGATGGTCGGCAGCGCACGTCCGGAAGGAAGCCCTCTGCCCGGGTACATCCCGTTCGCCCTCTCCAGGAAGACCGTATCGGAACCGACGTCCATGGAGCTGCGCATGATAATCGACGGCGTCCTGTACTCGTACGGGATCTCATACGATGAGGAGCACATCGTTTCCGAGACCCTGTTCCATTCGCCGAACGGCCGCAAGGCGCTGATCTTCAGAAGAGGGGAGAACGGCAAAGGCATGGATCCGGGCATATTCGCGAAAGTGTCCTCCGCGACAACGTATCTGCACATGGCCGCAGACTACAACGATAGGGCCTGTGGCGCGGTTCTCAAGGAGATCGGAAAGATAACCGTCATCTATCAGGGCCTGGAGCAAGATACCCGCCGTCCGTTCGAACTTGCCCGGAACGACCCGGAGATAAAGCGCATGATGCTGTCCGCTCTCGATGCAGCCGATCTCGGGATACAGGATTTCTACGGAGAGGAACGCGTGATAGGCTCGTACATCCCGAAGCACGACCCTTCCGGCAGGGAGATCGTCAGAAAAGCCACGGAGATACGTCTTCTCCATGGATTCCGTGAAGCCGACGTGGATGACATGGCGTTTCCGATATCCATGGAATCCAATGGAACCGTCGAGATGTTCTCGATAATGGGTCCCATAAGCTCGGCATTGAAGAACGGCGGTACCGTGATCGTCGACGAGTTCGGATCCGATCTCCATCCCCTGCTCACCAGATGGCTGGTCGGACTCTTCAACACAGAAGCCAATACCGAGGGGGCCCAGCTCATCGTCAACACCCACGACATCTCCCTGTTGGACATCCGCGAGCTGTTCAGACGCGACCAGATATGGTTCACCTCCAAGAACCGCGACAACGGCGAATCGATCCTGTACTGCCTCGCCCAGATCAAGGGAGTAAGGAAGAAGAGCGACATACGCGACGACTATCTCATGGGTCGCTTCAGCGCGGTTCCTGCAGTCATCGGATTGAGCAGGCTATGACGCGCAGAAGGGGCCGTTCCCCGTTCGAACGCAGAAGGTCGGTGGAAATCCTGGCCGTGGAGGGGTCGTCGGAGAAGATCTATTTCGACAGTCTCGTGCGTCTGGGGAACACGGACATGGCTGTCAGGACCGTGAATTGCCATGGGGGAGACCTCAAGAACGTGCGCCGTGTCTGCGAATGTTTGATGAAAGACACGAATAGGATGCCGGGCGACTTCCTGGGCGTAGTGATCGATATGGACAATACTACCAAGAAGGAGATGCTGGAATTCATGGAATGGTGCGAGGAGAGGGAGATAGAGACCTACATCTCGAATCCGTCCTTCGAAGTGTTCCTGCTTATGCATTTCATCGATGTTCCGTCAAGCATATCTCAGCATGACATGGAGGATTTATTGGGAAGGCTTCAGGGAAGGAGGTACGACAAGGCCAAGGGAATAGGCATCTCTGATGAATCCGTCAAAGCCGCGCTTGCCAGGGCGGACAAGGCGCTGCCGCCGAAATCGGATGCGGCAGATTGCCTCGAACGTCCCGGAACCACCACCGTCCATCGGCTCGTCAGGAAGATCGCATCGAGATTCGAGCGAACTCCCGAAAACAGATCCTTCTATCGTCGAATCATGACAACGCGACGTAAATAGGAATCCTAGATCGCTCGATCCCATCTGAGGATTCTCTGATCCTCGCGATCTCCTCGAACAGCTCCCTCTTCTTCTT
>DATC01000128.1:0-3535 GCA_002504495.1 Methanomassiliicoccaceae archaeon UBA537
ATGGCCCTAGGCCCACATCTACGCCCAGCATGATCAGCGCCATGGCGAGGACTACCAGGATCATCATGCGCTTGGCATACTTGTATGCCGTGTACCTCTTGGTGATCAGCTCCTGGCGGGTCTCCGTCCCGTCCTCCTTCTGGAGCTTTCCGATCAGCCTGCCCGAGAGTCTCACGCTCGATCCGGCGTTCCGTACTTTAGTTCTTAGATTCAATTTCGACATTTGCCACCATAGATCGAACGATGATTCCGATGAGGCTGAGTCTCTCGGATTCCAGCTCTATCCTGAGCAGGGTGCAGTCGGTACCGATGTAGAGGCGTTGCTCCATCCCATCCGATTCCTTCGTCCAGAGGCTGCATGGCGTTCCTCCCGCCTCGGCGTCTCCGACGAGTTCGTAGGATCCGTCCATCGTTCCGTCCTCGTTGAAGAAGAGGCTGATGAGGCCGTGTTCGGACCCGTCCGTCGATTCCACCGCGAAATCCAGCTCATGGAGAATGCAGCCGCCGCTGTGCTCGACGTAGCGTGTCTCGCCCGTGCCTGCGCACGCGGATCCGTCCAAGCTTCCTTCGAAGCAGTAGCTGTGGGGATCCTGTCTCGGATCTCCGCTGATCTCGTTGAACACGAGCAGATAGGCCATGGCGGATCCGACGATCAGAAGCGCGACGAATGCTGCCGCGATCGCCTTGTCGTCCAACGTCACAGGCATCTGAGACACCTCGGGATGATGGGAGGGGGCATGCCCCCTCGGTGTTTTCAGGCCGTCTCGGCTCCGGTGTACCAGAGCCTGGGAAGGATGCTGTCGTAGGTGTACTTGTACTCGCCGGACTCGCCGTAGATGTTCATCCACTGCATGCCTTCGTTCGTGATCTTCTCGACGTCCAGGCCCCAGTCGTACAGGTAGTTGCCCACCTGCGCGAGGAACGTGAGCTCCATGGGCCCGGTGGCCCAGATCCATCCGAAGACGACGAGGTCGACCTGGTTGGATTTGTCGGTGTACGCGTTTAGTCCGGTGAGGCGCTCCTTGTAGATCTTCTCCATGTATGCCTGGGAGACGATGTCCTTGGAGCCGTTCATGTATGCGGATCCGAAGGGCCCGGGCACGGTGCCGACCATTACGTCGCATCCGAACTTCTGGCAGACGGCGGCGAACGCCTCGTCGGTAAGCTCGACCTTCCACCCTGATCCCTGGTTGACTTCGGCTTTGGTGACCACGTCGACGATTCCGAGCCTCAGGAGGTTCTGGTACTCGCCGGAATTGCCCGCGAAGACGTAGTATGATGTCGGATCCTCGTCGGATGTGTAGAGGTAGCATCCGAGGACCTTCTTCTTCTGATCGTCGGTGAGCTTTCCGACGAGCTCCTTGATCTGGTCCATATAGCCGTTGTACCAGTCGGCCCAATCGATCGCTCTGTCGTACTTGTGGAAGAAGTATCCGGCAGTGATGACTCCGTTGACGGTGGCTCCGTTCTCCCAGGAGGGCAGACGGATGATCTGGACGCCGGTGTTGGCGACCTGGTTCTCCAGGTCCCCGGTGCCTCTGGCGTACTCGGAGTTCATCCAGACGGTGAGGTCGCCGTCTCCGTTGACCTTGCATGCGTTGACGATGGTCTCGGCTACGGGGAACTTGAGGTTCCCGACGGTTCCGAGCTTGTCGTAGTCCAGGACGGACGCCCATTCCTGCCAGAACGTGCCTTCGCCCTCGTTTCTGGCGGGATCGCCGCATCTGTAGTCGGTGGCGACGATGGCCTCGGGGGCCAGGATGCATTCGATCTCGAAGGTCTGGCTCAGGCAGCCTGCGAGGTGCAGGGGCCTGCTCATGTCATAGGTTCTGATCTTGTAGTCGCAGTTGATGTAGTTGACCTTGTCGTAGTAGTTTTTGTGGTCCTTGAGGAGCTTGACCATCTCGACATCCTTGTCATCGATGAGTCCGTCGTAGTTCGCATCGCACATGAACTCGTCGGCGTAGTTGTAGCCGTTCTTGATGAGTCCCTCGATGTAGGCGATGTCGTCGTCTCCGATGTTGTCGTCCCAATCGGCATTGCCGAGGATCATGAGCATCGGATAGTCCGCCTCTTTGTTCTTCATGTCGTCCAGTCTGCTCTCGAGAGCAGAGAGGTTCTTGCCGGCGTTCTGCTCGGAACCGCCTTTGTTCTCTCCTTTGTCATCTCCGTCGCTGAGAACGACGGCGGCGCCGGCCACTGCGATGACCGCCACCACGATGACTGCAAGGACAATCGTCTTGCCAGTCATGGTAATCGTCTTTTGTGTTGTTGTTGCTTTATGCATTGGATGTATAAACCAACTGAATTTGAATGCGACTTATGATTGTTAAAGGTATCGTAGCTTTTATAAACTGAAAATCGAGATTCTTTGTCTATACAACCCGCATTGGAGTTTTTACGGACACTATCGGGCCTGGGAGGAGGCCCGTCTTTCGAAGCCGTATACGGCGATTATCGCCCTTATATCGGGCCGCGATCAGTGACAAGGCATGGTATCGGACATAGCTTCGAGAGGCGTCTGCAAGGTCCGATGTTCATATCCGTGATCATCGCGCTCCCTTTGCCTAGGCTGTTTCGACCGTGCATTCTATCATGCTCGGTGCGATTAGGGGCCATGGATCCCGGGACCAGACCGCTGATGATCGCAGGAATCGCCGTTTCGGCGTTCGTATCGCTCATGGTTCTGGCGCCCCTTATCTCCCTTCATGGAACGTACCGGGGACTGGACGGGACCCCCGGCGTTCTGGACGGGGGATGGGGGGACGGACCGTTCGCTGTCCTGTACGCGTTCGGGGATCTGTTCTGCCATCAGCAGTTCTCCAGGAGCTTCGTGATAAACGGATCGCAGATGCCCGTCTGCATGCGCGATACGGGGTTGGCTGCCGGATTCGCCGCAGGTCTGCTGTCATGCGCGCTCCTATCGTCCTTCGCCCGCGGAAGGACTGCTTTGACGGCGGGTTGCGCATTGATACCGGTCACCGCCGCCGAGTGGGCATGGGAGCATACCGGTGCGGATTCGCCCGTGCTGCGCACGGTATCGGGCTTCGTATCCGGTTGGGGTGTCGCAGCGGTAGCATCATGGTCGTTCCTGAGAGAGGACGTCCATGAGCGATGTCCGCCTTCCATCCTGCGTCGCCGATGCCGTCATCGGATGCCTGGCGGACGATGGGGTCGTATTCGCTACCGATTGCTCCATGCTGGTGGCTCCAGGACTGTTCGCGCCGTCCTTGTCCCTCCGCGTCAGGGTCCTCGTCTGCATGGATCGCGACCGCTCCGCGCTGGAACGCATCCGCGGCACCACGCGGGAAGGGTGCAGGACCGAGCTCTTCGAGAAGGATTGGATGACCTACGTCCCTGCGCGCGGAAGATACGATTCGGTAGTTTTCGCTCCTTCGCGCCTGTGTTTCGATCGCTCCGCGCTGGAGCGCGCGGCCATGGTCTCGAAGCGCGGATGCGCCGCCATCCTGCCGAAGGCCGATCCGTACGCGGAGCTCCTGCGCGATCTGAAGGGTGCTGCAGGCGATTCGGTCGC
>DATC01000128.1:3576-6326 GCA_002504495.1 Methanomassiliicoccaceae archaeon UBA537
GGCCGGAGCCCGTATTCTTCGGAGACGGATTTCCAGATTTCAGGATCATCAGAGCGGAGGTGGAATGCGGAGTACCGTTCGATGAGCTGTCGAGGGCACTGTCGGAGGATTCGGGCATCCCGGAGGACCGTTTCACGCCGTTGCTCCGCCGCAGGATGCGTTCGGCGGCGGATTCGTCCGCATACAGGTACGATGTCGCGGTCTGGAGCGTTCCGGATGTGAATTCGGAGTGAGGTCGGGCGGAACTGGTCCTTATCGCCGGACCTGTCCGAAATCAATATTTGAGCTACGCGGGTCTACTGAGATAGCGTATTAGCACAGGAACAGGATTTATCGGCTTCCCGGCCTCGGACCGTCCATCCCCGCATAGGATATAACGGTTGCTGGAGGCGTTTTCCTTCTGCCGATCCCTGCTCCAGCCAACGGATTCGAAGGTGTTTCCGACAATGGTGTTATCCTTACAGGTAATAGCATTCAATCGTATTCGACCCGGTTCAATGCACGTTAACGTGACCCCTGCGGACCCTCTCTCCATGAGGACTTTTTGTTAATCACCGACCTTTACGAAGCCTTTAAAGCGGTCCCGAGTTAGGAGACTCCGAGCGCATGAAGATCATAAAGAGGAACGGAGCGGAAGTGGAGTTCGACCGTCAGAAGATCGTCAAGGCCATCATCAAGGCCAACGAGGCCGGCGACGGGGAGCCCGAGCTCACAAGACGTCAGATCGACTACATCTCGCTCGTCATCGAGGACTACTGCGAGACCCTCGGCCGCGCCCTTTCCGTGGAGGAGATCCAGGAGCTGGTGGAGACGCACATAATCCAGCAGAACGCTCCGGAGACCGCCAAGCGCTACATCAGATATCGTTACACGAGGAACCTGGCCCGTCAGTCCAACACCACCGATGCCAGGATACTCAGCCTCATAGAATGCGACAACGAGGAGGTGAAGCAGGAGAACTCCAACAAGAACCCCGAGGTCGTGTCCGTCCAGAGGGACTATATTGCCGGAGAGGTCAGCAAGGATCTCACCAGGAGGATACTCCTGCCGCCAGATGTCGTCCAGGCGCACGACGAAGGCATAATCCATTTCCATGACGCGGACTATTTCGCCGTGAAGGAGCACAACTGCGATCTCGTCAATCTCGAGGATATGCTCCAGAACGGCACCGTGATCTCCGGGACCAAGATCGAGACTCCTCACAGCTTCTCCACCGCATGCAACATCGCCACTCAGATCATAGCCCAGGTCGCCTCCTGCCAGTACGGCGGCCAATCCATCACGCTTACCCATCTCGCTCCCTTCGTCGACGTCTCCAGACAGAAGATACGGAGGGATGTCCGCGAGGAGTTCGCCATGGCAGGTCTCGAGGCCACCGATGAGATCGTCAACAAGATCGCAGAGAAGCGCGTCAGAGAGGAGATAAAGAAGGGGGTGCAGACCATCCAGTACCAGGTCGTCACCTTGATGACCACCAACGGCCAGGCCCCTTTCATAACGGTGTTCATGTATCTCGACGAAACCGAGGACCTGAACGTCAGGTCCGATCTCGCCATGATCATAGAGGAGGTCCTCAAGCAAAGGATCGAAGGCGTCAAGAACGAATCCGGGGTGTTCATCACTCCCGCGTTCCCCAAGCTGATATACGTCCTGGACGAGGACAACATCAGGGAGGGCACGCCGTACTACTATCTGACCGAGCTCGCCGCCAGATGCACCGCGAGGAGGCTGGTTCCCGACTACCTGTCCGCCAAGGTGATGAAGCAGCTGAAGGTCAATCCCGCAGGCCACGGCGATGTGTATCCTCCCATGGGATGCCGCTCGATTCTCACGCCCTATGTCGATGAGAACGGCCGTCCGAAGTACTACGGCAGGTTCAACCAGGGAGTCGTCACGATCAATCTGGTGGATGTCGCCTGCTCCGCCTGCGAGACCGGCACGCCCAAGGACGAGAGGCTCGACAGGTTCTGGGAGATCTTCGACGAGCGCCTGGAGCTCTGCCACAAGGCTCTGCGCTTCAGACACGAGAGGCTCAAGGGGACCCCGTCCGACGTGGCTCCGATCCTCTGGCAGCACGGCGCACTCGCACGTCTCGCCAAGGGGGAGACGATCGACAGGCTCCTGTACGGCGGGTACTCCACCCTGTCTCTCGGATTCGCCGGCCTTTGGGAGTGCGTCTACGAGCTCATAGGCAAGAAGCTCACCGATCCCGAAGGGGAGGCGCTCGGTCTGGAGATCATGCGCCATATGAACGACATGTACATGACCTGGAGGAAGGCCGAGAACATCCACTACTCGCTGTACGGGACTCCTCTGGAATCGACCACGTACAAGTTCGCCAAGACCCTCCAGAAGAGATGGGGCCTGATCCCGGGCGTCACGGACAAGAACTACATCACCAACTCCTACCACGTCCATGTGACGGAGCCGATCGATGCCTTCGACAAGCTCGCCCTGGAGGCCAAGTTCCAGGCTCTGGCCCCCGGAGGGGCGATCTCATATGTCGAGGTCCCCGATATGCAGAACAACATCCCTGCGGTCATCAGCGTCATGCAGTACATCTACGACACGATCCTCTATGCCGAGCTCAACACCAAGAGCGACTACTGCCAGGTCTGCGGCTGGGACGGGGAGATCAACATCGTGGAGATCGACGGCAAGCTCGTATGGAAGTGCCCCAACTGCGGCAACACCGACCAGTCCAGGATGAACGTGGCCCGTCGCACCTGCGGCTACATCGGCACGCAGTA
>DATC01000128.1:6429-7024 GCA_002504495.1 Methanomassiliicoccaceae archaeon UBA537
CTGTATATCCATATACAGGAGGAAAACGACCATGCATTACGGCGAGCTGAAGACGTCCGACATCGCCAACGGCACGGGGGTGCGCACATCGCTGTTCGTTTCCGGCTGCACCCACCGCTGTCACGGTTGCTTCCAGCCGGCGACATGGGATTTCGAATACGGGAAGGAGTACACGCCCGAGGTCGAGGAGCGCATAATGGAGTCCCTCAAACCGCCTTTCGTCCGCGGACTCAGCATTCTGGGAGGAGAACCCTGGGAGCCCTCCAATCAGCGGGCCCTCATAGGACTCCTCAGAAGGGTCCGCAGAGAGCTTCCCGATAAGGACGTGTGGGCCTACAGCGGCTACACCTGGGAAGAGCTCACCGGAGACAGCAGAGCGAGGTGCGAGGTGACCGACGAGATGCTTTCCTTGGTGGACGTGATCGTCGACGGAGAGTACGTCGAGTCGCGCAGGAACATAGGTCTGAGCTTCCGCGGTTCGGAGAACCAGAGGATACTCGACGTCAGGGCATCGCTGGCCGAGGGGCGCCCCGTCGAGCTGGATCTCGACAGGGTCCGCGTCCAGCGATCGGCTCTGAGGGCTCGAGCTCTTCTA
>DATC01000128.1:7045-15330 GCA_002504495.1 Methanomassiliicoccaceae archaeon UBA537
AGTTCCATCTTCATCCTGTAGTACTCCGGGGTCATGTCCAGATGATGGAGGTGGGGGTTATCGAACCGCTGCTCCTCCTGCCATATCTCCGATTCGAGTTGTCTTCTGACGTGGTCGCGGATCTCTTCGAGGGACCTGCGGGGCCCGACTCTTCTGCCGTCTTCGATGACCTTTTGCAGCAGCGGCTTCGCGGTGCAGTTCCTCAGGACGATCTTCTTCCACGGGCGGACCGTATCCACCACGCGGAACGGTTCGCTCGCGTCCACGGTCTCATCCGCGCCGGCGATGAGGTCGGCCACGGCATGACCTGTTCTGTCGTATATGCGATAGACTGATTTCCTGCCGGGATTGGTTATCTTCTCGACCGTCTCGGAGATTTTTATCTTGGGCATCACGACGCCGTCCTTTTCGACGGCGGAGATCTTGTAGACTCCTCCGAAAACGGGGTCGCTGCTCGATGTGATCAGCCTCTCTCCGACGCCGAATNNATCCAGGACGACCTTCTTCCAAGGACGGACCGTGTCTATGCATCTGAACGGGGATGAAAGGTCGATCTCCTCATCGTCGCGGGCTATGAGATCGGCGACGGAGTGTCCCGAGGCGTCGAATATGCGGTAGACCTTCTTCCTGCCGGGATTGGTTATCTTGTCTACGGCTTCGGATATCTTGATCTTGGGAAGGACCACGCCGTCCTTCTCCACGGCCGAGATCTTGTAGACTCCTCCGAATACGGGGTCGCTCTTGGAGGTTATGAGCCTCTCCCCCACGCCGAACGCGTCTATGCATCCTCCCTGGTCGAGGATGGAGGATATGGAGTACTCGTCGAGGCTGTTGGATGCCACGATCTTCGCATCCGTAAGTCCCGCCTCGTCGAGCATCCGTCTTATCTCCTTGGTCAGATAGGCCAGATCGCCGGAGTCGATGCGGACGCCGAGGAGCCTCTTCCCCATAGGCTCCAGGACCTCCTTGGCGCACCTGATGGCGTTCGGAACCCCGGATCCCAGAACGTCGTAGGTGTCGATCAGAAGAAGGGTGCCGTCAGGGTATGTGCGGGCATATCTCTCGAACGCCTCGTACTCGCTGTCGTGGTACATCACCCAGCTGTGGGCCATCGTTCCGCTTACGGGGATGCCGAACATCTTCCCGGAGAGGACCGTGGCGCTGCCCGAAGCCCCGCCTATGTACGCCGCCCTTGCGCCGTAGACTGCCGCATCCATGTTGTGGGCCCTCCGGGCTCCGAAATCGGAAACGGGACGGCCCCTGGCGGCGCGGATGATCCTCGAAGTCTTGGTAGCTATCAGAGATTGATGGTTGAATTGGGCCAGTATGGCGGTCTCGACCATCTGGGCATCGATCATGGGTGCTGTGACGCTTATCACGGGTTCTCCGGGGAACATGACCGTCCCCTCCTCGAACGCGTAGACGTCCCCGTGGAACCTGTAGGTCTCCAGGAACGACAGGAAGCGCTCGTCGAACTGTCCGAGCGACCTCAGGTACTCGATGTCGTCCTCTTCGAAGTGGAGGTTCTCTACATAGTCCAGGATCTGCTCCAATCCGGCGAAGATGGCATACCCTCCGTCGTCCGGTATGCGTCTGAAGAACACGTCGAATGTGGCGACATCGCCGCGGCTACCCTCAAGGAAATAGCCGTTCGACATGGTCAGCTCGTACAGGTCCATGACCATCGTCAGATTGCGACGATCGCACTGTCCGTATTCCATCGGTTCCAGGAAGAGGAGCGGAGTTAAAGCGTTTCGTCGGGCCGCCTCTTCTCCGCGACGACCATGAACGAGAACGGGAGGCATTCCGACCCGTCCTCGCTTCTCAGGGAATCACGCCCGTCGGTGGATATGGACACGTGCTGCACTCCAAGCCTCATCAGGACGTCGAGGTCCCATTGCGGACGTCTGATGCTGCTGAGAGGAAGATCCTCCGCGATCTCTTCGATGATGCTCGGATCCACGCCGTTCATGTGCGCATGCTCCTTGACGCGTCCCATGCCCCTGTCCGCATCGGCTTTTCCGTATTCCTTGTCGTGGAGGTACAGATAGTGGTTCCCGTCGAAGACCATGAGCTTTCCTCCGGGGCGAAGGACCCTCATCCATTCGGAGTAGGCCTTTTCCGGATCCTCGAGGTTCCATACGACGTTCCTGGAGATCACGAGGTCGTAGCTTTCGTCTGGCAGGTCCAGATCCTGGGCGTCCATGATCGCGAACGAAGCCTGTACTTCGTTCCTTCTGCAGTTCTCTTGAGCCTTTTCGATCATGGAATCCGATACATCGATCCCGGTGACCCTGTGGCCTTCGCGCCCTAGAACCACTGGGAAGAATCCGGGGCCCGTGCCTATATCCAGGACATCTAGCGCCGAATCGTCGTCCAGATGCTCTTTGACGAGGTCCAGCCAGTGGCGGTAGCGACCGGATTCGAGCTCCTCCTCCACCGATTCGGAATATCCTTCCGACCTGGCTTCCCAATAGTCGCGGATATCGCACAAGTGCTTCCTGCCCATGAGCGGTAATACTGATTTGTGAATTAATAATATTCCATGCTACGAATATGCGATCATTGATATTATTGATTGTAATGAATATTATTGTACATCAATTAACTAAAGAATACATTAAATATCGAATGTGAGTTACACGTATCAAAGGAAGGCATGAGAATGCATAGCCCCAGCAGAGAGAAGGTCTTAGAGCTGCGCGAGAAGTACAGCACCGTTCCGGTTTCGAGGGAGATCCTGTCGGATGTCCGCACTCCTATGGAGGTGCTGTCGGTTCTGATGACGGAGGACGAGCACTGCTTCATCCTTGAAAGCATAGAGGACAGGAACCGCTGGGGCAGGTTCACCATCCTCGGCTTCGAGCCGAAGCTCGGATTCTCATGTTCAGATGGCAAGGTCTCGATATCCGATGGAGACGGAGTCCGTACCTTCGAGACCAGCAGTCCTTCTAATGAGATCAGGGCGATACTGTCGGAGCACAGGGCGCCTCCCATCGAAGGGGATCTTCCGTTCACGGGAGGACTCGTCGGGTACTTCTCCTACGACTACATCAAGTACGCCGAGCCGACGCTGAAGCTGAACGCCTTCGACGACGAGGGATTCAAGGACGTCGACCTGATGCTGTTCGACAAGGTGATCGTATTCGACAACTACCGTCAGACGATCACAGTGCTGGTCCATTCGAACTCCGACCGCTCCTACGAGGACGCGTGCGCGGAGATAGACCGCATCGTGGGCATGATCAAGACCGGTTCCAAGAGAGCGCACGAGCCTGCAGTCCTACGTTCCGATTTCCGTGCCATGTACTCGCAGGAGCGTTTCTGCGAGATGGTGGAGGAGGGCAAGAGGCGCATACGCGAGGGAGACATATTCCAGGTGGTCCTATCCAACAGGCTCGAGGCGGATTTCGACGGCTCTCTTCTGGACGTCTACCGCGTCCTTCGCACGACCAATCCGTCTCCATACATGTTCTATCTCTCCGGAACCGATGTGGAGGTCGCCGGATCATCCCCCGAGACGCTGGTGAAGCTGAAGGACGGGGTGCTCCGTACCTTCCCTCTCGCAGGCACCCGTCCGCGCGGCGCCACTCCGGAGGAGGACAGGGAGCTGGAGAAGGACCTCCTCTCGGACGAGAAGGAGCTGGCCGAGCACAACATGCTGGTCGATCTGGGGAGGAACGATCTCGGAAGGATATCCGAGATAGGCAGCGTCGTCGTCGAGAAGCACATGGAGATCGAGAGGTTCTCCCACGTCATGCATATCGGTTCCACTGTCAGGAGCCGCATCGCCGAAGGGAAGGACGCTGTCGACGCGATCGAATCGGTGCTTCCCGCAGGAACGCTCTCCGGCGCCCCGAAGCTGATGGCGTGCAGCATCATCGATGATCTGGAGGACTGCAAGCGCGGCATCTACGGCGGAGCGATAGGATACATCGACCTCACGGGGAACATGGACACCTGCATAGGCATAAGGATCGCCTACAGGAAGAACGGAAAGGTTTTCGTGAGGTCCGGAGCCGGCATCGTCGCGGACTCCGTCCCCATGAACGAGTATCGCGAGTGCAGTAACAAGGCCAGGGCGGTCGTGGAAGCCGTCGTCAAGGCATCGGAGGGATTGGAATGAGCACCATCCTGATAGACAACTACGACAGTTTCTCGTACAACCTGTACCAGCTGCTAGGGAGCTTCGACTCCGTGGAGGTCGTGAGGAACGACGCGATGACCGTCGACGAGGTGATGGATGCGCATCCGGACCGCGTGGTCCTCTCTCCCGGCCCGGGAAGGCCCGCCGATGCGGGCATCTGCGAGGAGCTGGTATCCAGAGCGAAGGGCAGGTTCCCCATACTGGGAGTGTGCCTCGGACATCAGGCGATCTGCGAGGCGTACGGTGCAACCGTGGGCTATGCCCGTCGTTTGATGCACGGCAAGACGTCCGTGGCGGAGCTCGGGGACTCAGTCCTGTTCGAGGGTCTCCCGAAGGAGATCGTCGTCGGAAGGTACCACTCCCTCTCCGTGGATGCTTCCACCCTTCCCGCATCTCTGAGGGCGACATCCTTTGCCGACGACGGCGAGGTCATGTCCGTGGAGGACAGCGAGAACCGCGTCTACGGGCTCCAGTTCCATCCGGAGTCCATACTCACGCCGGAAGGCGGAAGGATCGTCTCCAATTTCATGAAGGTGAGGGTGCGATGTTCACGATCAAGGATGCGGTAAGGCGCGTCGTCGGACGCGAGGACCTTTCGTACGACGAGGCCCGCGACGTCATGCGCGCGATGATGGAGGGGGAATGCACTCCGATCATGACCGCGGCATATCTCGCCGCCCTCTCGGAGAAGGGGGAGACGGTGGATGAGATCGCTGGTAGCGCGTACGAGATGCGTGCCCACGCCCTGAGGCTGCCGGGGGACTATTCCGATGCGCTGGAGATCGTAGGGACCGGAGGGGACATGTCGGGGACGTTCAACATATCCACGACATCGGCCTTCGTCGTGGCCGCCTGCGGGGTCCGCGTTGCGAAGCACGGCAACAGGGCCGCGAGCAGCAGGTCGGGAGCCGCCGACGTCCTCGAAGCGATGGGAGCGGTCCTGGACAACGAGCCCGAACAATCGGCGAAGGTGATAGACGGATGCGGATTCGTCTTCATGTTCGCGCAGAAGTACCACGCGTCCATGAGGTACGTCGCCCCTGTCCGGAAGGAGCTGGGCATACGCACGGTGTTCAATCTGCTCGGTCCTCTCACGAACCCTGCCTTCGCCGGATCCCAGTTCTCGGGCGTCTACGATGCATCGCTGGTCCGTCCGTTCGCGGAGGTCATGGACAGGCTGGGCATATGCAACGGCCTGGTGGTCTACGGCCAGGACGGCATCGACGAGATGTCCGTCTGCGCTCCATCTTCGGTATGCGAGCTCAGGAACGGGTCCTTCGAAGAGTACGTCGTCGAGCCGGAGGATTTCGGATTCAGGCGCGGAGATCATAGGGACCTGATAGGAGGCGACCCCTCCGATAATGCCCGCATAACGGAGGGTGTGCTCGGCGGAAGCATCCTCGGGACCAAGAGGGATGCGGTCCTCCTCAACGCGGCCGCAGGGCTCTACACCGCGGGAAAGGCCGATTCGATCGACGAAGGCGTCGATATGGCAGGAGAGGCCATCGATTCAGGCGAGGCCCTCGAGCGTCTGAAGCTCTATGTCGGATTGACAGGCGGTACGTATGTCGACCGTTCTTGACGAGATCGTGGCGGACACGAGGCTCCGCATAAACTACGAGCGCACGGTCCGCCCGTTCCCCGAGGTCATCGAGGGCAGCAGGATCCGCCCTCGTCGCACCGGATTCCCCTTCCTCCGCAACCTGGAGGCCGACGGGATGTCCTTCATCTGCGAGGTGAAGAAGGCATCCCCGTCCAAGGGCGTCATAGCCGAGGAATTCGACTATCTCGGGATAGCCGAGGAGTACGAGGAGGCGGGAGCCGCGGCCATATCCGTTCTGACGGAGCCCAAGTACTTCAGAGGGCGCTACGAGTATCTGGAGGAGATCGCGGACACGGTCTCGACGCCCGTCCTGATGAAGGATTTCATCATCGACGAGTATCAGATCTACCACGCCAAGGAGCTGGGGGCCTCGGCCGTCCTCCTCATAGCCTCCGTCCTCGACGATACCGCGCTGGAGGACTACAGGCTGCTTGCGGAGTCCATGGGCATGAACGCCCTGGTGGAGGTCCATGACAGGAACGAGGCGGAGCGCGCCGTATCGTCCGGGGCATCCATCATCGGGGTCAACAACCGCGATCTGAAGACGTTCAAGGTCGATCTCGGGAACAGCATAGCATTGAGGGATGCGATCCCCGATTCGGTCGTCGCCGTATCGGAGAGCGGCATCCGCACAGGCGCGGACGTCTCGAGGCTCCGCGATGCGGGATTCGACGGCGTCCTCGTAGGAGAGGCGTTCATGGTGTCTCCGGACAAGAGGTCCACCATGGAGGCGCTTCGCGGATGATAGTCAAGATCTGCGGCCTCATGTCCCCGTCGGATGCCGTGGCGGTATCCGAGGCCGGAGCGGACTGGGCGGGCATGGTGTTCCATCCTCGCTCGAAGAGATGTCTGGACGTCGGTTCTGCATCGGTCGTGAAGGAGGCTTTGGATCCCGGGGTGGCTTCGGTCGCAGTCATCGTCGATCGCGATCCGTCGTTCGTGCGCGAGCTGGCCGATCTGGGCATCATCGACATGGTGCAGGTCCATGCCAACAGGGATCCGGTGTATCTCCGTGCTATCACCGATATAGGGCTCCCGGTCATACGCGCCTTCGTGGTGTCGTCCCGTGCGGACGTGGAGGAGGCAGCGTCATGCGAGGCGGACCATGTCATGCTGGACGCGGGCATGGGCTCCGGTCGGCGCTTCGATCTCAGCCTGGTAGAGGATGCGGGCTTCGACTTCATCCTCTCCGGGGGATTGGATCCGGAGAACGTCTCGGAGGCGATAACCTTGTCCCGCCCTATAGGCGTCGACGTCTCTTCCGGGGTCGAGACCGAGGGAAGGAAGGATCCCGGGAAGATCCGGGAGTTCGTCCGGAGATCTAAACAGGCTCTGCGACGGCTAGCATCGTCATCGGCGCTTCCGATCCTTCAGAGGCAATGCAGGGATGTCGGGCATCTTATCTCTGTCTCGCTTCCTGCTTAGGTGCCGCCATTAAAGTCCGCATTTTGTACGACCGGGAGACTCCGTTTATATCCACTTGCGGATTACCGGTCATGGCCAGATACGTTTGTACCGTTTGTGGCGAAATCTACGATGAGGAGTACGAAGGTGTTCCATTCTCGGAGCTTCCCGATGATTGGACGTGCCCCCTTTGCAGATCGCCCAAGAGCGCCTTCGTGCTTCTCGATGATGGTGCCCTTGCATCCGCCCCCATTACGGTTCCTGCCGACGGTCAGACCATTCAATCCCGGCCTGCCGAAGAGTCTGCTGTCGCCACGGTCGCATCTCCGGTCACTCGCACGGGAGGAGTCATGGGCGACATCCATGAGATGGCCCTGACCGGCAGGAGCGTGGATTCAGCTATGGAGACCATGATGGCTGTTCCGGCATTCGACGACATCTTGATCCTCGGCGGTCAGCTGGCCCGTCCGCCGTTGGATTCCGATGCCGATGTATCTGTACGCACGGTCATAGGGAGGAGGGCAGCAAGACCCATGGTTCTGGAATCCCCGATATTCGTCTCCCATATGAGCTTCGGAGCTCTATCGGCATCGGCGAAGATCGCGCTGGCCAGAGGATCCGCGGCCGCCGGTACCGCGATTGGCAGCGGGGAGGGAGGAGTTCTGTTCGACGAGATGTCGTCGTCCTACCGTTATATTTACGAGTATCCTCCCAACGGATACAGCTTCAACGACATCACTCTGGCCGGTTCTTCGGCCGTAGAGATCAAGATTGGCCAGGGCACCAAGCCCGGCATGGGCGGACATCTTCCTGGTAGCAAGGTGACACCCATCATAGCGTTTATGAGGGGGAAATCGCCGGGGGAGGACATACTGAGCCCTTCCCGGTTTCCTGGAATCGAACGTCCAGAGGATTTGATGAGTCTGGTGGACATGATACGCTCCAGGAGTGGCGGACTACCCGTCGGGGTGAAGATCGCCGCAGGACGCGTCGAGGACGATCTGGCGTTCATAGCAGAATCCGGATGCGATTTCATAACCATAGACGGGCGCGGAGGAGCCACCGGGTCCTCGCCGAAATTCCTAAGGGACTGTACTTCCGTGCCGACTGTCTACGCGCTAGCCCGTGCCC
>DATC01000119.1 GCA_002504495.1 Methanomassiliicoccaceae archaeon UBA537
TAGATCTTCGTTCATCTAAGGGTTAAGGATAAGGATGCCGTCCTCTGCGGGCGATGCGTCGGACGGCGGGAAAAGGGGCTTCACAGGGACGACATCGCGTCCCTGATATGGCCAACGAAGAGCCTTCTGAAACCTTCGAACTCCCCGAGGCCGCGGATGATGCATTCGACCTCGTAGCCCTCGGACTCGAGGAAGGTCCTCAGGGAATCGTCGTCGCCGGCCATGTCGTTGTTGGCGTGGTCGCCGGCGACCACCATGAACGGGATCGCCACGACCTTCCTGCAGTCCCTGCGCCTCATGAGCTCCAGAGTATCCTCGAACGAGGGGTATCCTTCCACGGTGGTGACGAACACGGAGCCTAGGCCGTGACTCCACAGCTTCATCTGGAGCTCGCAGTACGCGGAGTTGGCGTAGTGCGCGGTGCCGTGCCCCATCAGGACGAGGTCCCTCCTCTCTGACAGGGGGAGGAGGCAGGACTCCACCGCCCCGACGGCGGCGTCGTAGTCCTCGGAGGTGGTGAGCAGGGGCTTCCCGACGGCTATCCTGGCTATGGATCCCCTGTGGCTCTTCACGGCGTCGACGATGCTGTCGTACTCCTCGCCGTTCATGATGTGCGTCGGCTGCACGACGACCTCTTCGAATCCCTCGGCGGACAGCCTGTCCATGGCTTCCGTGATGTAGTCGATGGACGTGCCGTCGCGCTCCTTCAGCTTGGTGATGATCCTCCTGCTGGTCCAGGCGCGTCTGACATCCCATTCCGGGAACGCGTCCGCGACGTCCTTCTCGATGGCGTCGATCGTCTTGGCGCGGGTGTCGTTGTAGGTCGTGCCGAAGCTTGTGACGAGAATGGCTCTTCCAGGCATGATGGAGCATACATCCAACTGTATGATAATCCCTTCCACGGGACGATCGGGAAAGGAGGAGAGAACCCGAGGGACGGAGCCCTCGGGAAGAAGGACTCACTGCACGAGTCCCTTGGCCTTGGCGAGCTCGGCGTTGAGGACTGATCCTCCCGCGGCGCCGCGGATGGTGTTGTGGGACAGGGCGAACGCCTTGTAGTACCCGTTGCTCTGTCTGAGCCTTCCGACCGTGACGGCCATGCCGCGCGCCCTGGCTGGCCTTCCGGCCATGACATCGAACATGGGCTGGGGGCGGTTCTGCTCGTGCCTGACGACGACGGGCTTCTCGGGAGCGGTGGGAAGGCCCAGCTTCTGGGGCTCTCCGACGAACTCGGACAGGCAGCGGTCGAGCTCCTCGAGGGAGGGCTGCCCGTCCAGATCGAGGACGAGGGATTCCAGATGCCCGTCTACTACGGGGACTCTGGCGCAGTTGGCCATGACCTTGAAGGATGCGGGATGGAAAGAACCGTCGGAATAGGTTCCGAGGATCTTGGCGAGCTCGGACTCCATCTTCTCCTCCTCGTGGCTGATGAACGGGACGACGTTCCCCACGGCGTCCAGCGAGGGGACGCCGGGATATCCTGCTCCGGATAGAGCCTGGTACGTGGAGACGAACACCTGCTTCAGACCGTACGCCCTGTCGATCGCGTACAGAGGGGCGGCGATGCCCGTGGATGCGCAGTTGGCATTCGTCACGATGTATCCCCCGGACTCGGAGAAGGAGGCCTGGTCCCTTACGGATTCCAGCTGGTCGGAGTTGACCTCCGGGATGATGATGGGGACGTCGGGGTCCATCCTGTGGGAGCCGGCGTTGGAGTAGACTCCCACGCCCTTCTCCGCGAGCTCGGTCTCCGTCGCTCCGGCGAGGTCGGAAGGGATCCCGCTGAACGCGATCCTGCAGCTCCTGGAGATCTTGTCGAGGTCCATGACCTCGATCCTGCGGTCCAGCGTGTCGTCGGAGTACTCGTGGTCCCTGACCTTGAGGACGTCTCCGAACCTCTTGCCGTCGGATCTCTCGGAGGCGTACAGCCCCTCGATCTCGAACCACGGGTGGTCTTCAAGCATCTGGACGAACCTCTGGCCCACCATCCCGGTGGCGCCCAGCACGGCAACGCTGATCTTGCTCATGTCGATCTTCCTATGGATGCGCCATTGCGCGCGCATATAAAGGGTTCCCCCTGCCTCCGACAGATAGTTTTTTTATCGGCGCATCGTAGAGGAGCGCCGATATGCCGAACACCGAGGAGCTGAGAGGCCAGATTGAAGCCATAGACGAGAACATCATAGACCTCATCGCCACGCGCATGGAGATCGCCGACGAGCTCGCGAAGGCCAAGAAGAAGTCCAACCAGCGGTATTGGGACGATGAGAAGGAGCGCGAGGTCAAGCAGCACTACCGCGAGCTCTGCGAGGAGGTCAGCCTGTCCGAGTACGAGGCCGCCCAGATCGCCGAGGTCATCCTTGCGATATCCAAGGAGAGGCAGAAGCACATATTCGAGTGATCGCCGTGCCTTCGAAGGTCACAGTTCGCATGAGGACATGCGACAGGACTCACCGCATCACCGTCAGCGCGAGGGAGGACGGCGACTACGACGTCAGCATAGTCTCCGACTGCGCGAACGTCATGGAGTACGCCAAGAATCTGACCCGGATAAGCGCGTCCGACGGCGTCGACTTCTGTACAAGCAGGATCAACGATCCCGAGGTCAGGATGCCCCTCTCCGCCACGTGCCTGTGCCCGCTGGGAGTCCTCAACGCCGCATGGATGGAGATGGGCATGCTCACCTGCTCCATAGCCCATAGGGCGCACGACAACTCCATCGTCCTGGATCCGGAAGACCAGGATTTCCGAAGGATACGATGGACGAGATCCGCCTCAGAAGATTGTTGGAGGATGTGGCCTCCGGCGCGCTGTCTCCGGAGAAGGCCGCATTGGAGCTGCGGCTCGAGCCGTTCCGCGACCTGGGATTCGCCAAGGTGGATCTGCATCGCGGAATCCGGCAGGGGGTGCCCGAGGTCGTGTTCGGCCAGGGCAAGACGCCGGAGCAGATCGCATCCATCGTCGAGACACTGATGTCCGACGGCGGCCCGGTCCTTGTGACCCGCCTGTCGCCCGAGGCGGCCGATGAGATCTCCCGCGGCATCGATATGGAGTACGATCCGGTCAGCCGCACCGCCTTGGTCGGAGATCCCATAGAGAAGCGGACAGGCTTGATATGCGTCGTGAGCGCAGGGACGAGCGACATCCCGGTGGCGGAGGAGGCGGCGAGGACGGCGGAAGCCTTCGGAAGCCGCGTCGAGCGCATCTACGATGTCGGAGTCTCCGGAATCCACAGATTGCTGGCGTACTCGGATAAGCTCATGTCGGCCAACGCCGTCGTCGCCGTCGCAGGGATGGAAGGAGCGCTGGCAAGCGTGGTGGGCGGCCTCGTCGACTGCCCTGTAATAGCCGTTCCTACCAGCGTGGGATACGGGGCGTCGTTCGGAGGACTGGCGGCGCTGCTGTCGATGCTCAACTCCTGCTCCAGCTCGGTCAGCGTCGTGAACATCGACAACGGCTTCGGGGCCGGGTACATCGCCAACCTGATCGACCGCTCCCGTAGCGCTTTTAACCGATGATCCATCCTGCAGGCCATGCCTGCCAAAATTCTGTTCGTCAACGCGTGCGTGAACCGCTCGAAGTCCAGGACCATGCGTCTCGCGATGGCGTTGCTGTCGAGAGCTCCGGATGCGGAAGTCGAAGAGCTCGTCCTGGAGGAGATGGATGGCCTGAGGCCTCTCGATTCCGTCCGCCTCGCGGAGCGCGGGAAGGCGGTCTCCGAAGGGAGGATCTCCGATCCGATCCTGGAGATGGCCGTGAAGCTCGCATCCGCCGATGCTGTGGTGATGGCGAGCCCGTATTGGGAAGGGTCGTACAACTCGCTTCTGAAGCTGTTCATCGAGAACGCGTCCGCGGTCGGAGTGACGTTCAGATACTCCGAGGACGGAACTCCTGTGCCGCTGTGCAGGGCGAAGGTACTGTACTATGTGACGACTCGCGGCGGCCCCGTCGCAGACGATGAGGATCTCGGAGTCCTCAGCATGAGATCGCTGGGAAGACGGTACAGGATGGAATGCCGCGTCCTGAGCGCCGAGGCCCTCGACATGCCGTACACCGATGTGGATGAGGCGCTGGAGAAGGCTATAGAATCGATTCCGGCCGATCCGTTCGATGCATAAGGATTGTTGAAGACGGGGCCGAGGCCCCTGTTTGACGGAAGACCTTCAGGCCTTCCTCATACGGATGACCGCGACGGCGACGATGGCGGCTATGACGACGACCGCTATCGCCGCGATGGCGATCAACGAGGAGCCGGAGTCCTCCTTGTCGTCGTCCCCGGACGGTTCCGGCTCGGGCGACGGAGCGGAGGAG
>DATC01000070.1:0-2451 GCA_002504495.1 Methanomassiliicoccaceae archaeon UBA537
GTATCCGCCATCGCGTTCTCGCTGTGCCTGATCGGGAAGGGCGCCGCCGTATCCGGGGTCTGTGCGCTCTCCGCAGCATCGGCATGCCTCGCCTGCGGATGGACAGGAGGTCCGGACATCGCGAGCATCGGACTGGTCGCCCTCTCGCTCGCATGGGCCATCGGCCATCGCATCATCCGGGATTCGGCGTTCTCGGTCGCATGTCTGCTGCCGTTGATCCTGCACGCCTCCGGCCTGCCCGTCGCCGGCGACGCGCTGTTCGCGATCGCGGGATCGTCGATACTGATCGCATCCTGCGCGAATCTCGCCGGGCTCGGATACGGCTCTCCGATCGCAGGGGACCGTGTCGATGCGGGCCTCATCGTATCCTCCGCGATCGGCGTGTTCGCCGCGTGCTCGATGCTCATCGAACCCTCCGCCCCTGCTGCGGCCCTCTCCTCCGTCTCCATGGGATTCGCCTTGTACTCCGTGCTCCGCGGAAGAGAACCGGAAGGGCTGTACATGATGTCCATGGCCGTGCCCTGCATGGGATCATGGCTCCTGCATCTCGCCGGCGCCGCCGACGAGGAGCCTTTCCTGGCGATCTCCCTCGTACTCGCCGCCGCAGGAGCGTCCTTCATCGTCAGACGGGAGGCGATCCTTGCCGCATCATGCATGGTCTGCTGCATCGCGTTCGCGGCGTTCCTACTTACGGGGGACGCTGTCGCGTGCTCCATCGGTGGCACCGCGTACTTCATCGGAACTGCTGTGCACGTACTTGTCCGGAACAGCAGACGGAGAGGCTCCGTGGCGACCGCCGAGGCTATTCGATTTTGAAACATCAGTGTATATCGTGTATATACAGTTATATACAATAACTCCATCAGGAGCATGCTAAGATGGAGATCATAATCAGCAACTCGGCCGGGAAACCGATCTACGAGCAGATCACCGACCAGGTGAAGCAGCAGATAATGGACGGCAGACTGCAGGCGGGCGACGCTCTGCCCAGCATGCGCGCGCTGGCCCAGGACCTCAGGATAAGCCTCATCACGACGAAGAGGGCGTACAACGACCTCGAATCCGAGGGGTTCATAACCACCGTCGCGGGAAAGGGATGCTTCGTATCCGCGAAGAATCCCGAGATCCTGCGGGAGATGGGACTGAAGGTCATCGAGGACCAGCTCGGAAAGGCCGTCGAGGCCGCCAAGCGCAGCGGCATATCGTCTGATGAGCTGAAGGAGATCCTGGACATCCTGTACGAAGGTGAATGAATGGAGAACGCAGTGGAGATCAGAGGACTCGGGAAATCGTTCGACGGGTTCTCGTTCGAAGACGTGTCCCTGGATATCCCGAAGGGGAGCGTAGTCGGCCTCATAGGCGAGAACGGAGCGGGGAAGACCACCCTCATCAAATGCATAACGGGAGCCGTGATCCCCGACGCCGGGAGCATAGAGCTCCGTCTGCGCAACGGGAGGGGCGGCATAGGAGTCGTCTTCGACGAGTGCAGATTCCCGGAGATATTCACCGCCGGACAGCTGAACTCCGTCATGCCGGACATCCTGAACGGATGGGACCGGAGCAGGTTCGCGTCCATGATCGAAGCGTACGGGATCGACCCCGATGCCAAGATCTCAGCATACTCGAGAGGGATGAGGATGAAGGTGCAGGTCGCGGCGGCTCTCGCCCACGATCCGGAGCTGCTCATCATGGACGAGCCCACAGCCGGAATGGACCCCGCCGCGAGGGAGGAGTTCCTCGACACGGTGCTGGAGTTCATGCAGGACGAGGACCACACGGCGCTAGTCTCGTCCCATATAACATCCGACCTGGAGAGGATCGCGGACTACATCGTGTTCATCCACAAGGGACGGGTGGTGCTCTCGGGAGAGAAGGACGCTCTTCTGGAGAGGTTCGGGATCGCCAGATGCGGGAACGATGCGGAGATCCGCGAAAAGGATCTCGTGGTCAGCACCCGTCGCGGAGAGTTCGGGACATCGATGCTGGTTGACGGCAGGGAGGAGTTCAGGAAGGCCAATCCGGACATCGTGGTTGACGACGCCTCGCTGGAGGATATCATGGTGTACGTCATAAGAGGCGATTCCCAATGAACGGACTGATCAGAAAGGATATGATGAGCATCAAGGGCTCGGTGGCGATCATGGTGGTCGCATCCGTGGCGTTCTCCCTGGCCTTCGGATGGGATTCCCCCATGGTCGTGCTGATGATGATCACGTCGATGATGTCGGTCGTCTACGGAGGATGCTTCATGTACGACTCGAAATGCGGATGGGACGCCTTCGCCGTATCTTCCGGCGTCCCCCGCGGAAGGATAGTGTCGTCCAAGTTCATCGGAGGATCCCTGATGACCCTGGCCGGAGTCGCGATGAGCATCGCGGTGGCGACGGCGATATCGCTCGTCAGAGGGATCGGCCTGGATGCTACGGCTCTCGCATACGGTATAGTCACCGC
>DATC01000070.1:2492-7529 GCA_002504495.1 Methanomassiliicoccaceae archaeon UBA537
AACTCGGTCAACTGCACGGCGAACTTCGTCCTGGAGAACGGGAAGGCGCAGATGCTGTCGTCCGTGATTGTCGGATCCCTGGTGGCATTGACCGTCATAGTATCGTCGATGACCGACGGGATCCTGGACGAGGTCCCCTGGTTCGTCCCCGCGGCGATCGCGGTCGTGTTCGTCGCGATAACCGTCGCCGGCTACGGAGTCTCCATGAGACGGTTCCTGACGAAGGACCTCTGAAACCCTGCTCCCGGACCTTCCGGGAGCCCCTTATTCTTGATATATGCGGTTCCGATGCGGTGGACGAGGAGAATGGGCGGAACCGTCGACACACTGAAGAAGGCGTTCCTGTGCACCGTCCCGCTGATCCCGGGATACGTGTTCATCGGAATAGCCTTCGGAATGATATTCGTCGACAGCGGGAACAGCCCCTGGTGGGCCGTGCTGATGAGCATCGTCGTCTACGCGGGATCCCTGCAGTTCCTCGCCGTCAACTTCTTCGTGCCGGGATTCTCCGTCCTCCAGGCGGTGTTCCTGACGGCCATGGTCAACATGAGGCACGTGTTCTACGGTCTGTCGCTGGTCCACAGGTACAATCGCTTCGGCAGGAGGAGATGGTACATGATCTTCGGAATGACCGACGAGACCTACTCCCTGGCATGCACGACCGGCATCCCCGAAGGAGTCGACGAGGAGTCGTTCCTCTTCGATGTGACCCTGCTCAACCATCTGTACTGGGTGCTTGGCACCGCCGTGGGCGCGGTGGCGGCGACGAGCATGAGCTTCGACACCAGAGGGATAGACTTCGCCATGACGGCGATGTTCCTGGTCATGTTCGTCGAGATGTGGTGCCACAGGACGAACAGGCCGTCCGAGCTCATAGGAGTCGCATCTGCAGTCGTCTGCCTGATCGTGTTCGGAACGGAGAACTTCGTGATTCCGGCGATGGTGCTGATGGTGGCGGTCCTGCTCGTCGGCGGAAGGAGGATCGGATACGCGGAGGCGAAGGATGATCGACGACGTCTCCGCCCTGATCCTGATACTCGCCATGGCCGTCACGACGTTCGCGACGCGCGCGGCATCGTTCCTGCTGTTCCCCAAGGACAAGGAGGTGCCTCCGAAGGTGGTCTATCTGGGGAGGGTCCTGCCTCCCGCGATCATAGGGATGCTGGTGGTCTACTGCCTGAAGTCGACGCAGGTCGCGGCATATCCGTACGGGATCCCGGAGCTGATAGCATGCACTGTCGTGATCGCGCTCCATCTGTGGAAGAGGAACTCCCTACTGAGCATAGGCGTCGGGACGGCGGTCTACATGCTGCTCGTGCAAGTGGTGTTCCCATAAGGTATCGCCGATACTATGCAGAGGACATCGCATTGAATCCATCGATAGCCAAAACTCGCGCCGAGGACATCAGAGAACAGATGGTAGCTCGGCACCTTTGCAGGAGAGAATATCTCCTTCTCATTTCGTTGATGGCGTTTTCGTTCATCCCCAGCATCAATCAGCTGATAGTGGACCGTCTTGTATCCGGAATGGGATCCGCCGTACTGAACATCGCGGGACAGATCGAATGGTTCGACCTGTTCAACGAAACGATACTCGCATTCATGACCGTTCCCATGTACTTCATCTTCAACAAAGCGAAGGATGATACGGATCTGAGCTCTAGAATCAATCAGACCTTGACAATGGGATTCGTCGCCTACACGGCCGTCTCCGTTATCATCTTCCTCTATGCGAATACACTGACGGCGTACATGAATGCCCCATCGGAGAGCATCGAATATCTGAGGCTGGAGACAATCGGATTCATCGTAGGATTCCTGAGCTCATACATGTACGTCGTGTTCGTTGTGAGAGGGAAATACGACTACATCGTTGCCATACTGATTGCCAAAGTCGTCATGCTCAGCATCGGCAACCTGGTGCTCATACCAGCAAACGGCGTCATCGGAATCGCAATGACCAACATCGGCGTGAATCTCACCCTATCCGTCATCTCTTTAATCCTGTTGCACAAAGAGAAGCTGATAAGAAAGTGGGATGGGTTCAGAAAAGATGTTCTGAAGGATTGGGTCAGGACCGGATTGTTCTCTGGAGGACAGGTATTCCTCGCCAATACCGTCTATATGCTTATCGTCGTGAAGATGATCAATGAGGCGTCACAGGTCGGAAACTACTGGCTCGCCAACAATTTCATCTGGGGTTGGCTGCTGATCCCGATATTCGCCATCGGAGAGATGGTCAAGAGGGAGTACTACAACGGATATTACAGGATCTGGAACTACCTCGCGCTCGTCGGGATCGTAGTTCTTGTATGGATTGCGAGCATACCGCTTTGGGGCGTGATGTTCAGAGATGTGATCGGTGCCGAAGATACCGAGACGATTCTCGGAATCCTATACAAGCTGGTACCGTTCTATGTGGCCTACGCATTAAGTACGGTATTCCAGGGAGTATTAACCTCGATCGGGAGAACGGACTACCTGTTCATGGAGTCGGCTATCGTGAATCTAGTGTATTACGGAATAATGTACGGGCTGTTCCAGACAGGGGTATTCGAAGCTTCGATGAAGTTCGTCATCATGCTCTTCGGGTTCGGAATGGTATTATGCACTATATTAGACATTATATGCTATCTTCGTTCTGAAAAAATACATTTGTTACAATATTAAGACAAATCTAATGATTGAACAAACCATCATATAGAATTCAGGAAATCGATCCATGCTTTCGCGATTGATTATTATCGGTCAGCCAATCCATCGCATTCACGACATCCACCCCGTTCTCCGTACCGAGACCGAATGAATCCATCGTGACGATCACTCTGCGGGAATAGTCCTTCAACCCTCTGATGGATCTGAACTCCCTCTCACGGGTGCCTTCGTCCATCATCGATATGCACACCTGATAGTATTCGACGCGCCCCCTTCTGGTCGCGATGAAATCTATCTCGCGGTCCATGTACGAGCCTATGCGGACCTCGTATCCTCTCCGGACGAGCTCCATATAGACGACGTTCTCCAGCAGCCGTCCGACATCCAGGCCCGCGCCTCCCAGAGCGACGTTCCTGAGACCGAGGTCGGATGCATAGAACTTCCCGTTGGTCCGAAGGATCCTCCTTCCTGCGATGTCGTACTTCTCGGCCCCGTGGAACAGGAACGCCTCCGTCAGCATGGACACGTACTTGCCGACCGTATCGTTGCTTATGCCGAGCTCCTTGCCGATCCTGTCGATATTCGTCTCGTTGCCTATGTTCGAATAGAGGAAGCGGGCGATCGATCTTATGGCTCCGACATCGGACCTCTTCAGACGCACGGCTATGTCCTGCACCAGGACCGTGTTGAATATGCCGTTCAGCTGCGCCGTGCAGAACTCGTCCCCTCTGGAGGGATCCACCTCCGGCAGCGCACCGTACTTCAGGAACTCCTCGAACCGCGCACCCTTCTCCCCAGGATGCAACATAAGGCATTCGTTGAAAGACAGCGGAAGCACCACCACCTCCACGAACCTCCCGGAGAGATGGGTTGCCAGCTCGGAAGACAGCATCTTGGAATTGGAGCCGGTGATGTAGACGTCGCACCTTCCGGTCTCCACAAGAGCAGACACCGAGATCTCCCATCCGTCGACGTTCTGTATCTCGTCGAGGAACACGTACGTGATGCCGTCGGCGAGTATGCGCTCCATGAGGATGCGGTTCAACGCCGTATAATCCCGGATATCGAGATAGTCGAACCCTTCGAAATTGATCATCAGGATCCTGTCCTCGGACACCCCGGATTCTCTGAGCTCGTCCATGAACATCCTCAGGAGAGTGCTCTTGCCGGACCTCCTCATGCCTGTGACGACCTTCACCAGATCGGTCATGTCCCTCCCGTTGCGGAGCATGCGCATGTACGGTTCGCGTCTGATCAGGCCTTCCATGCGGACGGCATGGCCCCATTCCAATTAAATATTTCCAATAATCTGGAAATATTGTTTAATTAATTAATGTTATTATAATATATTGGAATTTTTACAGAATATGATGAACCCGTGCTCTCATGCGACCGAGCGAATGGAGAACAGGCAGCAAAATCCCTCCATGCAGGTCGCTGGTGAAGAACACTCCGAGAATCGGAGATCGCAATAGAAGACTGCTCGGAATTATCCGACCGGGCCATCGAAACAAATGCCTCGACAACCCGGCCGCGCTTCTCTGTCTGGCGATCCTGCTCCTCGAACCGGCATCATGCCGGTATGAAGTTCACCGAGATCATGGCCAGATTCGGATCATAGGCGGCGAATCCGGTCGCCTCTCCCTTATCGAGGGGTACAGAGTAGACGATGCCGTACGTATGCGATTCGCCCTTCTTGATGAAGACATCATACTCGTCGCCGTTTCCCATGACGCTCACGTCGAACGCATGAGAGTGCCTGTCCGGGCGGTACATGTCGGATCCGATCTTCATTTTGATCCCCATATCCGATATCCTGATCCCGTCATCGAAGGTCTCGTTCGTCACGGTGAACTTGTAGACCACGAACTTGCATCCCTCTGCAGGAACGACGGTTCTGGTTTCGTAGAAATGGTCCCGGTACTCGAATCCCTCCGAATATCCGTCTACAGCCTGATACGTGATACTGAGTGTAGGCAGCCATATCGCATAGAGAACGACGTATCTGTCATCCGGATAGAATCTGTCGCCGTTGTGATGCACATGGTTCAGGTTTCTCGGATTCTTATCCTCCGACCAGCCGCCGAATGCATACCCGTCCCGAACCGGATCGTTCGGTGCCACGACCCTGCATGCATCGAATAAGTCGAATTTACATGTCGCAGGAGTCTCCCCTTCTCCGCCGTTGAGATCGTACGAGACGTATCTGACAGGAGTCCAGACCGCATACAGCGTCTTCGAATCCATCGTATAGAACGTGGAACCGTGGAAGTACGTGTTGTAACGGTCTGATGAGCGAGGTCTCTCGCACCATCCTCCGAACTCGTACCCTTCCCTTTCGGGAACCATGTCGCATTTCAGCCTGATGTAGCCGGGCATGGC
>DATC01000115.1:0-7443 GCA_002504495.1 Methanomassiliicoccaceae archaeon UBA537
GGTTGTCGCCCAGGATCGTGAACCTGTCCTGTCTGATCTCGGTGGCATGGGACATGGCGTGGATCAGCTCCTCCGATGTTATCCCGAGCTGTCTGGCGGTGGTCGGTGCGCGGATCTCCTTCAGCGCGTCGCGGATGCGCTCCCAGTCTCCTCCGTGGAGGTACATGGTCAGGATGGATCCGACTCCGCACTGCTCCCCGTGGAGCGCGCGTCCCGGACAGGTGAGATCGAGCATATGGGAGATCATGTGCTCGGCCCCGCTGGTGGGCCTCGACGATCCGGCGATGCACATGGAGAGTCCCGACATGATGATGGGCTTGATGGCGATCCAGACGCTCTCCTCCATCCCGGGTCCTATGTCGGAGGCGTGCTCGACTATATCGTCGGCTGCATGGTTCGCCAGGAATACGGCGGATTTGCTGATGCTCTCCCCTTTGAGCCTGCGAGCGAAATCCCAGTCCTTCACAGCCGTCAGATTGGAGATCACGTCGGCGCATCCCGCCGCCAGGAGCCTGTATGGGGCCTTGGATATGATCTCGGTGTCGGCGATCACCGCCGTCGGCGATGCGGAAGATACGGATCTAGATCCGGTATCGGATTTCAGGGATGCGCGATTGGATGCGATCCCGTCGTGGGCAGCGGACGTGGGGATGGACAGGAACGGTATGTGCAGCTCGTTGGACACGACCTTGCCCAGATCGATCTTGCTTCCGCCTCCGACGGCCAGTATGAAGGAGGACCCGAACTCGCGAGCCTGCTCCGAGGCGAGCCTGGCGTTCTCGGCCGAGGCCTCGCCGACGCGGCAGATGTCTATGTCGTGCCCGTCCAGCAGGTCTCTGACCCTGTTGCCGGCGATCTCCGCCGTCTTTCCTCCGGTTATTATGGTGGCGGGCCCATGGAGATGCAGGTCGTCGCATATCTCGCGTATGCTGTCGAGCACTCCGTGGCCGGCCACGATGTTGCGCGGAACCTCCACCGTTCTGATCTTCGTGAACCCGTTCATATCCCCATCCTCGCCTCCCCATGGATATTGAATTATTAATCGGATATGATGCGGGTCCCATGCCGAAGGCTCTGGTACTGTGCGGAAGCGCGCGTTCGGGGGGATCCACCGACGCCATGTGCCAAGGTGCTGCAGACGCGCTCGTCTCGGCAGGATACGACGTGGAGATGGTCCGCGTGCCCGTCCGCATATCCCATTGCCTCGACTGCGGCCTGTGCATGGACGGGAGATGCGTCATAGAGGACGGCATGGGGCACATCTATTCAGCATTCCAGGATGCAGACCTTCTGGTTCTGGCAACGCCCATCCACTTCAGCGGACCCTCCTCGCTCGTGAAGACCGCCATAGACAGGTTCCAGCCGTGGTGGTGGGAGAAGAGCTCGCCCCACCCGGACGCCGTGCTCGGGCTCATGTGCGGAGGAAGCGATTCTCCGGAGTACGGACCCACATGCAAGATCTTCAAGGCGTTCGCCGCGATGCTCGGCATGAGATGGCTGGGCCATCTCGAGGTCTCCGGTACGGACAGGACGGGGGCCGAGGGGGTACGCGAGGCATCGTGCGCCTTCGTCAGCGACCTTCTCGCACCCTGAACGGCACGATCGTCTTCTCGAATCCTTCCACTTCTCCGGGGCCCGGGACGAACGGGATGGTCGTCGGATGGGAGTCCCTGACATCATCCCAGTCGTCCATCTGCAGGGAGCCGTCGCGGTCGATCAGGCAGAGCCTGTAGAATCCGAGGTCATCCATGCGGGCCAACTCCCTCATGATCTTATCCATGCCGCCTAGCCTTCCGGCATCCAGAACGGGGACGAAGCCGTCCGAGACGTATGCTATGTCCGCTAGGGCGTCGTCGTCCGATATAGTCTCCAACGGTCCGAACACCGTGTCCGCGGTGGTGTTGAATGCGTCCATCAGGTCGTCCGTGTCCGCTATGCGGGTCATGAACCACGTATCGAGGCCGCGGAGCCTCATCCTCTTGACGACGCCCTCCTTGAACTCGTTCGAGGACAGGCTGTCCCAGTCCACGATCATGGCCGGTCTCCGGGTCTCGCCGCGGGGGATCGATCCGGCGGCATCCCCGAAGGGGACCGATTCCTTCTCGGGGGAGAGCGTTCCAGCCTTCACATTCAGGGCTCTGAGTTCTCCGTCGTTCGGTGCGCTCACGGTGAAAATCGCTGGAACTTCCATGATGCGGTCCACTCCGTCGCAGCTCATGAACCTAACGGACGTTTCAGAACAGGCGTTTCGGCGAATTATTATAAGAGCGGTCGCGAGGATAGACGATGCATGGCTCAGATATTCGTCTGCAAGAAGTGCGGATCGGCCGCGGAACTGTTCTACAAGGGAGGATGCACTCCGTCCTGTTGCGGGGAGCCGATGGCCCTCGTCGAGGCCAAGACCGAGGATGCATCCAAGGAGAAGCACGTCCCCTACGTCACCAGGAACGGGAGCGAGGTCAAGATCGTCATCGGAAAGGAGGCCCTCCATCCCATGACCGAGGAGCACTACATCGTGTTCATCGAGATCGTCGCCGATGGGGTCCACATGAGGAGGTACCTCAAGCCCGGAGACGCTCCCGAAGCAGTCTTCATCACCGATGCGAAGGACATCGTGGCCTTCGAGTACTGCAACAAGCACGGACTCTGGTCCAACCAGTGATGTCCGAAGGGGCCGCGAGGTCCCTGAAACGCCTTTCTTCCTTCTTTAACATTTATAGCGGTCGTAGCACTACCCGCCTTCAAGGTGGATACATTGTCCAAGAGGATCGTGGAGAGCACGGGCGACGATTCGCTCGCCAAAGCGAGGCATGCGAAGATCTCTAGGGAGAAGGAGGAGGCCGAGGAGAAGGCCAGGAACAAGGCCTCGGACGAGTACTGGGAGATTCGTCGCAAGAACGAGAAGAGGCTCGAAGAGGTCAAGAAGCTCCCGAAGGAGGAGAGGGCCGAGGCCAAGAAGAAGATCAAGGCCGACGAGAAGAGGAACCGCGCCCAGTACCGTGAGGCCAAGAAGGAAGCCCGCAGGCAGAGGAAGGCGGATCTCAAGGCCGCCGTAGCATCCGAGGAGAAGGCCGTCGTCCGTGAGGAGAAGGCTCTGAAGGAGCGCGTCGAGGAGAAGGTCGAGAAGCCCGCCGAGGCTCCTGTCGAGGAGAAGGCCCCCGAGACGCCGGTCGAAGAGAAGAAGGAGTGATCCTTCGGCAAACAGGCCCGGGAAACCGGGCCGTATTATCTTTCAAGCTAATACATCCAGGATATTTTTTCCGTTCATGGCGCATCCCATCCGCCAGATGCTTCTGAAGGGCACGATGCGGACTCCTGCGTGCCGTCGCGGTCGTCGACGGGATCGCGCCTCAGGGTCAAACTTAAAATAGGGGGGGTCATGCACTCGCGTGGTCAAAGGTTCGAATGAATCCCCAGAACAAAGGCTCAGACGCGCGGCATCGATGGATGCTGACGCTGTGCTGAATGAGTATGAGAGCAGGCCCGAGGGTCATTTCAACGAGGAGCTCACCACTTCTCGCATCAAATACGGGAAGAACACGGTCACGAACCACAACAAGCATCAGGTTCTGAAGAGGCTGTATCGTTCTTTCGTCAACTACTTCATCATAGTTCTTGCGGTCATAGACGTCCTATGGATGGTTCTGGACCCGGATATCATCTACTTCATAATCCTCACGACCCTGATCGTGGTCAGCGGGACCGTCACGTTCATCCAGGAGACCCGCAGCAGCAAAGCGGCGGCGAAGCTGGTCAGCATGGTGACGACGATCATCACCGTCGTCCGCGAGGACTGCGAGATCGAGGTCGATTCCAAGGAGCTCGTCGTCGGAGACATAGTCATCCTGGATACGGGGGACATGATCCCTGCGGATGTCAGGATCATCGAGTCCAACCATCTCAAGGTGGACCAGTCTGCTCTCACAGGGGAATCGAATGCCGCCAGCAAGCATTCCGCGGCCATTCCCGGAGAGGGGACCCCTCTCGGATGCGACAATCTCGCGTTCATGGGCACCAGCGTCGTCGGCGGATCCGCCAAGGCCGTCGTCGTCGCCGTCGGCGACGATACGATCTTCGGAAACATGGCCGAATCCCTCAGCAGGAAGAAGCCGTCGACCACCTATGACAAGGGATCGAAGGCCATCACCAGGGTTCTTCTGAAGATCATGCTCCTCATGGTCCCTCCCGTGTTCGCCATCATGGTGTTCAAAGGCTATTCCGAGGGTACCGAGGATTACCTCATCGAGGCCGTGAAGTACGCTCTCACGCTCGCCATCGGTCTGATGCCGGAGATGCTGGCGACCATAGTGTCGACCAATCTGGCCAAGGGATCCATCGACATGGCTAAGAAGAAGGTCATCGTCAAGGACGTGACCGCGATCCAGAATTTCGGAGCCATGGACGTGCTGTGCTCCGACAAGACCGGAACGCTGACGCAGAACCGCATTTCTGTCAAGGACTGCAGCGACCTCTACGGCAACAGCAGCCACACCGTGGAGCTGTACGCCTGCCTCAATGCCAAGCACCTCCGTTCGGCCACCAATCAGATAGACTGGGCTCTCCAGGAGTACTCCGACGAGAACCTCGATTCGGATGAGATGGACGCCTACCGGGGAGTCGGGGACGTCCCGTTCGACTTCAACAGGAGGCGCGCCACCGTCGTCGTCGGGCACGGGGACGACGTCGATCTCATGATAACCAAGGGCGCCATTCCCGAGCTGCTCTCCATCTCCTCCGCATATCTGGATGAGAACAGGGATATCAGGCCTCTCGATGACGCCAAGGTCAACGAGATCATGGGCATGGTCGAGTGGTACAGCACCAAGGGGATGCGCGTCCTCGGAGTCACCCACAAGTACATGCCCTCGGGCAAGACCGAGTTCACCGCCGAGGACGAGGGGGACCAGATCTTCTGCGGATACGTCGTGTTCACCGATCCTGTCAAGGAATCCGCCAAGGATGCCATCAGGGACATGGCCGAGTACGGCATCGACGTCAAGGTCCTCACGGGGGACAACGAGTACGTCACCCGCCACGTCTGCGATCAGATAGGCATCGACGTCCACGAGGTCCTTACGGGAGACGTCATCTCCGCGATGACGGAGGACGAGCTGAAGGAGAAGGTGGAGGAGATCCATGTCTTCACATCTCTCACTCCGGACAACAAGGCCGCCGTCGTGAAGGCTCTCAAGGCCAACGGGCACACCGTCGGTCTCATGGGAGACGGAATCAACGATGTCCTCGCCATGAGGAACGCCGACGTCAGCATATCCGTCGACACCGGAACGGACATCGCGAAGGAGACCGCCAGCATGATCCTGCTGGAGAAGGACCTCAACGTCCTGAAGGCGGGAGCGATCGAGGGCAGGAAGGTCTACGTCAATTCGATAAAGTACGTGAAGATGATCGGATCGATCAACTTCGGGTACATGTTCTCGCTGATCCTCGGATCCCTTCTGTTCAACTTCGAGCCGATGGGAGCCATCATGATCCTGATCTTCAACCTGATCAACGACTTCGCATGCCTCTTCACCCCGTGGGACAAGGTCGAGGACGAGTTCGTGCGCGAGCCCAGGCAATGGGATCCGGTGAATCTCAAGACCGTCATGTACCACTACGGACCGATGTGCTGCGTCACGGACATCCTGTCATGGTTATTCTTCATATTCGTGCTGCTCAAGTCCGTCGAGGTCACCGGTTTCGAGGACCTGGGCATCTACAACGGGATGGATGCCGTGCTTAGCGGATACAGGCTGGGAGAGGTCACCGAGGCCGGAGACTTCACCGCGCTGCTGCCCATAGCCGTGCTGTTCCAATCGCTCTGGTGCATAGAGCAGTACTGGATGCAGGTGTGGTCGATCCACATAGTCAGGACCAACAAGCTGCCGTTCTTCCAGGCGTGCTCCGCCAAGATCCTCGTGGCCACCACCATCGTGGCCCTGGCCGTCGGAACGCTGCTTCCGTTCACCGGTCCGCTGTGGGCTAGGATCGCCGAGATCGATCTGGTCGATCTCATCCCGATCGATCCGCTATGGCTCATCTGGATGCCGTTCATCGGAGCGGTGTACTTCTTCGGATCGCATCTCATAAAGAGGTACGTGCTGAAGAAGTACGGATTCTTCGCCTGCTGAGGCGTGCAAACAGGGTCCGCTCCGGCGGGCCCTTTCCATCTTTTCCATCTTCCGACGGTCCCTCGTCCGAATCACGCTTATAAGAATCATAATGCGATGGCGGACTCATATGTCCAGTCCCTTCACGACCTATTCCGCTTCGTTCCGCGAGGACATCGCTCGCGGATTCAAGGAGGACGTCGAGAGGTATTCGAAGATACGCGGCAGACTGGCCGAGTTCGTCCCCTCCGACATGCAGAATCCCGATTACAAGGCGCTGCTGGGCCCCAGGCTGGACTACTACCTCTGGTGGAGGGACTGCGCGGACGGCGGCACGCTCCTCGCCGCCGACTCGGGATACGCCTGGCTCAGATGCACGGAGCTGATCAACTCCCCCGGGGACAGGACGGAGGTGCTGAAGGCCATAGTCCGTTTCACGAAGGCCTGCTCCCGCAGCATGAGGCTGGCTCCGATGGTATGCGGGCTCGCGGAGGAGTACGCGCTGGCCTTCGGCCTGCCTCTGGACGAGATCCCCAGGGAGGCCCCGTTCGCCGAATCCTCTGTCTTGGACACATGGGACCTCACCAGGTACCCTATGAGAAGGCCTCGCGCAGGCGCCCTCCTGGACCCGTCCCTGATCAAATGGACGAAGTACGTGCAGATCCCGGACGAGACGATGGAGGACATCGTCTTCATGTCGCTGAGGGGGATGGACGAGCTGTGCAGGTCCACCAAGGGCTGCGGCGTCGTCAGGGCCTCCGAGCCCGCCATAGGCACCGCGACGATCCGTCCCTTCCAGAAGTTCTCGTGCTTCTCTCCCGTGGATGCCGTCAGGATGCCCGTGGCGTCCACGAGCGAGGGAGGGTTCCGGGATCTACTGGATGCAATCGTCCGCCACGCAGTCAGGCTCCTGGCTCCCGGAGTCAAGGGGCTCCCTTCCGTTCCGAGGACCTTCCCCAACGAGTACAGGAAGATAGTGGCATCCGCGGTCGACGCGGCGAAGGGCGCCGTCGCATGGGACGAGGGGAGGTTCAGGACTCCGCTGCTGTACGGAGAGGGGTTCTGGAAGGACGACGACATCGAGGTCGCCGCCGAGGACGGGACATCCCCTCCCGTGATAAGGCCCGTGGTCTTCCCGGAGATCGGTCCCCTCGAGATCGGCACCCGTCTGCTCGATTCGAACTGGGATGCGGAGTCGGACTCGGAGGAGCGCTTCATCTCGTCGGGCCGTCTCCGGACGTCGTACAACGAGATGAGCTTCCTCCAGAAGGCGTTCTATGTGTCCTGGCGCACGAAGGCCCGTCGCGGGAGATACGGCGACACCGATGCAGGG
>DATC01000115.1:7488-7724 GCA_002504495.1 Methanomassiliicoccaceae archaeon UBA537
GAGCTGATCAATCACGACTACGACCCCCGCGCCGTCCAGGACGAGCTGGAGCGGGCGATGGAGGCGTACTACGACTCGTTCCCTGCCCCCATATCCCTGTGCAGGGCCGTCGCCGACCATGCGATGCTCCACGGCTTCGACGTTCCCGCCACCCCTCTGAACGAATGCGACGAGGCGGTGATATGCTCCAAGCTGGAGTCGGATCCTGTGGGGTCCATCACCCCGGGAGCGGCCCT
>DATC01000038.1 GCA_002504495.1 Methanomassiliicoccaceae archaeon UBA537
GGGGCCGTGATCCTGGACGTAGGAGACGGCTATATGCGCCCCGTGATGATATTCGACCTCTCGCGTACCTGGAAGAGGCAACCGAAGATGCCGAACACGGTGTCATATCTTCCGAAATTCACCTCGTCCATGTCGAAGTACGTGAAGATGTCCTGGGACGACGACCCCAGCGGCGACACCGAGTTCAACAGACGCTCCATCGCGTTCAACAACATCCCCCGTTCGTTCCTCGAAGCCCACCCTCCGTTCTTCGGATTCGTCGGCACGAAGCCGAAGATCATGATCACGGAAATCGGCCTGGTACTCAGATTGCCCATTATGGAGTTCATGGAAGAGTCTGAGCCGGCAATCTCGCTTGTTCAAAACGGCACCAGCTATCTTCTGCCCAAGGCGGGATTCGTGGTCACGAATCACAAAAACCGCTTTCGCATCCATCAGTACGTGATCATCGAAGGTACAGGCATCGATCCCTTCGAACCGTTCGACATAGTCGGCTGCGGCACCATCCTGAAAAGGATGGAACTGACGAATCCCGCGTTCTTCAGGAGGAACGGATCCAACATGTCCGTGCCCGCAGGCGAGTTCTTCATGATTTCCAGGATGGCGGAGGACGCTGCTGTCGACGGCGCCATCGTATTGGAGAAGGCCGATATGAACGGCGTCAGGATCTCGAGATGCATCATACCGGCCGCGGCATTCCGCGAACGGATGCGGAAGTGGCACCCGGAATTCCAGGAGATAGAGAGAGGCGACTGCGAAACGCCGACGATACTGGAAGCGGAGGCTGTTGAACCATCGAATCCTCGCAAGAACGACCGCCCCAGAAGACTGCGCCCGGGTCAGATCCTGGACGACGGCGCGGTCGTCGCATCCCCGATTCCCGAGAAGCGCGTGACGGATATGGACCTCGGCGCCACGGAATCGGATGATGGAGCGCGCAGAAGACTGGTCAAGGCCGTGGAGGCTTCCGGAGGAATATGGGATCCGTCCCCTCATCCTCCGTCCAGAACTATGACGGGACCGAAGCCTGTGCTCAGGATGACAGGGTTCGGATTCGAAGTAGTGCTGGTTTGCTACGAGGGGGGAGAAGGCGACGGGATGCTGGTAGAGATCTCCCAGAACAACAGGACCCTGGTGCTCTATCCGCGCATGCCATACATCGTCATGGGAGGGTGCGCGATGACCGACAGGTATCCGATCGACCTCCGCCATCTCGGGATAGATCCGTTCTCGGAGTTCCGGATAACAGTGGACGGGGAATGCGTCTTTTTCAATACTGCTTCGGATGTCCTCTTTTTCGGCGGAGACGGGGCGAGAATAGCCGGTCCGTCCGACAACTGCACCGTCTGCTACCGTTCCGGAAACAGTCTTGTCGTCGACGGAATGGTTGTTTCCCCCGGAATCGAAGTCGACGGTGCCGTATTCACCTCCATCAAAGGACTTCGCAGCGGCATGGAGATATCGATCCGGCAGATTCGGGAGACTGTCTCGGAGGATGTCGACGTTTCCGAAGGGGGATCCGATGAAACGAGAACCGAGGAAGCCGATGCTCCGGCAGAAACCGGATGTGAGGAGAATCCACCGGAACAGGCCCCCGCACCGGAAGATGCGGATGAGAGCACGATCCAGGAACGTGCGGATGCGACGGAACCTCCCGGAAGCGGCGAAAACACGGAATGCTCCGGAACAGATGGAAAGGGATCATCCGATGCCGCGGATGACGAACCATTCGTATGCGAAGATGCGGATGTATTGACGAAGGCGTTGGAGCTGTTCGACAGACGGATAGATCTGAACGACAGGAATCCCCTTTCGTTCGATCGGACGCCCGGAGTATACGACGGACCGATGTTCGAATCTGGACGCAGCTTCATCGGATGCGCGCCGTCTCTCTTCCTCTCCGGCTCATCTGTTTACCTCTTCCTTCCATCGTTCTGGGGCTATGTGGGCGACGAATTCGTGCTCACTGTCAGAGAAGGATCGGTCAGCCGCGTCCTCTCGAGGATGAAAACGGGGGATGACAAGCTGATCACCCGGAAGCTGCTCCTGGATCTGTACAACGCCGGTCTCGATCCCCTCGGACGGTTCGATATAGCCATCGACGAAACCGTGGTGTACAGGAACCGCACCAAGGAATTCATCATGTTCGATGCGGAAGGCCGTAGGACCGACGACCAAAGGGAATGCACCGAGATCGTGATATCCAGCGGGAACCGCATCATGGCATCGCACATACGGACGGAAACCGAATACCGTCCGGACGGAACAGGATTCGTGTCCCTGGACAGAGAAGGATCGGACTCCTGGTTCTCGGTTCAGCGCATGGAGACGGCTGAAGGAGAACGCGTCATGCATCTGCCTGATCGCGGATTCCTGAAAGGTGCTCCTGTTCTGATGGTGGAACGCGGCTATCCGCTGCTCAGGATACCAGAGTACAGATGCATGAACGGAGACGCAGGCATGGTCTCCATCGAGACCTCTTCGGGGGAGACCGTGGTACTGGGAAGGATGGAGTCGCGCCCCAAGATGCGTGCCTCGGCATGCAACCCCGCCGTATTCAACATCGAAGCCCTGGGCGACCGTCTACTGGACGGATTCTCCGTGACGATAGACTCGGAACCGGTAATGAACGTCGATAGATCAGATGTTCTGGTTTTCGATTCGTCGGGAATCGTCGACGATGAACGCACCGGAGATCTGTGGATACTGTTTCGCAAAGATGCATTCCGTCACTCCGAACGCTGCATCGAAGTGGCTTCGGTCGTCCGCGACGGCCTGTCGTTCCTTCGTCTGAACGTTCCTCAGGACACGGTTCTGAGGAACGAAATCTTCCCCTGCGGCAAAGACGCGGATCACGTTCCCTCCGATGACATGCTCCGGCCCGTGCCTCCGGAAGAGAGCCCCGCATCCATACAGGAACGGATCATGCCGCCGGAACCCGATGGGGAGCCTGCGGACGAAGACGACATGATGGCGGATGCACCATCCTACCGGGAATCGGACGATATGGCGCAGCTCCTCGAATCCATAAAAACCGCCTACGAGGAGACGAATGCATGCGATTCGGATAGAGCATACTCTCCCGACTACGATGGAGGGATCGGATTCTTCGATGATCCTCCGCGCATGCTCCTGCTCGACGGGAGGATCGTTCTCGCAGTCCCTCCGTTCACAGGACCGAAAGGCTTCACCGGAGAGGCCCGCATCATATCGCCGAAACGCACATTCGACCTCGGAATCCTTCCGCGCGAATCGTCCTTCAACACCGCCGCTACGGCGATAGACCTCGGAGCCCTGGACATCCCGATAGCTGATGGATTCACGCTGGAGATAGACGAAACGGTGGCGTACCGCATGGAGGCCGACGGATTCGTGCTCTTCGACGATGCCGGGGCCAGAGCAGACCGTACGGAGGATGCGGCGCAGGTTCTGGTAGGCTCTCGCAAGCGCATAGAAGGCATCGGTTTCACAGTGATCTCGAGATCGGAGATCTGCGGAGGAACGCTACTAGGACTGAGCATCGAAGAAGAGGCGATGCTCCGTTTCAGAGACAGAGTATCCGACTCGCCTCCCGTCTCGATATGGAAGGATCACTCCTTCATATCGGAGGAACCGGCCGTCAGGCAATCGAAGGGAGGTTTCATGCTTCACCTGCCGGCATACCGGTGCCTGCCCGGCGAATCCTGCAACGTCGTCCTGGTAACTCCAGAATCCGCCGTCGAAGCGGGTTCGTTGAGATCCCGCCCGGGCCTGGGAGCAGCGGTGACATACAGAACGGATCTGAACCTCGAGCATCTTGGCATCGACCCTCTCGACGGATTGAAAATCTTCATCGACGGCAGAGAGGTGTTCTCCGTCCCGCCTTTCGGCCTCGGGTCCGAATACGCGAACGGCGAAGCCGCGGCCTCCAGCGACAGCATGTCGCTAATCCGCCCGGACGTTTCCCTTGGAACCGTTATGAGGAACGGGATCGCCGCATGCGACACGGATGCCGCAGAGGACGTATGCGATCCGATGCCTCCGAAGGAGAATGACGCATCTCTTCAGGAACAGACCGTATCGCCGGAATCCGAAGAGGAGCCTGCGAACGGAGGCGATCGTTCTACGAAAGCGATCCCGCTCTATCAAGGGCCCGATGATATCGAATATCTCCTGGAATCCATCAGAGCCGTCTGCGAGGATGCGGAGATCTGCGCTTCGGAAAGCGGCTATGCTCCCGACCACGCGAAAGGAGTAGGGTTCTTCGACGGCCCCCCGCGCATCCTCCTGCTCGATGGAAGGATCGTTCTCGCCGTCCCTCCGTTCACAGGACCCGAAGGGTTCGTCGGCGAAGCCCGCATCGTGTCGGGAAGACGCACCTTCGATCTGGGGGTCTTCCCGCGCGAATCGTCCTTCAACACCGCCGCTACGGCGGTGGACCTCTGCGCCCTGAAGGTTCCTGTAGCAGACGGATTCGTCCTCGAGATGGACGGAGAGGAGGCGTTCCGCGCGGATGCGGACGGCTTCATGCTCTTCGACGAGACGGGAATCAGAGTAGACGACCCGAAGCATGCAGAACAGATCCTGGTAGGCGCACACAAGCGTCTAGAGGGCACCGGCTTCACGGTCAGCTCCAGATCGGAGATCTGCGGAGGAATGCTGCTGGGACTGAACCTCGGAGAAGAGGCGATAATCCGTTGCGGCAACAGGAGATCCGGGCTGCCTCCCGTCTCGATATGGAAGGACCATTCGTTCCCGTCGGAGGAGCCGAGCCTCAGACGTTCTGACGGCGGATTCCTGCTGCACATGCCCGTATACCGGTGCCTTCCCGGCGAGCCCTGCAAGGTGGTGCTGGAAACGCCCGCCTGCACCGTCGAGGCGGGATCGCTTGGATCCCACCCGGGTATGGGGGCAGCCGTGACATACAGGACAGATCTGGACCTCGGGCTTCTGGACATGGATCCTCTCGAAGGACTGAGGGCCTTCATCGACGGGAGAGAGGTATTCTCCGTCCAGCCATTCGATCTCGATTCCGGATGCGAACAAGAGGAAGCAGACAACGAAGAAGACGGCATTCAGGATGAATCGGAATGCGAAGCGCACATCGACCAATCCGCTGAGGAGCACGTAGAAATCCGCCAGAACATCGCGAGACCCTCGGTCCAAATCGGATTCGTCGAAGGCGCTCCTACGATATCATGCGATGGGGAATCCATGTTCATCCTGCTGCCGTCTTACCGCGGGACGATCTCGGACCCGTTGGAGATCTGGCTGGAGCAGGGCGGCTCCCATACCGTACCCCGCGGACTTGTCTGCCGTCGTGTCGGCATCGCCAAGGTGTCGGACCCTACCGCCATCAGATTGCCCGCCTCTTTCGATCCGCTCTCCGGAATCACCGTCCGCATCGACGGACGCGCGGTATTGGATACGGAACAGACCGACATCATGTTCTTCCCTGCAGGGGGAGGTCCCCGTCGCGAACGTCCGCGCGGCCCCTCATTGGCCGTGCACCGCAAAGATGCCCGCGTATGCTCGAAGAACGCCGATGTGTCATGGACGAGAGATATCGGCTCTGTCACGATCGCGGCGGTGGATGTCCGGAAAGGCGGCTTCTACGGCATAGACAGATTCGCGGATCACTCGTCTGCGATGCTGAGGGAGCATTCGAGCGATGACCTGCTGCGTCGCGACGGGCTGCTGGAATCGGAATACAGGGAGCAGATGGAAAGGCGGCGGAGGACGACTGAACACTCCGTCCGCGAATCGATGCCCGCCCTGGAGGACGGCCAGTTCCTGGACGAGAAGCCGTCTCTGTTGTTTGATGGCGACGACTTCGTCATCCGTATTCCGCCCATGGCCGCCGATCCAAACAGGGGGCTGTCCCTTGTATTGTTCTCGGAAGGCGCACCGGTGCATACCGCTCGTCTGGACGGCCGCATCATGAACAGGATGCGCCTGACCAGATGCCGCGAAATCAGATTGACCGACGTGGGCGCCGATCCGTTCGGGGACCTGGAGATCCTGATCGACGGTCGGCGGCTGTTCGCCAAGCCGGCCGAGGACATCATCGTCCTTGACAGATGCTACCGCTACACCGGACGTCTGGAGGGAGAGGTCTTCGTCGTGCAGAAGAAAGGCGCGCTGTATCAGCGCCGTCGCATCAAGGAATCCTCGAGGAGGATCGTCGGCGGACGCGTCTTCGCATCCGTGTCCTGCGGAGAAGGGGCATCCATCACCC
>DATC01000077.1:0-370 GCA_002504495.1 Methanomassiliicoccaceae archaeon UBA537
CCCGTGGACCCGATGCCGCCGTTCCTCTCGCCTTCGGGCGGGATCTCCCCGCGGATGGTCCCGAACCTGCAGACGATGAGCTGCGCCACGCGGTCGCCTCTCCTGAGGTCGCAGGGCTTCTGCACGACGATGCTCATCTTCATCGTGTCGCGGAAGCGGGCATCGATGATCCCGACGGTATTGGAGAACATCATGCCGTACCTGAAGCCCATGCTGGACCTCGGGACCATCATGAGGAACTCGTCATCGGCGATGTCCCCGTCCTCCAGCCTGATCCCGGTGTCGAACACGTGCACGGCTCCCGGTTCCAGGTGCGCATCCTCGGGCATGCATACATCGTAGCCCGCATCTCCCCGATTCCTCCTGCGGG
>DATC01000077.1:414-557 GCA_002504495.1 Methanomassiliicoccaceae archaeon UBA537
CTCGCTTATCATTCCTTCACCTTCCGATATGTCTCCGTCGCTTCGCCGTGGCATCTCATGGAGTCCAGCACCGTGACGGCCTGCTCCCTGGTGAGACCCGTCCAGGCGGTCACGTCGCCTATCGTCAGCCCGTCGGGATTGTC
>DATC01000077.1:615-1660 GCA_002504495.1 Methanomassiliicoccaceae archaeon UBA537
CGGTCCTGCGGTACACGACCTCCACCTCGCCCAAGGAGATCAGATTGTTCATCGCGTACTTCACCTGAGCCTCCGTCATGTCCAGCTTCGCGACCACCTCCGATACGGTCATGCCCTCCGGATTGGCGCCCACGAGCTTCGCTATCTTCAGACGCTTGTCCATGGCGAGGAGGGTCTTCTGCTTAGGAGAGAGGTGGGATACCTCCATCGTTGCTCCCTCCTCGGAACCCTTCCGCATCCCTTGGCCTCGGGGCAGTATCCGAGGACCTTGCAGTTGGGGCCCATCATCCCGAATATCTCAGGAGAGATCTCCATGCACAGATCGTACATCCTCTGCGCAAGTTCCCTTATTTCCCATTGTGCCCTATCGCATAGCCTATACCGGAAGAACGTACCTAGCTCACGGGCGTTCATCGTCACAACGATGTTCGTGCAACATGCATTGGGCAGCACGTACCTCGCATCCTCCTCGGGGATGCCCGCGGCGACCATGTCGCTGTACAGCGACTGCGCATAGGACATGTACTCCCGGTACTCATGAGCGAAGTCCTCGGACGCCTCCACGGTCTCCCCGCGCACCTCCTTCGTGAACGACACCTCACCCTCCTCGATGGTCTCGGGCATGACGTACTCGAAGTCCTCCATATTCACATATCTCTGGCTAGCCATGGAGTAGGATGCGAGGCGGTGCCTCACGAGCTGGTGCGAGCAAACGCGGGAGATGCCCTCCACGGCGAACGTCGCCACGGCATGCTCCAGCACCGAGAGATGGCCCGAGCGCACCGCCCTGAGCAGTCCCGCGGGCTTGGGTTCCGTGGGCATCTCGGAAGAGACGCAGCAGGAGGCGGCGATCATAGCGGCGTCCAGCCCGTCCAGACGGAGCAGGGTGACCTTCATTCCGCTCCGACCTTCATCCTCAGGGCGGTCCTGCGGATATCGTCGAATATCTCCAGGGCCGCGGAGGACAGGATATCGGTCCAACCGTCCCATGTGCTGTCATCGGAGCCGGAGAACCCATAGAAGCCCGCTATGCGCCTCTCCAGGC
>DATC01000077.1:1688-6031 GCA_002504495.1 Methanomassiliicoccaceae archaeon UBA537
GCCGCGGAGGTCCATCTCATACATCTCCACCGCCATCCCGAACAGCTTCGGTCCGACCTCGTCGACGAGAGCGTCGATCTCCTTATCCAAGCATATGAACGCTCCGTTCATCAGAGCCTTGAATCCCTCTGTCCCGTCATCCTTCATCATCCTATCATCACCTGTATCCATGTTCACTCCTCGTTCCTCCTGTCTCCTGCGCCGTAGATGGCGCATCCGAATCTCCTCGGGTCCCATGCGATCTCCCTGCGGTTGCCTCTGCACCACATGCGGAGGCCCTGCAGCTCCAGATTCCAGCAGGAGTAGCAGGTGAGGTAGTCCCTCGCCTGGAAGCCGTATACGGCGGTCATGCTCCGCCTCCGTACTTCGCCATGATGGCGTCGATCTGCGCCTGCGTACTCGCCATCTGCATCTCGATGTCCGCCTGGAGATAGATGTAGAATACCGAGAGCATCACCAGGTAGAGCAGAACGAAGGTCAGGATGCAGACCGCAGGCACCCATGACCTCACCCTCCATTCGACCTCTATCCTTTCCTGGGTGGTCTGGACGATGCCGTTCACCTTGTGCATATGCACAGGATTGCTCAGGACCTTATAGGTGTAGATGCGACTCCGATAGGCCATCGCCTGCTCCTCGAAGTCGAATCTCTCCGGGAATCCCGGCTTCGATGGGTAGAACATCAACCAGATCATCGCACAGATCAAACCGGCGGCGAGGGAGATCATGATGAGCGCAGGCAGATTCACCTGGATGATATGCCCCAGCTCGTATCTCAGACTCTCCATGGCGCCGCTCAGCTCCGACAGCCTCAGGCCGTCCTCGTAGGTGATCTCCAGAGCGGTCATGGCCACACCTCTTCGATCTTGACGATGTGTGCGGAGCTGATGCGGACCTCCCTGCTCCGGCCGTCCTCGGCGGAGCGCCACAGGACCATGGTCGGCTCCTCCACGGACCTCCGGAGGTCGACGACCTCGCGGGCGTCCATGTCCTTCTCCAGGACCTCGCCCGTGGAGAGGGTGACTCTGACGGCCCTCATCATTCCGATGTCCCCCTCACCAGAACGCCCGCGAAGGCATCCTCCCAGCCCTCCATGTCCCTCAGGGGGCATCCCTCAGGGAAGACCTTCCACGTGCCGTCCCTGGACACGGCGCGGTCCTTGCCCCTGAACAGAGGATGCCTGCACGAGTACAGACTCCTGACGGGACAGTCCCCGACCATGCATTTCGGGACCATCGTGGCGATCCCGTCGATGGCGACGAATCTCATTCGCACTCCTCCTTCGGGATCTCCTCCCAGTCCGTGGCGAGGATGTCCGTGCTCGTCATCCTGAAAGGTTCGATGAGTTTGTCACTGGATGCGACCATCAGCGACGGCCCGCAACAGGATTCGCTCCGAATCGCATGGCGGTCCTTCCTCCAACCCGCACGGCGGAACTGCTCCCAGGGAGCACCTTGGCGGACTCTGGCGAGGACCCACTCGAAGGTGCCGGGAGGCGCGAGGAGCGACTCCGCGGACCCGGTGACGGCCTCGGAGGATCCATCCTCCAGGAGTTCTATCGCCTTCAGACATCCGTTGCGATAGCCGAATTTGAACTCCGCCCTGTCCTTGCGACCGTAGTCGGGGATGTTCTCCACGGTATCCATCTCATCCCTCAGCTTCCTGATGACTTCCAGCGCATGAACGGAGCTCATCCCTCTGGAGTCTCCGTTGAGCCATCTGACGAAGTCCACCCTGCACGAGGTGCAGAGGTCCGCCTCGCGGGTCTCGTCGCCCGTCAGCTCCAGCTTGGACCGCTCGATGCTGTCGAAGACGCATCCGCACCTGTCGCACTTGTAGAGCCTCATTCGGATGCCTCCCCGTGGATGTAGCTCGTCATCTCCACCTTCTCCCCGCAGAAGGGGCAGAACCTGTAGGTCCACCCCTCGCAGTTCAGCGTGCCGTCGTCGCAGACGGTCGCATAGTCGTCTATGAACTCCTTCATCTCCCTGCAGCAGTATTCGAATCTCATTCCTCTTCCTCCTTCTTCAGGACGACATGCCCGCACTCCTTGCACACGAGGTACTTCTCGGGACCGTCGGAGGTCAGACCGGAGATGGTGCACTCCTTCAGCTCCGAGCCGCATGTCTCGCACTTCATTCCTTCCCCTCCTTGTTCTCGATCCTGGGTGCTATCATGACGGTATACCCGTATCCTCCGTCGGACCACCCGATCTTCAGAGGAGTATCCGCGCTGAACTCCAGCCTCGCCTTGCCGATCATGACCTTCGACACCTTCAGCAGATAGTCGAGAGGCATCATGGTCCTGCACCCGGTGCCGTCGTCGGCGCCGAGCACGACGGAGACCTCGGTATCGACGCCCTCCGCGCTCATCCTCCCGTTCGCGATGACGCAGTGGTCGCTGATCAGACTGCACTTCTCCGCGGCCCTCTGCAGGGTCCTGGAGTCGGTCTCTATGACGGCGGTCGTGTCGAACACGGGAGGCTTCGGCCTGGGGAGCCCCTCTTCGTCCAGCAGATGGAACGAGTACTCGCGGTCCGGGTTGGAGAGGACGTACCTGTCGCCTTCGACCGAGGCCTCGAACTTCTCGTCCTCCAGCTTCATCTTCAGTATATCCTTGACATTCAGACCGTGCGTGCACTCCACCCCGAACATGGGCGTCGGCTCGACGATGCAGATCATCACGTGCGCCTTGTCCACGACGACGGGGTGGTCCATCCTGACCTCGTCCTGGAACAGGCTCAGCACCCTGCACAGGTTCCTCAGCGCGTATCCTCCGATGGCAGTCATTCGGACTCCTCCTTCTCTCCGCGGGCGTGCGCCTTATCGATGAGTTCCATCCTGAGTCTGGCATACTCCTTCTTACTACTCTCCGAATTACACTTCGCAGGAGGAAGGACCATCTGCTTGATCCTTATCATGGCATTGAGCGTCCTGGTCACGTCCTCATCCTCGATGCCGCCTATACAGGACACTGTAAGCTTCTCCTTGTCCATAGCATATATCCCGTCGCCGATGATGACCTCGTCCTCGCGGAACAGTACATGGAACACACCCTGAGGTGTGAACGATACTGAACGCGTCATCGGCCCCAGGTCGTAATCGATCATGTGTCTCATCACGCTCATTCCTCTCCCTCCTTCTCTCCGTCGTCCTCTCCGTCCTTTCCGAAATACCTCCTGTCCATGTCCACGAGGATATCGGCCAGGTCGCCGTGCAGGACCTTCAGGTCGTCCATATAGACCTCCAGCTTCCTGCGCCACGCATCCCAGCCTTCCCTGCTCAGAGCGTCGTAGAGGTCCAGCTTCTGCAGGTCCTCCATGTCCGAGACGAGGCTGCCGAGGTAGTGCATGGCCCCCGTGAGCGTGGCGATCTCCGCCATGGTCTCGCCTATCGGCACGTCGGGTTTGCACAGCTCGTTCTTCAGCTCCTCCATCCTCTGCTTCAGAGTATCGCGGAGCTCCGTCATGGGGTTCGTCTCCTGCTCTATCCTGTACTCGTCCTTCCTGTCCTCTCCGCTCATATCCTCATCTCCTTTCTCTTCGATTCCTTCCTATCCGATTCCTTCGCCTTCCTGTCGTCCTTCACGTACCAGTCGCACTTGTCCAGCGCCCTGTGGGTGCCTCCGTACACGTCGCACGCGATCGCCTCGACGTACTGCATGCCGTCCTCGCCCTCTCTTCCGCAGGAGTACTCCGGGGACCCTGCCTCATGCGCGGTGCGCCTGCATGTGGCGCACAGGGGCCTCGGGACCGCGGGCACCTTCACCAGGACAGTGCTCATGCAGTCCCTCACGGTCCACTCGGACCACGTTCCGTCGGGGCTCCTCATGCGTCCCAGGACGTCGCCCCAGTCGTTGAGGCGGTACTCGGTGCCGATGCACGGCGCCCAGAGGGTCTCCCCCTCGGACAGGTGCTCGAACGCATCCTCGACCGCCAGCGCTCCGAGGTGCTTCTTCGTACGGACGTACTCCTCTTCGTTCATTCCTCTCCCTCCTTCTCTCCCTCGATTCTCGCTCTGATCTCCTTATAGCAAGGGCAGGCATCGCAGGGCCTGTGATACCCGAAGGGTCTGCATTTGATACTCCTCACATCATCCCAATCGGATCTGGGCACCTTGCCGTCCCACATGTCCTTGGCGTAATAGCCCGGTTTCAGACCGCACGCTCTGGGATCCATGAGAAGCTCGACCTCCCTGCACGAGAAGCACAGCGGCTCCGGCAGGACGGCTTCGACATGATGCAGGTCGTTCATAGGGGGCAGCTTTCCAGAAGGTTCCATCAGCTCCCACTCTATCTTGTTCTTCTCCTCCAGGTAGATCCCTTTCATGAATCTTCCCGGGTATC
>DATC01000026.1 GCA_002504495.1 Methanomassiliicoccaceae archaeon UBA537
AAGCAGGTAGAGAAGCCAGTCCGCGGACCCCGAATCCCTGTTCTCGGTGCCTATAAGGGCCCATCTCGCGGCCTCGTCCGGATCGTGGTCGAAGTACGGGCTGCAGTAGTGGAGGAGGCACATGTACGAGGCGAATCCGCAGTCCACGCGTGCCTGCATCTCCGCTCTGGCGAGCGCCTCCTCGCGAGACGGCCCCGACAGGACGGAGTATTCCTCGAGACGCAGGGAGAAGTCTTCATCCCCGACTTGCACGAGTCTCTTCTCCATCTTCTTCGTTTTGTAGCCGCCGTCCGTGCGCGTGCCGTCCTTCTTCCTTCTTCTCGACATGGAACGTCCTCCATCGGACCGTAGAGGTCCTGTTGAAAGGGAGAATGCGGAGGATGTTGAAAACGGGTCGCGGACCTCGGAGGCCACGCGGAGTGGCGACGATGAATATTTCGTACTCGGGGGAACGGTCGTCGGAAGCGCTGATGCCGAAGACCTCGTAGTCTCCGAAGGTGCCCTCGTCGACGGATGCGTCGAACGAGCTCCTGTGCCTCTCGATAGACCTCTTCCCGGACTCCATGCCCATCATCGCGACGACGTCTCGTCCGTATATAATCCCGTCCATCGGGCGATCGTCGCGCCTCCGGTCCCGGATCGGCAGGCTGGCACATCGTCTGTTGCCCATGGATGGTCATCAACGCCGTTAATCATCCGACCGATTACTTTAATCCCCGTCGGGCGTAGGGGTCCGCCATGAAGTCCTCCAGAAGGATAGACGGGATTCCGATGTCGGGCATCAGGAAGATGTTCGACCTCGCCGGTCCCGGATCGATCAACCTCGGCCTGGGAGAGCCCGATCTCGCTCCGCCTCAGGCCGCGATAGACGGGATGTGCGACGCCGCCCGCTCGGGATGCAACAGGTACGGCCCCACAGCGGGCCTCCCCGAGCTCAGGGACGCCATAGCGGCGTACTTCTCCAGATACGGGGAGATGCAGGGCAGGAACATCATGGTCACGCCCAGCGGCTCCACGGCGCTGCTGGAGGTCACCCAGGCGATGATAGATCCCGGGGACGAGGTCCTCGTCCCCAGCCCGGGATTCGTGATCTACTCCCCGCACGTGAGGCTGGCCGGAGGGGTCCCGGTGGAGTACAGGCTCACCGACGGCGACTTCCAGCCGGATATCGCGGACATAGAGTCGAAGATAACCCCGAAGACGACGATGATCGTCGTGAACACCCCTTCCAATCCCACGGGAGGCGTCATGACGCAGGAGACCAAGGACGCCCTGGTGGATCTCGCCTGGGAGCACGATCTGACGATCCTGAGCGACGAGGTCTACTGCGGCTTCGTCTACGAGGGGGAGCACGTGTCGTTCATGGACAGTCCCGAGTGCGCCGTGGTGGTCAACGGATTCTCCAAGATGATGGCGGTCACCGGCTGGAGGCTCGGATTCGTGTTCGCCAACGACGAGATGATGGATCCGCTGATCAAGATGCAGTACCACGTCTGCGCCTGTCCGAACACCCCCGCCATGCACGGGGTCCTGAACGCCCTTCCAGGCATAGACTCCTATCTGGAGGAGGCCAGGGCGGTGTTCAAGAGGCGCAGGGACCTGATCTGCTCCAGGCTGAACGGGATCCCGGGGATGCATATCGAGCCTCCCCGCGGCGCGTTCTACGCCTTCCCGTCCTACGACGCGGACATCCCGTCCCAGGAGCTGGCCAACGAGCTGGCCCGCGCAGGCCTGATCTGCACCCCCGGATCCGCTTTCGGATCCTACGGCGAGGGGCACCTGAGGTTCTCCTATGCTGCGGACGAGGAGAAGATCTCGAAGGGAATGGACATATTGTCGGACGTGATGTCCCGGCTATCGTGATATCATGACCGACGAATTCGACCCCAACGCGGCGCTGTTCGGAGGGGAGCCCGAGAAGGACCCCGCAGAGGAGCACATGGAGAAGACCTTCGGAAGGAACCCCAACAGGACCTCCGCCATCAGCGATCTGATCTCCAAGGAGATGATCGAGAGCATAGACAAGGACCCCGAGCTTCCCAAGGAGGCGAGGGAGGCGCTCATCTTCAAGATGACCGCCAACAGCGTCCTGGACATGGTCATGGAGGCCGTCGATGCCGATCTCCGCGACGAGATCTGCGAGTGCCTGGACTACTACATCGGGATGGCCCTCGTGGACAAGAGGTTCGAGGTCGACCTCATGGGCGAGCTCTTCGAGGCCCTCCGCACGGTGGAGAGGAACGAGGGGGAGTCCGAGGAGGATTTCGACCGCAGGCTCTCCGACATGGAGGACTACTGGTGGACCATAGCGCAGCCGAAGCTCGACGGACGCAATCCGGACGACGCTGTGACGGAGGCGCGGAGAAGATACGGGCTGAACCGATGAGATCCGAATGGAAGACGGCCTCGGCGCCCGGGAAGCTGGTGATCCTCGGGGAGCATTCCGTTGTCTACGGGAAGCCCGCCATAACGCTGGCCACGGACCTCAGGATGACCGTCTCCGTGAGAAGGTCCCAATGGAACACGATGAACGGGGAGCGCCTGGACTTCAGGCGCCAGCCCCACATCCGTCATATAACCAGGGACCTGAAGCACGCCATGGACGTCGCCACCGCCACCACGATACCCGTGGGGGCGGGGATGGGATCCTCCGCTGCGCTGAGCGCATCGCTCGCGCTCGCAGTGGCCGAGATGGAGGGGGACCGCCCCACCGAGGAGCAGATCATGCGGACCGCCTACGACGCGGAGTACTTCGCCCAGGGCAACGGAAGCCCCATGGACGCGTCCGTCTGCGTCCACGGCGGAGGGGTGGCCGTCAACATGCCCGGGTCCGGAAGGCATCTGTGGGACGTGGAGAGGAATGGCCGCAGGTGGGAGTTCAGGGACATAGAGGTCCCGAGGATGACCTTCGTCGTCGGCAACACGGGGATAAGGGCCCCCACGGGACCGCAGGTGGCCAAGGTCCACAGGTACATGGAGAAGACCGCCTTCGCCGGCGAGATCGTGGAGGACATAGCCGGGCTCACCGTGGAAGGGGGGAAGGCCCTCCGCCGGAACGACTGCGTCGAGCTGGGCAGGCTGATGACCGAGGACCACAAGCTCCTGTCCATACTGGGCGTGAGCTGCGACGAGCTGAACAGGCTGGTCAATGCGGCGCTGCCCTATTCCTATGGGGCGAAGCTCACCGGATCCGGAGGGGGAGGGTGCATGATGGCGCTCACCGACCGTCCGGAGAAGGAGTGCGAGGCGATCAGGATGCATGGAGGCACGCCGTACATCGTCAGGACAGGGGAGCAGGGCGTCCGCATGGAGCTCCGTCCGCCCGTCGAGGGCGAGAGGGTCCGCATATGATGGACCGCATCGAGGAGCTCAGGAGCATGTGCGTCTCCTGCGGGGCGTGCTCCGACGCCTGCCCGTCGTTCGCACACGGAGGCATCGATCCCATGGGGTTCATGTCCGGGGAGGAGCAGGACCTGTCGCAGTGCATATCCTGCGGCTGCTGCTCCCGCGCATGCCCCGTCACGGATCCGTTCACGGCGATCAGGCTCGCCGTGTTCACGGAGAAGGATCTGAAGCCTTCGCAGGCCTTCCTGGAGACGGGCTTCGCCCGCCGTCCCGCCGAGGACAGATGCATCGGACCGGTCTGGACGGGGGACGACGTCCACGTGATGATCGGATGCGTGGTCGATTCCGAGGTCCCGTATGTCGAGTATGCAGCATCGAGGATGATGCAGGCCCTCGGATACCGCGCATCGAGGCTCCCGGGAGAGATGTGCTGCCTCCATCCGGTGATGTTCATGGGCATGCCGGACGGCGAGAAGGAGAGGCTCAGGCGCGGCATGATAGACCGGGCGGAAGGCAGGAGGATCGTCACCCTGTGCGCAGGATGCAGCGGAGAGCTGTCGCCCCTGCGCGATGGGATATCCCATGTGATAGGGTTCCTCCATGAGAACATCGACCGTCTTCCCAGGTTCTCCAGGAGGATCGCCGTCGGCATGGAGCCCGGATGCTCCGCCGAGGAGCTCTCCGAGGAGATGAGGGAGGTCCTGGAGGCCATGGGTTGCGAGGTGGTGAACAGGACCTTCGGATGCTGCGGGAAGAATGCTCCCGTCAGGGTCCCGCTGATGCTGGAGAGGGAGGCCGAGTGCGAAGGGGCGGAGCTGATCGTCGTGGGATGCCCCAACTGCCTGGCGATGTTCGACAGGCAGGAGGGAGGGCTGCCGACGGTGCACATCGCGGAGCTGGTGGCGATGGCCGCGGGGTATGCGGAGTCGGCCCGGTTCCATAGGATAGCATTCGAGCGATCGTCTTTCGATCCTGCTC
>DATC01000057.1:0-2817 GCA_002504495.1 Methanomassiliicoccaceae archaeon UBA537
ATCGCCACGATGCGGCACCCCTTGGCCTTCAGCCTGTCGTACATCCCGAGAGTCTCGATCGTGTTTCCTGAATAGCTCGATACTATCGCCAACGTTCCCGACCCTGCCCAATTCGGCACGCACGGGGTCTTCAGAACGCGGATGGGCACGGAGGATCCGAAGCGGCAGCAGTCCGCGACGATGTCTCCGCTGATGGCGGAGCCTCCCATCCCGCAAAGGATGATGTCCGATACTCCTTCCATCGGAGCCGACTCATAGCAGAGCGCGGCCTCCAGATCATCTATGAATCCGCCGAGCTGCTCGCCTGTCGGACGTATCACCGTCATGGCATTCCACCCTCTCCGGCGATGACGGCCATCACCCTCTCGCCCAGGACTATGCCGTCGATGTTCTCCTCCATGGGATCGCTCCCCTTCACCGCGACGGTGAGGACCTCGCGGCCGTTGATGTCGAGAACGTCGCTCATCAATGCGGAGAGACTGGACGTCAGCTCGTCTCCTCCTCCGTCGAACGCGACTGCGAGAAGGTCCTTCGCATGGTCGTTGGGGTCCGCCCACCCTACAAGCTCGTTGTGGTCGAACTCCGGCAGCTCGCCATGGAAGGCGGGACCGCCGGCGACCCTGTTGAAGGCCCTCTTCCAGTAGTTGGAGCATGCGCTTATGCTGGATTGGCTGTAGAACGAGGGGACCTTCGACCTGAGGGAATCCGCTATCCCTTCCGCCCTGTCCGGACCGTCGTCCTCGAAAGAGGACAGCACGGACCTCAGACGGTCGCAGGCATCGCAGACCCCGAGGTCCTGGACCATGCGGCACAATGCGCCCAGTGCGGCGCCGATGCCCTCCGCCATGCGGAGATCCGAAGGCATGGTCACGGGACGGATCCCGTCCCTCCTGCATCTCTCTAACAGCCACCCGTCCGGAGATATGCAGAAGACGCGGCATCCTCTCCGTCTTAGACCGTCGTACACGCGGACCAGATCTCCGGACTCTCCCGTGCAGGACAGGAGGATGCAATCGGTATCCGACCCTATCCACCCCGGGACCCTGGAATCCGAAACGACGTCAATCGGGACGTCGCAGCATCCGTCTGCATAGTTCGTCACCACCTCGCCAGCCACAATCGCATCGCCGTCCGCGAAGATGCAGACTCTTGCTCCTCTTCCTTCGACGTCGGTACCGTGCTCCGTAGCCGCCATGGCGCATTCGATGAAACCCATTGACACAATCTCCTTAATCCCCTGTGGCGACCTAATCTCCGTCGCCGTCCTGCTCCGTTCTGAGGCTCTTGAGGTACCCCAATCCGTCCAATCCCGATGTGGCGATGCTCTCCACGCGATCGAGGAAATCGTCGATGTCGAAGTTCAATGCCACCAGCTGGTAGGGGCGCCCCACCTCGTACTTCTTCCCGATGCGCGAGTACACGAGCTTCTTCTTCGATAGACGGGTGATCGCACGGGACACCGCGGACTGCTTCATGCCCGTGAGCTCCTGGAGATCCATGTGCGTCAATCCTCCGTAGATCACGAGGCATACGATGATCCTGATCTCGCAGATACTGAGAGAAGTGGTCCTGAGAACGGCCTCCAGCGCATAGAGCGCACCGTTGATCTCATCCAAATCGCCGTCCGCGAAGGAGGAGCTTATGCTCCGCTGGCAGACTTCGGGATTATAGAAGCGCCTGGACGAACCGTCCTGTTCCAGGAAGTCCAGAACGACATTCTTCCCGACCCCCCGCTTGCGGTCAGAATCGGCACCTCCTGAAGAAGCCGCCGGTGAACGCACGTCCCGGCCTGTAGTAGAACGACAGGAAGAACAGCCTGATGCAGACGAAATATACGAGAGGCATCGCAAGGACGAGAAATCCCTCGAAGGACGGGGTGCGGAGCACCATATCCACGCACCTGTCGCTACGGATGTATCTCAGGAATCCTCCGACGGACATGTGCACGGCCGACCTGACGCGGAGAAGAGCGAACCTGCGACGCAGGAACTGGTCCTCGAACATCGTCTCGAGACGATCGTAGCGTCCGATCTCCGCTTGACCCCGCATGTCGCGGTTCATCCTCGAACGGGTGACCGATGTCGGAGTTATGACGTACTTGTACAGAGGCTTCTCGTAGTAGCATACGGTCCGCGACCTGCCGAGGACGGAGTACGTGAACCCTATGTCCTCGCATATCCCGTCGGGGAACCTCAGTCCGTTGCGACGGATCATCTCCGCATCGTAGAGCATGGACCAGGATGTCACCGGGAAGCGCTCCGTGGCCCTGGCCCTAAGGGCCTCCGGACCGTCGAACACCTTCACTTTGAAATCCCCCTCGTAATCAGGGATAGGCAGACGGTCGCCGGAGTATACGAAGTTGCATCCGACCAGATCGGCGCCGTGCTCCTCCTTTATGCGTACCATCTCCTCCAGGAAGCGGAGCGACGGAACGTCGTCGACGTCCAGGAACCACAGGTACTTTCCGATCGCCGAGTCGATGCCCATGTTCTTCGATCCTCCCAGCGCCCCGGTGTCTTCATAGACGATGACACGGAGGCACGGATCCCTATCCATAGCCGCAGTCGCCAGGGTCAGCGTATCGTCCGTCGATTTCGATGAGACGATGATGAGCGCTTCATAGGACCCGAAGGTCTGAGCCCGGATGTATCCCGTGATGTGCTCTATGAACTGCTCTCCGTTCAGAACCGGCACTATTATGCTGACTTTGGGGTGCGTACTGTTTTAAGATTCTTAGTTGTTAATATGTAGTCTTATTTTATAACAGTACGTCATCTAAACAGGCCCGTCCCGACGAGGGTAAGTACTTTCCTTCCA
>DATC01000057.1:2883-3023 GCA_002504495.1 Methanomassiliicoccaceae archaeon UBA537
CAGAGGTCAGGGCCGCGGTTCCGCTGGTCCATCACATCACCAACTACGTCACAGTCAACGACTGCGCGAACATCTGCATCTGCGCCGGGGGATCCCCCGTGATGACCGATGCGATGGAGGACGTGCCCGACATGCTGAAG
>DATC01000037.1:0-337 GCA_002504495.1 Methanomassiliicoccaceae archaeon UBA537
CGCAGGAGATCACGGTCCGCATCCAGTCCGCTCCGAAATCGGGGAAGAACATGCTCATAGCGAAGGATCTCCGCATCGACCTCGGCGGCAGGACGATCCTGTCCCATGTGGACCTCGATATACAGAAGGGCGAGAAGGTGGGCATCTTCGGAGCCAACGGCGAGGGGAAGTCCACCCTGGTGAAGGCTCTGCTGGGGGAGATCCCGTGCACCGGGGATCTTTGGATCGCTCCGGGGGCGAAGATAGGCTACTACTCGCAGCACCACGACATGCTCGATCCGAAGCTCACTGCGGAGGAGCAGCTCCTTCTCATCGTGGGGAAGGACAGGCGGGCCGA
>DATC01000037.1:387-917 GCA_002504495.1 Methanomassiliicoccaceae archaeon UBA537
TGCTGTTCGGGAACGATGTGGACCGTCCCCTGTCCACGCTCTCCGGCGGACAGAGGGCCAGAGTGGCCCTGTGCACCCTCCTGATGGATGCCACGAACCTCCTCGTCCTGGACGAGCCCACGAACTATCTGGACATCCCCGCCAAGCACGCCGTCGAGGAGGCCCTCAACGAGTACGACGGGACCGTCATAACAGTCACCCACGACAGGTACTTCCTCGATACGGTCTGCACCAAGGTGGTCGAGATCAAGGACGGTTCCGCGAAGGAGTTCGCCGGAACCTACTCCGCGATGAAGGGCAGGCCCAACGTCCGCGAGATAGTCATGGACGCCGACGAGTACCGTGTTCTATCTCCGTTCACGAACTGGGCCACCGGAAGGAAGTACGCCAAGGGGGAGAGGGTGCTCGTCAGCCCCCCGGAGCAGAAGAACTTCGACTGGGCCATCAACCAGGGGAAGCTCAAGAAGACCGGCGGAAGGCAGAGGAAGAAGATCGACGCGTCCTATGTCGAGGATGCGAAGCACCGATCC
>DATC01000037.1:976-6654 GCA_002504495.1 Methanomassiliicoccaceae archaeon UBA537
GGTTAACTAACCGCGATGCGATGCGGACCCATGGACCCTTTCTCAATCGCCATGGCCCTCATCGTGCTCGGAGCGGTGTTCCTCATCGCCGAGGCGCTGAGTCCCGGAGCGTTCATGCTGATCCCGGGAGCGGTTCTGATCGTCATCGGACTCATAGGGGCGGCGTTCCCCGACGTCCTCATGACATGGATATCGCCTGTCGTGGCGGTGGTCGTAGCCGTTCCGGTGACCCTCGTCACCATCCGCGCGTACTCCCGTCTTGCGAAGCCGGTCCCGCCGTCCACCACGGTGGCGGATTCCCTGGTCGGCCGCGAAGGTGCGGTGATCGTCCCCACAGAGCCCGGAAGCATGAGGGGCAAGGTCAAGATCGGCCCGGACATCTGGTCCGCCGTATCGGACGAGCCCGTGGAGGTCGGAGAGAGGGTCGTGGTCGACAGCAGCGAAGGCGTGCACGTCCACGTCAGGAAGCTGCAGGACTGAGGTCGAGAGCATGGAAGAGACGTTCCTTATAGTGGCGGTCGTCCTGGCGGCCGCGGTGATATTCGTCCTGCTCAGCGGGGTGAAGATCGTTCAGCCCTACGAGCAGGGCATCTACATGAGGCTCGGGAAGTTCGTGAGGGTCCTGAACCAGGGTCTGAACTTCGTCTGTCCCCTGATAAACGAGGTTGTGAAGCTCGATCTGCGCACGGAGGTCCTCGACGTTCCCAAGCAGGAGGTCATCACCAAGGACAACTCCCCTGTCGGAGTGGACGCCATAATCTACATCAAGGTCACCGATCCGAAGAGCGCGTTCTTCGAGGTCACCGACTATCGCATCGCCACGGTCAATCTCGCTCAGACCACTCTCAGATCGATCATCGGAGAGATGGAGCTGGATCAGATCCTGTCCTCCAGAGAGAGGATCAACGTCTCTCTCAGGGACATCCTCGACGAGAACACCGACAAGTGGGGTGTCAAGATCGAGGCCGTGGAGATCAAGGAGGTCGATCCCGCCAAGAAGGTCAAGGACTCCATGGAGGAGCAGACCTCGGCCGAGAGGAAGAGGCGCGCCGCCATCCTGGAGGCGGACGGTCAGAAGAGGGCCGCCATCCTCGAGGCCGAAGGAAAGAAGAAGTCCATGATCCTCGCAGCCGAGGGAACCAGGCAGTCCATGATCCTCGAGGCAGAGGGCCGCAGGCTCGCCACCATACTGGAGGGACAGGGAGAGGCCCAGAAGCTGAGGATCCTCTCCGTGGGAGCCGCCACCATGGATTCCAAGGCCATGTCCGTCCTGTCCATGCAGACTCTCCAGAAGGTCGGAGAGGGGGATTCGTCCAAGATATTCTTCCCGATGGAGCTCACCCGTCTCGTCGACGGCATCTCCGACTATGTCGGATCCGCATCCAGGGTGCCCGATCGCCCCGTGTCCGACATGTCCGATCTCGAGAAGGCGGTAGGAAAGGCCGACGACGTCCTCGGACCTATTCCTAAGCCGGAGGAGATCAAGGCCGAGACCGACAGCTTCGACGGGCAGGTCAAGGACGATGTGGAAGGGATAGAGGAGGAGCTGTCTTCCAGGAAGTGAAGATGAAGGGGGCGAACGCCCCCGACATCGGTTCAGAAGGTTTCGGACGTATCTCACGGCGGTGCCGTAGGCCATGACCTCGGCGGCGCCGGCCATTATGCCGGATGTCGAGTAGCGCATCATCACGACGGCATCCGCACCCATCCTCTCCGCATCCTCCACCATCCTCTGGGTGGCGATGGAGCGGGATTCGTTCATCATTTCGACATAGGTCTTGAGCTCTCCTCCTACGACGGATTTCAGGCCCTGGCCGATGTCGCGTCCGATGTTCTTGCTCTGGATCATGCTTCCCTTGGCGATCCCGATTATCTCGTAGGTCTTGCCGGGGATGTTCTCGGTAGTTGTCAACAGCATCTTCCAATCCCTCTTCTATCTCGGTCATTCTCTGGTGCGAATAGTAGGCGATTCCTGCGGCCAGTGCGATGTAGATCACCGTCGTCACGGCTATCGCCATGAGCGGAACCCCTGCCATAAGATACATTGCAGGTATGGAAACGAACAGAAGGATCAGGATGACGGCTATGACAGCGACTTCTGCCTTCTTCCGGGTGTTCTTCTCCATGGTGTTCCGGATGGTATCTTGGGTTAAAGCCGTTTCGAGGTCGATAATATATGATTGCTATTTTACAATCGTAAAATCCATAATGGATTCACGGATGACGGAAATGCAATAATGATACTAGAGTTACAAAAATAATGTAGTTTTTAAAATTAACACATCTATGATTTAAATAATAGTATTGAAAAACGAAATCAATCATGATGTAACAATGTCGAATTTGTTGTAAAAAAATGCAGAATTTACAATTTTTGAAAGGATAAATACATGAAACACATTCATCCATTATGAAGCGCAGGATCTACGCGGACCTCCTGGACTGGAAGAACAGATCGGATCGCAAGCCGCTGATCCTGGAAGGTGTGCGTCAATGCGGCAAGACGTACATACTCAAGGAGTTCGGGAATCGGGAGTTCGATTCACTGGCGTATCTGGATCTGGAGCGTAGGAAGGATCTCTGTCCCCTTTTCGGAGACGATCTGGATCCGAAGAGGATCATCACGAATATCGGAATCGCATTAGGGAGGAGGATAGTCCCCGGGAGGACGCTCATAGTTCTGGACGAGGTCCAGACATGCCCTCGTGCGCTCACCGCGATGAAGTACTTCTGCGAGGAGATCCCGGAACAGCACATCATCTGCGCCGGCTCCCTCCTGGGGATATTGATGGCCGAGTCCGAATCGTTTCCAGTGGGCAAGGTGGACCGTCTGAAGATGTATCCGATGTCCTTCCTTGAGTTCATGGAAGCCTGTGGGGAAGACTCCCTGTGCGAGATGATTCGTTCCATTGATCCGTCGAAGGGATTGGAGGAGGCTTTCCGCGTCAGGATAGAGGACTGCCTCCGCCAGTATTACGTGGTCGGAGGATTGCCTGATGTGGTGTCCTCATGGGTGGCCAACCACAACGAGTCCGCCGTCACCCGGAAGCTGAAGAACATCGAGAGGGACTACAGGGACGACTTCGCCAAGCATGCTCCGATGCTTCTACCGAAGCTCACGGCTGTGTGGAGTTCGATACCGATGCAGCTCGGCAAGGAGAATCGGAAGTTCATGTTTGCCCAGGTCAAGGGTGGCGGTCGCAGCGAAGATCTATCGGATGCTCTTCAATGGATACTCAACGCCGGTCTGGCATACCGGGTTCTCATGGTCGAAGGGCCCTCGATTCCATTGAAGAACGTCGGCAGTCCGTCCGATTTCAAGGTCTACCTCTGCGATGTCGGGTTGATGAGGATCATGTCCGGGAGGAAAGCATCCTTCGTCAAGAGCGATGCTCAAGAGGATAGGCTGTACAAGGGCGCCATGACCGAGAACTATGTCCTATGTCAGATGATGTGCGGCGGATTGGAGGAAGCGTTCTATTGGAAGAAAGGACAGAACGAGGTGGATTACCTGATAGACGGAAGCGATGGTGCGATTCCGGTGGAGGTCAAATCCGAGATCCCGAAGCGCCATACTAGTCTGGACGTCTATATGGAGAGGTATCATCCGGAGACGGCGTTCATCGTTTCGATGGCGACAGGCGGTGGGAAGGCGATTAAGAACATCCATCTCTCCTGTGCGGAGCTGATTCCTGTCTATGCGGGAATCGCCGATGTTCCGACGATCCCCCAGCGTTCCGATGAATCGCCGTATGTGATGTCCTTCACGTCCTCCCAATGGTCCGGCGTCGCAGGAATGTTCACTATAACGGTGCCGAGGGCGATCCATCGCATCGGAAGGCCGTCGATCATCCAGGTCTTCCGCACAGGCCCCGGAGGTTCCACCGAGGCGATGGTCTCCAAGACGATAACCGCGGACGGCGATGTGGTCATCGGATCCTCACAAGCGTTCGGCGGATTCATCTCGATCATATGATCGGAACCGATCCGACGAATCCACCTCTATTCGATGGAATTATCTAACAAGTCGCCATGGGTGGAATGCCGGGAGACGGAGGACGGCCGACGGTAGGCGCAAGCCAGCTGAGGAAGTTCCCTCCTCCAAGGGTAAGGTGGATCCGGAAATCGGATACGGCGAGAGCCGTGGCAAGGGCACAGAAACGACACAGACCGGGCTGGAAGGATGAACCGCTAGGCGGAGACGTTCCCCGGGATTTGGTGAAACGGCGACTCCCCACCGGAGCAAGTCCGCACAACGGGGTAGACCGACCCGGGACCCGTGGGTAGGACGCGAAGTTGAATGCCGTCTGAAACAGAAGGGGGGCTACTACCGTCACCCGGCACCCTTCATCAGATATCGTCTATTTTCAAGGAATCTGCGCGCAACACCTGAACCCTCATACCCGACTTTCAAGCGGTCGATACTGCTCGGGTCGAATTCGGGCATCTTATAATGGTCTATGGAGTCGAGGAAGGATGCGGCGAAGAGGGGGTAATGTCTAACTCCCTTGTCGTCCTCGAAGCAGTTCCGGGTCTCGAACATGATGCCTTCGAGGCCCATATCCCTAACTGCCTTGTTCAGCGACGGGCAGGTCCTGTTGCTGCCGGACTTTACCTCTATGGCGCAGACCGATCCATCTATGACTGAGACGAAATCCACCTCCATCCGCTTATCCGAGTCATGGAAATAGTACAAGTCGCGCCCCTGCGCCGACAGGGCCTGGGCTATCGCGTTCTCGGCTATGGCGCCGAAGTTCACGCCGACATTGCCCATCACGACCTCTCCGACCAGCTCCGGTTCGTACAGATTCATCAGGATCCCTGTGTCCAGCATATACAGCTTGAACATGTTTCCGCGGGTACGTTCCTTCAGAGGCATATGCATCTCCGATACCCTGCGGCAGGTCAGGGTCACATCGGCCATGGACAGCCATTCCAGCGCAGGGGCGTACCGTTCATACCCGTCGTAGTAGCCCTTCCCCGATTCCCTGCTGCTCCCATCGATGTTGCTGAAGACGAATCTCTTGTTCTCGGCGGCGAGCATCCGCGGAACGGCATCGAAGCAGGATTCCACCTCGGCTTTCAGCTTCATGTCGCCGATATGCTTCCGGATATCGTCCTTGTATCCCTCTGCTATCATAGACTGGGCTTTGCGAGCGGGTCCGAACTGCTTCGATTCCACGAACGATCTGACGGCATCAGGCATCCCTCCGACTGCGATGTACCACCTGTAGTATCCGCTGAACGTATCGAACAGGGAACCGTCGATGGGTGCGCACGCGGAGATCGAGGTTCTCACGGCATCGATCGCGGCTTGAGGAACTCCGAGCGCCCATAGGAACTCCTCGAAGTCCATCGGCCGCATATCGACGGATTCCACGTATCCGGTAGGAGGAAGTCTGATGCTCCTCATCTTCAATCCCAGAAGGGATCCGGATGCGATGACCCTGTATCTCTTGTCCGTTGCGAAGGACTTCAGAGCCGTACGGGCGTTGGGGCATTCCTGGATCTCATCGAGGAAGATCAGTGTCTTGCCGGGGATGAATACGAATCCGGTGTTGATGGCGGAGAGGCCGAGGATGATCGCGTCCACGGTCAGATCTCCGTCGAACACCTCTCTGGCCCTCGAATCCTTGGACAGATCGATCGTCAGGTGGTGAAAGTATCCTTTGTTGAGA
>DATC01000118.1:0-3117 GCA_002504495.1 Methanomassiliicoccaceae archaeon UBA537
GGTCTCGGTCGAGACTCAGTACGGGCGTTCGGACAATCCTTGCTCGTTGATCGCGCAGGTGATCGAGACCGACCTGTCCTTCATCCTGATGGTATCGCCGAACAGCGGCATCATGCTTCCGAAGGAGGACTGCACGCCGGATCTTGAGTACTACATCAGGACCAGGTTCGATATCCGCATCGTGCGCTCCCCCAGATGGCGATGGGCGTCTATGACGGATATGCGCATCGGCAATAGTTATTAACACGAAAGGGCGATGGCTTATGCATGAGGGAGCTCGACATCGAGAGGATCGCGCTGATCGGAAGAGCGGTCTCCGACCCGAACAGGATCGTCATCCTCCTCAAACTGGAGAACGGGGACATGACCACGCAGGAGATCATGGACTCGATGGACATCAACCAGTCCAATCTGTCCTACCATATGTCCAAGCTTCTGAAAGCGGATCTGGTCTCCTGCAGAAGGATCGACGGACGCCACATCTACGGCCTCACGGATTCCGGATCGAGGATGATAGGCCAGTTCAAAGCCTGTTGCAGGCGGGCACCGTCAAACGACTGCTAAATAGCGGTTGCGCTTCTCGCTTCCATATGATGGGGAACTTCTGTCCGAGATGCCACTCGATGGTGCATCCGATGGCCGAGCGCTGTCCCGCGTGCGGCCTTGCCCGCGAGAAGCTGGAGGAGAGCAATCAGGCGACGCTCGACTTCTCGGACAGGAGACCTGCCCGCAGGGAGCCGGAGATCCATGAGAACGCGAGCGCCCCGTTCATGCCCTACGAGCCCCGCGGATGCCAGATGGATATCATCAGCGACATGGTCGAAGCGCTGGACTCCGAGCGTCACTTCGTGATGGAATCCGGGACCGGTACAGGGAAGACCATCGTCTCGCTCGCCGCGTCGCTGCAGCACGCGTCGAGCACCGGGAAGACCATAGTCTATCTGACCAGAACGATCTCGCAGAGCGATCAGGTGATGAGGGAGCTCCGTTCGATCTCCAAGCTCAAACCGGTCATGGGCGTGGCGATCACAGGCAGAGGGAAATCGTGTCCGCTCTTCTGCGGTCTGAAGGATTTCGAACAGATACCGTCGAACGTGCTGTCGATGATGTGCGAGGACGCCAGATCAAGGAGCAGGACCGGAAAGGCGGGCGGGTGCAGATACTTCGACAGGGTGGATACCGCCCTTCCGGAGGTGGAGAGATTCGTTATGAACACCCTGCCGACATCAGATGAGCTGGACAGATTCTGCCAGAAGCTCCAGGTCTGCCCGTACGAGTGCAAGAAGGCCCTGATGAAGGATTCCCGCGTCGTCGCCGCACCGTACATCCACATACTGGATCCCGATATCCGCGAGAGCCTGATGAGCAATCTCGACAGACCAGGAGATCCAGAGTCCCTGCTGATCGTCGTCGATGAGGCCCATAATCTCGTGGACGCCGCCAGAGAGAGCGAGACGTTCAGCATCGAGAGGTCGCTGGTCGACGATGCCATCGATGAATGCAGCACGTTCAGGAAAGGACCCCGTGTCGGCACCGGGATACTCCTGAAGGAATTCTTCGAACAGCTGAAGAGATCCATAAGGGCCATCGCCACACAACTTCTTCCGGATATGGGAGGCGGCACGGCTGTGATCGACGGACCTCTGCTGGAGGATATGCTCAGGACCAAGTTCGAACTGACCTCGGAAGGCCTGGATGCCGCGATAGAGGACGCCATCTCCTTCGGAGAGGAGCGTACGGAGGCCCTGATGGAGGCGGGCGAGAACAGGATATCCACCATAGAGACCTTGTCCTCTCTTCTGAGATCATGGTGCTCCTCGGGTTCCAAGAGGTTCGTGAGAACCGTGAGGGTAGACGAGCACGGAGAATATCTCCGCGCCTGCTGCATAGAGCCCTCCGAGATCTCCCGTTTCCTCAACTCCACCCATGGAAGCGTGCATATGTCGGGAACGCTCCAGCCCATGGATCAGTACGCCAGAGTGATCGGCCTATCGTCCAAATGCACGTTCAGAAAGTATCCGTCCCCTTTTCCTCCCGAGAACAGGAAGGTCGTATACACGTCGAATCTCACCACCAGGTGGCAGGATATGAGGAACGATCCGTCCATGAAACCGAGGATCGAGAAGACGATAGCGGAGCTGTGCAATGCCGTCCACAAGAACACGCTCGTGTTCTTCACATCCTACAAGAGCATGGAATCCATGCGCGACTATCTCGGATCTCATATCGACAGGAAGCTCTATTGGGAGGAGAGCGGACGTGCCCAATCCAATGCATCGAAGCTGTCGATGTTCAGGTCCAGAAGGGACGGCGTGCTCTTCTGTGTCATGGGCGGGAAATTCGCCGAAGGGATCGATTTCCCTGGAGACGAGCTGTGTTTCGCAATCATAGTGGGAATCCCGTATCCTCCTCCTTCTCCCGAACTCGATGCCATGAGCAGCATGTTCGACGAGAGATTCGGCCAGGGAAAAGGGTGGCTGTACTGCTCCGCGGTTCCCGCCCAGAGAAAGATGAAGCAGGCCATCGGCCGTCTCATAAGGACGGAGACGGACCGCGGCATGGCGGTCATACTCGATAACAGGGCCTCCAGATTCAAGAAGGAGCTCGATGCCCAAGAGACGACGGATCCGGTAGCCGACGCGATGAGGTTCTTCAAGGACTGAATAAAACGATGTTCGTCTGAATAGACAAATATCTAGCAGATCACGACAATAAGATGCATCTGGAGTCATTTAGATAACCGTATATATGACATTTCGATGCAATGCCCCGATGGCACTAATCAACGTCCTGTGCGACGTGAAGGTCTGGATTCTGCTGGGCATAATACTGGCGCTCACCATCGGATTCGACAGCCCTGACGCATCGACTATCCTGATGTTCGTGCTTATTGCCCAGATGGCCGTTTCTCTCGACGGCCTCCATTTCAAAAAAGATGATTTCAAACACTACGACAAGCAGATCCTGCTCTGTCTGCTGTCCTGCTTCGGCATAAACACGCTGATCACTTTGGCTGTGGGCGCTTTCTTCATCGAGGACAGCCACCTGTGGACCGGTTGGGTAATGCTGTCCTCCGTCCCTTGCGGCATATCCGTGGTCGTGGCATCCCTCGTCATG
>DATC01000118.1:3139-9033 GCA_002504495.1 Methanomassiliicoccaceae archaeon UBA537
GTCATGAAGGGAGACACGAAGATGTGCGTCCTGGCATTGACGGTGATCTACCTCTGCGCGATGGTGCTAACTCCGGGCATCACCACACTCCTGCTCGGAAACGCGGCCAATCCGCTGGAAGTGCTGAAGTACATCGTGATGTTCATCGCGATACCCTTCGGATTGTCCTTCATAGTCAAGAGACTCAAGTTGAAGAACACCCACAAGTCGATCTTCATCAACTTCATGATGCTGCTGATGGTCCTGATCGGCCTCGGAAGCAGACGCGACTTCATATTCGAGGACTTCGGCACGGTGCTTTGGCTGATTCTCGCCTGCATCGTGAGGATATTCCTTGTGAGCTTCGTCATGGTCTATGTGATGAAGCGTCACGGCGTCAGAAGGGAAGACGCCATGGTCTATATTCCCATGGCAGCTTGGAAGAACTCCGGGATGTCCATCTCGATGACCATGGCCCTGTTCGCTACTACCATGCCCGATGCCGTGCTCCCCTGCGTCGTATCTCTAGTCATGGAAGCGGCTTGGTTCGCTGTCATGTCCAAACTGGTAGAGGGCATCTGGCCTCCTGAGAAGAACGCGGATCCTGTCCCTCAATGATCCATCAAAACTTGCGCTGTGCAGGTCGGGAACCCGGCTTGCACGGCCTCCCATAAGCATCCTGACGAGCGGATTCGGTGCAGGATTCCGTTTCCGGGAACGTGTATCATTCATCTTCGAGCGGTCCGCTTCCGCCCCGTTACGACGATGGGCTTCCGCATCGAAATCGGATCGGGAACCGACAGTCGACATCTTGATGTTATTCACTAACCGGAAATGAACGATCGTTGGACGATGGATCCGAAGCACCGGCTCGGTCGATGATGCGAAAATCCGAAAATGAGATTGTTCTCAAATTTCAAAATATGTTCACTTCTCAACCAACTGTTAAATAACTACTGAGACAACCTAACATCAACTGTCCGAATAGGGCAGTGGCGATCCATATGAATGACATCATGCTGCTGATGGTCCTTCCGTTCGCGATCGCATGCGTACTGCTGGTGGTGAAGAGCGACAGATTGCGCGGAGCCGTATCGGAGATCGGTGCCGCAGGCGTGATGATTGTCTCGATACTTGTCGCTGCAAACCATCTCGGTTCGCCGCGGTCCTTCGTTATTTCCAGTGAGATGATAGATCTTGCCATGTTCGCCGTCGAGGCGATTCTCGGCATTGCGGTCATCGTTCTCGGAATCAGATTTGGAAAATACATCGTATCCGTTTTAGGGACAATTCAGCTTGTGCTGACGGCGTTGTTCGAATTCGTATTCAAAGAAGGGATAGAAGTCGAACACGGGCTCTACATAGACGACCTGAGCATCATCATGGTGCTCATCATCGGTATTGTCGGCAGTCTGATCTGCGTATACGCAGTAGGATACATGCGCGACTTCCAGAAGGAGCATTCCGATTCCCCCGACAGAAGACCCTGGTTCTTCTTCCTGCTGTTCGTGTTTCTGAGTGCCATGTTCGGAATCGTCCTTTCCGACAACCTTGCATGGATGTTCTTCTTCTGGGAGATCACCACGTTGTGCTCTTTCGCACTGATCGGATTCACCCGGACGGAGGAGGCGAGAAGGAATTCTTTCCGCCAGCTGATCCTGAACCTTGTCGGTGGAATCGCGTTCGTCGGTTCGCTAATTGTGCTGGCCGAGGAAGAAGGGATGCTGTCCCTTTCGGATCTTCTCGCATTCGGACCTGGCATCGAGGGATGGATCCTCGTCGCCGTTGTGCTGCTGGCCCTGTCCGGTATCGTAAAGTCCGCTCAGATGCCATTCCATTCATGGCTGCTGGGCGCGATGGTGGCCCCTACGCCGACATCTGCGCTTCTACATTCGTCAACGATGGTGAAGGCCGGAGTGTTCATTCTGCTTAAGCTGTCTCCACTGCTTCACGGAAACGTCGCAGGATGCATGACCATGGTTGTCGGAGGAATGACATTCCTGCTGGCCTCTTTAGCCGCTGTATCGCAGAGCAATGCGAAGAGGGTGTTGGCCTACTCGACCATAGCCAATCTGGGCCTGATAGTGGCATGTGCCGGGGTAGGTACCCCGGAGGCCGCTTGGGCCGGAATCATGCTGATGATATTCCATGCAATCACCAAGTCGCTGCTGTTCCTATGCGTCGGAACCGCGGAGCACCATATCGGAAGCCGGAACATAGAGGACATGGACCTTCTTTTCGATCGGATGCCGCGCCTGGCCCTTATCATGATGGTCGGCATAGCCGCGATGTTCCTGGCCCCGTTCGGCATGCTGATCACCAAGTGGAGCGCCCTCGTGTCGTTCGTGGATCCGTCCGATCCGACCTCTCTTCTGCTGATCGGTTGCGTCGCATTCGGAAGCGCGGCCACAGGATTCTATTGGACGAAGTGGCTCGGAAAGCTGTCATGCTCGGCCGGCGGCCAGGAGGACATCGAAGGGGCCGTAAGGCCCCAGGAGAGGTTCGTACTCGCGGCCCTTGCGATCATGGCGGTGGCCGCATGCCTCTGCTACCCGCTGATATCCGGATGCCTGGTCGCTCCCTGGGTGGACTCGGCCTTCCCGGGAGGATTCGTCGCAGACGTCCTGAGCGGCGGGAACGCGCTGCTTCTGCCCATCATGGCGGCCGCCCTGGTGATGGTCTTCCTGCCGTTCTTCGGAAGAGGGCGGACGGGATCGTCCGGCATCTACATGTCCGGCCTTCCGCCGGTGGAGGGCGGATACTCCGGGTGNNGTTCGGCAAGGCACATCGAGAACATAGAGGGGACGGTGAGGCTTCAGGAGTGGACCGTTCTGGGATCATTGGCGATCATGGCCGTGATGGCATGCTTCGCGTATCCGCTGATCTCCGAGCACCTGACATCGCCCTGGATCCATTCGTCATTCCCAGGAGGATTCTCAGTCGACGTCCTGAACAGCGAGAACATGTACCTTCTGCTCCTGATGGCCGCTGCACTCGTCCTGATCTTTCTGCCGTTCTTCGGAAGAGGGAGGACGGATGAATCGGGGATATACCTGTCTGGATTGGAACCCGTTGGATCCGGATACATAGGATCCATGGGAGATCATACGGCGTTATCCCTCAGGAACTGGTATTTGGAGGGATGGTTCAGCGAAAATCGCATCGGGCAAGCAGGAACGCTATTCGCGGCATCGGCAATAGCGATAAGCCTCGCCGCCGCGTGCTGGGGGTGTCTCGCATGAGCGATACGATGCATCTGTTGCTCGCACTGCTCTTCTGCGCTCTGGCTCCGGCTATCGGATGCATTCTGGCCGGCATCGACAGGAGGATATCGGCGAGGATGCAGAACCGTCGCGGACCGCCCCTTCTACAACCGTGGTACGATGTTCGCAAGCTCTTGGCCAAGGAGCGTTCGGCGCCAAACAGGTTCCAGGACTTCTATGTCATGTGCTATCTCGGATGGATCGCGGTCACGGGAGCAATGCTCTTTGCAGGATCGGATCTGCTTCTGGTTGTTTTCACGCTTACGCTGGCCGAGACGTTCCTGATACTCGCCGCCTACTGCACAGGTTCCCCGTTCGCTCAAGTGGGGGCTCAGAGGGAACTCTACGCTGCGATGTCATACGAGCCCATGGTCCTGATGGTCGCAGTAGGATTCTATCTGAGTACGGGAGGATTGGACGGAGGGAGCTTCTTCGTCGACCGGATCGTCGACAGCGGACCCCATATCATACCGATGCTGGGGCTGTTCGCAGGATTCGTATTCGTGCTCGCGATGAAGCTCCGCAAGTCGCCCTTCGATCTGAGCATGTCCCACCATGCGCACCAGGACCTGGTCCGCGGGTTGTCAACGGAGTTCTCCGGTCGCACATATGCGATGCTGGAGGTCTCCCACTGGTACGAGACGGTGATGCTGCTAGGAATGACGGCATTGTTCTTCATGGACGGGACCTGGATCGGAGCTCTGGCTGGAATCGCCGTGTCCGCATCGGTGTTCGTCCTAGAGATATGGATAGACAACGGATTCGCCCGCATGAGGTGGCAGACGGCCATCAGGAGCGGATGGGTGGCCGCATTGGTGCTCGGATTGGGCAACCTGGCGGTTCTGATGGTGATTTCATGAAGAGCTTATCGAGATCTCCCTGGATCCTGCACTACGACGGATCCAGCTGCAACGGGTGCGACATAGAGGTGCTGGCCTGCCTGACGCCGACCTACGACGCCGAGAGATTCGGAGTCGTGAACACGGGCGACCCGAAACAGGCCGATATATTCCTCGTGACAGGGGCGATCAACGAACAGAACAGGCCCGTGGTCAAGAGACTCTACGATCAGATGCCCGAACCCAAGGTGGTAGTCGCAGTGGGCATATGCGCCTGCAATGGAGGCATCTTCAGAGACTGCTACAACATCCTCGGAGGAGTCGATGTTGCGATTCCTGTAGATGTGTACGTTCCAGGGTGCGCGGCCAGACCGGAATCCATAATCGATGGAATTGTGAAGGGCGCAGCCAAATTGGAGGAGAAGCGCGCCCGTATGAAGGAGGAGAGACGATGCGTCAGGAACAGTCATTCGAGAAGATCGGATTGGAATCGATCCGCGTGACCGCGGAGGAGCTCAAGAAGGAGAGGTACCGCATGGTGCAGATATGCGCACTCTCCGGACAAGGGGAGACGGAGCTGCTGTACAGCTTCGACAGGGACATGGCGCTGAGGAACCTGAAGGTGGTCGTGCCGTCCGGAAGAAGAGTAGATAGCATCACGCCGTCGTACTGGTCGGCTTTCGTATACGAGAACGAGATCCACGACCTCTTCGGTGTGGAATTCGATGGAATGGAGACGGACTACAGAGGCAATTTCTTCCGTGTAGGGACCAAGACTCCATGGAAGGGAGCCTCCGGGGAGGGAGAGCGATGGGAAAGAGGACTATCGTGCCCTTCGGACCTCAGCATCCAGCCCTGCCCGAGCCGATCCACCTGGATCTGGAGCTGGAGGACGAGCGCGTTGTCCGGGCCGTTCCGTCTATCGGATACGTCCATCGCGGACTCGAGAAGCTGGTGGAGAAGTGCGACTGGCAGCAGATGACGTACGTCATGGAGAGAGTGTGCGGCATATGCAGCTTCGGACACGGATACGGATACGTGAGCGCCATGGAAGGGCTGATGGACGTGGAGGTTCCGGATAGAGCCAAGATGCTCAGGATCCTTTTCCTCGAGCTGTCGAGAGTTCACAGCCACCTGCTTTGGCTTGGCCTTCTCGCGGACGGCATGGGATTCGACAGCCTCTTCATGCGCTGCTGGAAGATAAGAGAGAAGGTGCTGGACATATTCGAATCGATCACCGGAGGAAGAGTCATCCTATCCTTCTGCAGGATCGGCGGGGTGACCACCGACCTCTCTGCGGAACAGGTGCGCATGATCGGATCCGTGATAGATGATATCGAGAATGAGATCAGGACCTCGTGCCAGGTGTTCATGAACGATGCATCCGTCAAGAACAGGCTGAAGGGAGTCGGACAGATCACCAAGAACGAGATGGCGGAGCTCTGCGGAGTCGGACCCACCGCCCGCGGATCCGGCATAGATAACGATGCCAGAAGGATGGATCCGACGTACGAAGACCTGGGATTCTCGCCTGTGCTGTACGATGACGGAGACTGCTACTCCAGATGCATGGTGCGTATAGACGAGCTCATCCAATCTCTCGACATCATCCGCAGCGCCCTTCGCAACCTGCCTGCAGGAGATTGCCGCATAACGGTCAAGGGGAATCCGCCGGAAGGGGAGTGCTCGTTCAGAGTGGAGCAGCCTCGCGGAGAGGCGTTCTACTATGTGAGAGGCAACGGGAGCAAGTACCTAGAGAGGGCAAGGGTCAGGACTCCGACGAACATCAACATCCCGACCATGGTGAGGATGC
>DATC01000116.1:0-434 GCA_002504495.1 Methanomassiliicoccaceae archaeon UBA537
CCCTCAAAGCTAAAGAGCGATACCATGCATCTCTGCTATTCAGATTGTTTTAAATAATGAATCGGGATAATCGTTTAACCGTGCTAAATGCTAGCATGCGACAAGGTGAAATGATGGATTTCTTCGGATTGACTGACGCGTGGATAATAGGAGGATACATCCTCAGTTTTGTCAGCGTGTTGTTCTGCTGTATCTTTGCACTACGCAAAGGATTCAAGGACGGAGATGAGACGGATGAGCGAAGGCATCGATCTCGGTATTTTCGGCATAATGGTCGTTGTATTCGTTATCATCACATTGGCTCTCGGAATATACGGATACAGGAATACGAAGGATAACGGAGACTTCCTTCTCGGAAGAAGCAAGACGAGCCCGCTGATAATCGCTTTGTCGTACGGTTCGACATTCCTTTCCGCATCAGCTGTGATCGGTTT
>DATC01000116.1:491-7774 GCA_002504495.1 Methanomassiliicoccaceae archaeon UBA537
TCATGGAATGTCGCTGATGTGGTTGTGCTTCCTCAACCTGTTCGTCGGTCTTATCGTCGCGTTCCTTGTTTTCGGTGCTCCTACCAGAAGAAAAGGGCGCGAACTCGGTGCTGCCACCTATGCCGATCTCCTCGGCAAGGTGTACAAATCCAAGGGAATCCGCGCTTTCACTGCCATACTGATCATAGTCATGATGCCCATTTATGCAGCCGCTGTTCTCAAAGGAGGCGTCAACTCCCTCGCGACCATAACCGGACTCAACGAATACTACGATCTGATCCTCATCCTTCTCGCGATCATAGTATCTATCTACGTGGTCTACGGAGGCATAATCGCCGTGATGTACAACGACGCCCTGCAGGCGGCGATTATGTTCATCGGAATGGCAGTGATTCTGATCGTCACATTCGTCTATTTCGGAGGCATATCCGCTGCGAACGAACAACTGGTCAGCCTATGGGATACGAAGTTCTCCTCCTTGGCTTCTGTTCCTGGAACCAAGGACGGCTTCAACGGATGGACATCGTTCTCGACATTCGGATCGCAGGAATGGCTCACCGTCGTGACAACATTCCTCATGGGCGTCGGAATCGGCGCACTCACACAGCCTCAATTGGCGGTCCGTTTCATGTCCGCCAAATCCGATTCTGATCTCAACAAGTCGCTACTGATCGGATCCATATTCATGATCGTAATCGTCGGATCCGCATACACGATTGGACCGCTCAGCAATGTCTATTTCATGGATCAGCACGGAATGGCTTCGTACAGCTACATAACGAGCATAGGGCTCGGTACTGACTTCATCATCCCTCAGTTCATACTCGAGATCTTCGCCGGATACACTCTGGGCGACTTCTTCGTCTCCCTGTTCCTGCTTTCCCTTGTTTGCGCCGCAATATCCACCATCAGCGCACTCCTCCACACCATCGGAGCTGCCGGAGGGTATGACGTCTACACACTCATACGCAACAGGAAGGGATCGTTGCAGGGCGATTCTCAGAGCATCAACCTTAACAGGGCCTGCATTGTGGCCGTTATGGTACTGATGGTAGTCTATGTCTATCTCATGCCTTCCGATATAATTGCAAAGGCTACGTCTGTATTCATGGGAATGACCGCATCTGCCCTTCTTCCCGCATACTTCCATGCCATGTACTCTAAGGATCCGAATAGGAAGGCGGCCGTCATAAGCATAGCCGGAGGCACCTTGATCTATCTGTTCTTCGCCCTGTTCGTCAATGCAGGAACCTGCATTTTCCTTCCTGTATGCGAGTGGATTACAGGTTCCAACGTTCTATGGGCCGATTCATGGATTGCATCAACCGATCCGCTCATGTTCGGTCTTCCGATATCCGCGATCCTCATGGCGATATCGATCATCGTCTTCAAGAAGGAATCCGCTCCTGCTATGATCTCTTCCTGAATCATCTCGGTCAGAGTCGCAACCGCTCTGACCTATAAACACCTTAAATTTCAAATTATCGAATATGAATAAAACGTTTTAATGATTTTTTATTGCATAATAATTTATTCTTAACGTTATAATATGTATCATATCATTCATAATATGTTTAAAAGTTTAATATTGGACAAATATAATAATTTATATCTGATTCAAAACATTGCCTATTTTACTTATATCTACTCAATATTATTCAATGGTATTAAATAAATAAAGGAATAATTGAGCAAGTGTTCATACAGGTCGATGGTATGATGGCAGCAAGGAACATGGGAAACAAGGGGCAGCTCGGAGTGAAGATGCTCGAAGAGAAACATATGATTTCGATACTGGTCTATCTTCAGATGCACGGCCCGAGTCGTAAGATCGATATCTACGAAGGCGTATCTTCGAATCCCAGGATGCCTGACAAGCTCAATGCTCTGGAAACATCAGGACTGATCATCCAACAGATGGACATGATTACTCGTTCGACCATCGTCACCCTTACAGAGCGTGGCAGCCAGGTCGCCAATATGCTCATCTCCATCGACGGTTGCATCAAATCATAAGCAGGCGAACTGCAGATAAGCAGTAGTTCGCTCTGGGCTGAAACGGCCCTAGGATTCGTCTTCGCGAAAAACCACATCCGCCCGTTTCAGCCTTATTCTTGATTATCGCAAGTAATCACGCGCCCTTTCCACCGACATCGGCATCTCGCACACAAATGATGATTCGCGATGAAAGGCGTGCATTTAAGCGGTTATCCGGCCTCGGCCTGCTACGACCAGTGAATCGCATCGAACAAAGATAGATGGCGAGCGTTGAATCCTCGTCCATCTAAGGTTAAGTAGGATACCAGTATGGCTCCTTTCATGGGAAAGGCGCTGGAGCTGAGGAACGTCTCGATCGTGAGAGACGGAAAGAAGATCCTCGAAGATGTCGATTTGGACATATATGAAGGCGAGAACGTCGCGGTCATAGGACCGAACGGTTCCGGCAAGACGACTCTGATCAAGCTTCTGAGAGGAGACATCCGCCCCTACTACGATGAGACCGACCCGGCGACATTCCGTATATTCGGCATGGACCGCTGGGTCCTGTCCGAAGTGAGAAGCAGGATGGGAGTGGTCTCGATGGACCTTCAGGACAAGTTCCGCTCCGATACCACAGTAGCAGAGGTCATCTGCTCCGGATTCTTCAATAGCCTCGATGTATTCAGATGCCATGAGCTAACCTCCGACATGATATCCGCTGCAAAGGATGCGGCATTGATGATGGGGATCGACGACATCTTCGACAGACCGATCGAAAACCTATCTCTGGGCGAGATGAGGAGGACCCTTATCGCCAGAGCACTGGTTACCCGCCCGAAGCTTCTTGTCCTTGACGAGCCGATGACCGGGCTCGACATAGTGATGAAGAGCAAGTTCAGGGCCATGTTCGATATCCTCATAGAATCAGGCGTAAGCGTCGTGATGATAACCCATGAGCTCACGGATATTCCAATATCGGTGAAACGCATCATAATGGTCAAGGACGGGCACGTCTACGCCGATGGCCCCAAAGAGGAGCTTCTGTCAGATTCCAAGATCTCCGAGCTGTTCGGAGAGAGTATATCCGTGGAATGCACTGACGGGATCTACCGGATGCATCTGGTTGGAGACGTTGCGGAATGAGGCATCAGTGCAGCGAATGCGGGAACGAGATCCCTGAATCCATGGACTTCTGTCCGCATTGCGGATGTTTGAAGAGCAAATCGATTCCCATCGATGAATCGGGAGTCACGGTTGCTATCTGTCCCGATTGCGGCCATGAGATATCCCCCAGCGATTCGTTCTGCGGCAATTGCGGCGCCGATCTGTCGCATTGCCATGCTCCTCAGCCGATTCGCTACCCTGTGATGAGAAAGCATGCGGTTCTCGCGATCGTTCTGGCGACCATTCCGGGATTCTTCAACATTTACGGGCTCGGCCACTTTGTTCTGGGAAAATGGTCGCGCGGATGCATGTTCCTAGTCATGAGCGCGGTGATGTGGTACATCAACGGATGGCAGCTCGCCAGTTCGAATTACTTCATCCTGCTGCTCAATCTGCTGCTGTTCTTCTTCCAGATTTCGGATATAATGCGGCTTGCCTACTCTCCGGAGGACAAGTGATGGACTGGACGGAGAAGTACAGGCCGCAGAATCTCGATTCGGTAATAGGGAACCCGTCTGCTGTCAACAGCCTTCGCGCATGGGCGAGATCCTGGAACGAAGGGATCCCTGAGATCAAAGCCGTAGTTCTGATGGGACCTCCAGGCGTGGGGAAGACCACTTCCGCCGAGGCCCTTGCAAGAGAGATGGGATGGGGCATCGTCGAGATGAATGCATCCGACCAGAGGAAGGGTTCCGCCATAGAGGATATCGCCATTCGCGGCTCTCTGTCCGATACGTTCTGCTCAGACGGCTCATTCCTCAGATCCGGAACCGGTGGGAGGAAGCTCATCGTCCTGGACGAGGCGGACAACTTCTTCGGCAACAACGACCGTGGAGCGATTCCTGCAGTGAATGAGCTTATCGCCAAATCGAGGCAACCGGTGATCCTCATAGTCAACGACTTCTACGCTTTGAGCCGCAAGAGCTCCGCCATAAAGACCAAGACACTCCAGATCCAATACAAGCGCCCTTCTGCCTCCTCGATCGCCAAGGCCCTGTACAAGATTGCCGAATCCGAGGGTGTCGTGGTCGATCCCGATGCCATGCAGTCCATCGCGGAGAACGCTTCAGGCGATATGAGGGCAGCCGTACGCAATCTGGAATCCATCGCCATCGGAAACGGGATCATATCCAAAGACATGTCCGATCAGCTCTCCAGACGCGATTCCAGAACGGACCTCTTCGGAATGCTGACTGCCGTTTATCGCAGCCGCGATCCGTACAAGGCTCGTAAGGCCGTATCGGAGGTCGATGAAGAGCCCAAGGTGAAGATGATGTGGATCGATGAGAACCTTCCGACGGAGCTCGTGGATCCGGGAGATATGGTTCGGGGATTCGACAAGCTATCGAGATCGGCGATCTTCCTCGGCCGTACGACGCGCCGCCAATACTTCGGATTCTGGTCCTATGCATCCGACTACATGTCCTATGCTCTCGCTGCTTCCAAGATGTCCGATTCCGGAGGACATGCAAGACTGAACTTCCCGGGTTATCTGAGCAAGATGTCGCGCAGCAGAGGAATCCGCACCGTCAAAGGTTCCATAGAAGCAAAGCTGTCGGCCTGTCTCCATTGCACCCCGTCGCGTATCGAATCGGACGTGCTCCCCTATCTGATCTCCATATCGGAGGTGGATCATTCCGCACTCGCGGCCATCGCCGCCGATGCATACCTCGATGAAACGGAGATAGCGTTCCTCTGCGGAAAGAAGCCCGATTCCAAGATAGTGAAATCGATTATGGAATCTGCTGAATCGATAATCAGCAGGAAAGCCGAGTCGATCCGTTCGAACACCGTCCGTGAGGCACCTCGCATAGAGCCTCCGATCCCCGTTGCGACACAGAAACCCCCTGTTCAGGAGGAGAAGCCGTTCCGGCCGCTTCCCAGCTCCCAACGCAGCCTCTTCGATTTCCGACGATAACATGGAACAAGCATATCATGATCTGCTGATCAAACAGCAATACCGCCTCTACAAGGACCATTCGGCTGTGAAGCTCTGCCATTGGATGAAGGAGAGCATGATCCGCGGAAGACACTGCTACAAGCAGGACTTCTACGGAATCCAGTCCCACAGATGCCTCCAGATGACCCCTGCGATCAACGAATGCAGTCACAGGTGCTCGTTCTGTTGGAGAGTGCAGGAGCACGATTTCGAGATCAAGGATTGGGCCGAACCGAAGGAGATGCTGGATGCCCTCATAGAGCATCAGAGGAAGCTGGTCTCGGGTTTCAAAGGGGATTCCCGCTGCGACCCGAGGATGTTCGAGGAGGCCCGCAACCCGAATCAGGTCGCGATATCGCTTGCAGGTGAACCTATAACCTATCCATATCTTTCCGAATTCATCAGGGAATGCCGCTCGAGAGGCATGTCGACCTTCATGGTCACCAATGGAACTTATCCGGAGCGGCTCGAGGGATTGGATGCCCTTCCCACGATGCTCTACGTCACCGTCGCCGCACCGAATCCGGAGATCTATCGGAGGGTCTGCAGACCCAAGATATCCGATGGATGGGAGAAGCTCATGCGCACTCTTGACCTACTCCCCTCCCTGGATACTCGCACCGTTATCCGCCACACCCTTGTGAAGAACGAGAACATGGGATGGATCGACGACTATGCTTCATTGGATCGCAGAGCCGATCCGTTCCTGGTGGAGCCGAAGGGATACGTATTCGTCGGAGGCTCGCGCAACAGGCTGACCATAGATTGCATGCCCTCATTCGCCGAGATCAAGGACTTCTCGAGACTTCTGGGTGAGCGCATCGGCATGGAGATCGTAAATGAACGGGAGGACTCACGCGTCGTTCTTCTGGGCCCTCACGGTGTCGACACGAAGGTTTCTTCCCCGGACGGACACCGATTCGTCTGAATAACGGTTGCAAGAAGAAAGCTAAACGGTTTCGCCGAGGGAGGGCCCCCGGCATGTGTTCCCGGGTGCTCAGATGTAGCCCTTGCCGAACAGATAGGCTATGAGAGCTATATGGAGCACCAGGAACAGATAGACCAGCTTGAACTTGGGTTTGGAGGTCTTGTGATGAGCGAGCTTCATCCCGATGGTTCCGCCCCATGGCCCGAAGAGCGATGCTATGATGAGCGTCCTCTCAGGCGTGCGCCATTTGGAAGCCCTTGCCTTGTGCTTGTCCCAGACGAACATGGCGAAAACGATGACGTTGATCGCTATGTAGACGAGAAGGACAAGCTGATTCGAAATATACATCGAATCAAATCCTGGAGATGAACTCGTCGATCTCTTCGGGGAATCCGGCTTCGTTCATCTTCTCGGACTTGGTGTTGAAGAACACCGAATCGGAAATTCCGAGCTCTTCGGAGACCTTCGCCCTCTGAGCTTCTCCCTTCTCGCCGTTGTACATGCACTCGATGAACAGGAACTTCCTCTTTCCCTCGAGAGCGTCCTTGTTGTTCTGAATGAACTCCACGACGGGCTTGTAGGGCTTTCCGGCATGGATCCCGGTTCCGAAGATGATGGTATCGTATCCGGATATGTCGATTCTTGTGAGGTCCTTCAGATTGAAGATATCTGCACCGAGCCTCTTCGCGATGTATTCCGCGGCGGCCTTGGTGTGCTTCGTAAGCTTAGTCGCATAGATAACAGCGATTCCCATCCTGTCAACTCCCTGTTGTTGTCGGACATAGTCCGGCGATTCGCCACATGGCGCATCTGGATATAAGGAATGTCATCGACCCTGTCAAGAGCCGATTCTTCGCTCATATTATCCCCCAGATGAACACACTTCTAGCATTAGATTGGAATGACAGCGGATCCATCTATCGAAATGCGTCTCTTCCGCTGGCATCCGATTCGTTTCCGTTAGTTCGCGCATTCCATAGGGCTCTTTGATCCTCTCATCACGGCATTCCGTCAAGTCTCGATGAGCGAAGCGCCCCTCCGTCCGTGATGCTATGATAGCATCAGAAGATGCAACGACGGAATGCCTTCGGGACTGCTCCGTATCATGAGTACAAGTATCACTGAAGTTACAAAGATTACAATCAGCAGTTATTATACTGCTTCCGCAATCGTATGAGCATGGCGCAGGAGGTGACGACGGAGAATAGCGACGAGGCCCTGTATCTGACGTACAAGGCTAGGATATACCCGAACTCGGAGCAGAGGAGGGCG
>DATC01000133.1 GCA_002504495.1 Methanomassiliicoccaceae archaeon UBA537
CAGCCCTGGCCATGATCGCCGCCGCCAGAGGATTCCATGCTGTGATCGTCATGCCGGATTCCATGACAGCGGAGCGCATCTCGCTGATGAGGGCCTACGGAGCGGAGGTCATCCTGTCTCCCGGTTCCGAAGGAATGCGGGGCGCCGTGGAGACGGCGGAGCGCATCGTGAAGGAGCGCAACGGATTCCTCGCCGACCAATTCTCGAATCCGGCCAACATCTCTGCCCACCGCACCACCACAGGCCCCGAGATCCTCCGCGACCTTCCCGATGTCGACCTTGTCTACGTGGGCTTCGGCACCGGAGGGACCGCCAGCGGCATAGGAAGGGTGTTCGCGGATGCGGGATCGAAGGCCAAGGTCATTGCCATCGAGCCTTCCGAGAGCCCGCTCATCTCCGAAGGCCGCAACGGTCCGCACAAGATTCAGGGGATCGGCGCGAACTTCGTTCCCGACAATCTCGACATGTCCGTGATCTCCGCGATAGAGACTGTCGACAGCGAATCCGCCATAAGAACCGCGGTGGAACTCGCCAGAAAGGAAGGCATACTGGCAGGGATATCGTCCGGAGCCAACGTATACGCGGCCCTCCGCGCCGCCAGGAGGGATCCCTCGAAGAAGATCGTGGCCATCCTGCCGGACGGCGGAGAGAAGTATTTGAGTCTGGGCATGTTCGAGGGCGAGCGATGCCAGTCAAGATACCCGACGACCTCCCGGCAGCCTCCATCCTCGAATCCGAGAACATATTCGTGATGACGGACGACCGGGCCTCGGCTCAGGACATCCGCCCGTTGGACATCCTCGTGGTGAATCTGATGCCCACGAAGGTCGAGACGGAGACGCAGATCCTCAGATGCCTGAGCAACAGCCCTCTGCAGATCAACGTCATGTTCATGCAGATGGCAACCCATCTGTCGAAGAACACCTCATCGGCGTATCTGGACAGGTTCTACGTGACGTTCGACGACATAAAGGACCACAAGTTCGACGGCGTCATCATCACAGGAGCTCCTGTGGAGAACATCCCGTTCGAGGATGTGGACTACTGGCCGGAGCTCTGCGACGTCATGGATTGGTGCGTCGAGAACGCATGCTCGACGATGTACATCTGCTGGGGATGCTTCGCCGGCCTGTACCACCACTACGGCATACCCAAGAGGCCGCTGGCATCCAAGATCTCAGGGATTTACGATCAGCACGTGCTCGCTCCCAATGAGCCGCTCCTCAGAGGATTCGATGACGTCTTCGCCATGCCCCAATCCCGTCACACGACCGTCAGAGGAGAGGACATCAGCGCCAATCCCCACCTCCATATCATCGCCGAATCCCCGGAGAGCGGAGTGGCGATTGTCGTCTCCGAGAGGAACGAGGTCTTCGTCACAGGGCATTTCGAATACGACCGCAACACGCTCGCATTCGAGTACGAACGCGACCTCAAGGCTGGAATGAACCCCCACGTCCCGGACCACTACTTCAAGGACGACGATCCGACGAAGGACCCTGTCCTGAGATGGAGAGGCCACTCCACCATGATGTTCACCAACTGGCTGAACTACTGCGTCTACCAGGAGACGCCTTACGAGAAGGACGGCATAGGCCGTCGCTGAGAGACGGTCTTCGGATTTACCAGCTTCCCTACGATGGCATCGCGGACGAAGGGGTTCAGTCCGGAGACGTCCTCCTTTCCGTCCAGCACCGCCTGGACCTCGGAGGACACATGGGCGAACACCTCGCGGAAGATCCTGCATGAATCTCCGCCGTTGTTCTCGACGCCGCCCTGATAGTACGCGTCGATGCTGCATCCCCCGTTGCAGTTCTTGTATACGGGGCAGCTCATGCATCTGCTTCTCCGGGCTATGGACCCCTCCAGGATCCTTCTGAAGCCCTCGGTCGCGAACGCGTCCGATATGTGCTCGAAATCGGAGATGTTACCTAGACGGAACTCCTCCGGACACGCCTTGGCGCATGGATACAGGGAACCGTCGGGCTCGATGCAAATCCATCTGGTGAGACAGGACGAATGGGAGCAGTCCGACGGCGTCGGATCCCCCAGGTAATTCAGGATGTAGAGATAGTGGGGGATCAGAGGTATATTCGAATCGGAATCGCGGAACCATGCGTCGAAGGCCTCGATGCTGCCTCTGATGAACTCGTCCGTATCGGGGACATAGCGGGTGCACCGTTCGCATCCGGCGCCGATCACCGGAGACAGCGACAGATTGGTACCTTTCCCGCGATAGTACTCATACAGATCCTTCTGCTTCAGCGCGGTCTCCGAAGAGATCGTGGAGCTGACGGAATACTTGTTCTCCTTGGCAGATAGCTGGGATATGGCCTTCTCCGGGTCGAGATCCCTGAGTACAGAATTGAACGGACCTTCGCAGGAGACACCGACGTTTATGCGCTTCTCTCTGCAATAGGACATGAACCTGCGGTTCAGAAGAGTGCCGTTCGTCTGTACCGTGTTCCCAATACGACCGCTGTTCTTTCCGAACCACTTCTCCTGCGATTCGATGGCAGACTTGAAGAAGGACATGGGGAGGGTCATGGGCTCTCCCCCGTGCCATATGAACCATGCGGACTCGTACTCCTCGGAGACGAGCCTCATGAGACGATCGACCGTCTCGATGGGGATCCTGTCAGGCACCCCCTCCCGGGGTGCATTGTAGCAATGCCTGCAGGACTCGTTGCAATCGAGCGTCGGCTTTATTACGACCGACAGATGCTGCTTCATGTCCGGCGCTAGCCGGTCAGAAGGGCCAGTACGTCCACACGCCGTTGAATCCGTCGGTGACGTAGCAGCAGCAGGCGCAGCATACGACGACGAGACCGGCGACGCAGGCGTGCCAACCGATGGAGTTGCAGTACCCCTTGTCGCTGCAGCAGCAGTAGTCGCACTTGGTGTCTCCGCCGTGATCCTCGTCGGCCTTCTTGTCGAAACGCTCGTCGTGGTTGAAATCCTGAGGGAGACCCTCCATCGCCATGGCGATGAAGGCTGCCGGGGACTGGCTCTCGTAGAGAGCGGTCAGCTTCTCAATATCGGTCCTAGACTCCATGATTCGAAACCGCCTACCGCAGTGGTCGGGTATTGGTCCATCGCAACAGTTCGCGTTATAAAATGCATTCGGTTGACCGTCTGGCCAGCACCCATCCCTCGACTTCCGACGGGTCGTTCCGTGATATACGGATGGCGATGACGGACACCAGCAATCTTATTATGCCTCGTGCATGGACATGCGATGTTCGGATACACCGTCCCCTCGTACGGCAGGCTGTCCCCTTCGGACAACGGACGCTATCGCAGATACTACTGCGAAGGATGCCACCAGCTGAGAGACGGGTACGGACTGACCGGGGCCTTGACGGTCAACTACGACATGACGTTCAACACCATCCTGCTGGACGGCGTCACGGGCGATGCCGCGGATTTCGGGGGAACCACCAGAAAGCTCTGCGTCCTCCAACGGAGCGCGGCCGATTCCGAGCTCATGCACAAGATGGCAGGATACACCCTGATCCTCACCAAATGGGAGCTCTTCGACGACGAGACCGATCTGCCGTCGGCTAAGACGAAGACAATAGAATTCACATTGGGCAGAGCAATCCGCGCCGCAGAGAAGGAGTATCCTGAATACGATCGTGCGGTAGGTGACGCATTCGCGGACCTCAGATCGCTGGAGCTCGAAGGATGCAAGGACGCCGTACTCATGGGACGGAGGTTCGGCGCAGGGCTCTCCGTGCCGCTCGCCGACATCGCAGGAGACTGCTTCTCCGACGATCTCCGCGAGGTGTTCGTCAATCTCACGGCCGCGGTCTACCTGATGGATGCAATAGACGACCTTGACGACGACTTCATGGACGGGACGTACAACCCCCTCCTGCCTGAGAAGGGCTTCGTGAACGCGAAGAGCTTCATCCAGTCCAACATCTACGATATCGCATCGTCAGTCAACAGCGTCATCGGAGATCTCCAAGGGGCCTATTCGAGGGTCCGTCCGAAAATGAAGGGCAACGTATCCCTTTGCGACAACATCGTCTACTTCGGAATCCCGGAATCCGCCAAGCGCGTCATGGTCGGAGAGGCCGAGGCGAAGGCTAGCATAAAGAACGTGTTCTCCAACAGGAAGAAGAGGACATCGGCGCAGGCCCGACGGATCGAAATCCG
>DATC01000078.1:0-716 GCA_002504495.1 Methanomassiliicoccaceae archaeon UBA537
TCCATCTCCTTCTTGAAGTCGAGGGATCCGCTGTGCGCGATGACTCCGAGGTTCTTCTCGAGGTCGTCCTTGTCCATACCTATCCCGTTGTCGGAGACGGTGACCGTGCGGGCGTCCTTGTCGGAGGATACCCTGATCGTCATGTCCTCGCGGGCGACCTTGACCTCGTCCGGCTTCGTGATGGAGAGGTAGTGCAGCTTGTCTATGGCATCGGACGCGTTGCTGACGATCTCCCTCAGGAAGATCTCCCTGTGGGTGTAGATCGAGTTGATCATGAGGTCCAGCAGCTGCTTGGATTCCGCTTTGAATTGCTTCTTGGACATTCTCTCACCTTGCCGCGCATGCGGCCGCATGGTTGCCAGTGTATGAACTTCTATAATAAACCTCGTTTTTATTCCATCATGGGCGATGATGATATAGGTTCGGGGACCAGTCATCGTTCGCTTGCAAAAGTGGCAATTCAGCCAAAACTTTCGTTTGCAAAAGTGGCAAACGGTGATAGCATGGATGGGCGGTCAGCATGTCGGGAGGAAAGCAACGGCATGAACAACCGGTCGTCATGTCCGAAATACAGATTGACGGACTGTTTCTGAAAGTGCGGGGAATCCGCTTTCGAGAAGAAGCTTGGGTCAGTGTTCGATGTAGGAGACGGCCGCGTACACGTCTCTGAGAGGGATGCCGTTCTTTTCCGCGATGCGCACGGCATCGTCGTATTC
>DATC01000078.1:772-2383 GCA_002504495.1 Methanomassiliicoccaceae archaeon UBA537
CGATCCCGCATCCGGTGCAGCGCTTGGCCGCGACGGGGCCCCACGGCGTGTCGACGGAGACCTCCGTCCTGTCGAGGACGGTGCGGTCCATGACGGCGCACCGTATCCCGATGGTGGTCGTCTCCTCGAACACGATCCTCTCCATCCTCTCCCGATCGTCCTCGCCGCATATCACGGTGAGGCGCCAGGCCGGACGGCTCTTCTTCATCACGATCGGCGAGGCGTTGGCGTCCTTGGCGCCCTCGCACAGGAGCCTGGATATCGCGTGTCCGAGCATCTCCCCGGAGCAGTCGTCGATGTCGCATTCCATCTTCAGGACCGAGTCTTTTTCCGGAGTCGACACAACCATGGCCCTGACCACTCCGGAGCCGTCTCCATCGCGCTTTCCTGCTCCCGTTCCGATCCTCTCGATGATGAACCCCTTCGGTGCGGGACCTGTGCGGACGGCGGCGGCGAACGCCGCTCCGGTGGGCGTCACATGCTCTCCGCGCATCGATGTCACCGTCAGCGGAAGGGACCATCTCCTCGCGATCTCTGTCACGGCCGGAACGGGGACAGGGATCGTGCCGTGCATGCATCTGACCGACCCGGTGCCGTCGCAGAGGTCCGTGAAGCGGACCTCGTCGAAGCCCAGGTCGTCGATGCAGAACGCGAGGGAGACGATGTCGACGATCGAGTCGACGGCGCCGACCTCGTGGAGATGCACCTCCTCTACCGGGACCCCGTGCACGCGGGCCTCCGCCTCCGACAGGATCGCGAGGATCCTCAGGGCGATCCCCTTCGCATCCTCGGCGAGCGAGGAGCGGGCGATGATGCCGCGGATGTCCTCCGGGGTCCTGTGCGCGTGGTGCGGATGCCTCTCCTCCGGGGCATCGCTCCCGTAGAGGTACTCCATGTCGTGGTCGCGGTTGTCCTCCTCCAGGACCACGTCGAAGTCGGTCGCGGCGATGCCGTTCCTCCCGACCTCGGATATCCTGACGTCGAAGCCCTCCAGGTCCAGGCTCCGGAGCGTCTCCAGAAGCCTCTCCCTGTCGGCCCCCAGGCCGATCATGGCCGCCACGGCCATGTCCCCGGCGATGCCGGATCCGCAGTCGAAGAGGAGGCATCTCATGCCGATCGCAGCACTCCCATGTTGGTGAGCTTCTCCGGCAGGTAGTGGTCCGTGACGTAGTCCAGACCGTATTTGGCCAGCGCCTGCTGTTCGGCCTTCTTGTTCATCTGGAGCATGGCCTGGATCTCGTTCACCCAGAACTCGTCCGTGAACCTGGGGTCCGACAGCTCCGCATGGAGCGCCCCGATGTCCTTGTCGTTGAGCTTGTCCGTGGGGAGGTCGTAGTTGAGGATGTCCGACGCGGTTATCCCGACGAACTGCGCGGTGGGAGTGGCGAGGTACTCGGAGATGTGGGCGGTCTTGATCGCTCCGTACGCCACGGAGGCGTAGATCCTGAAGGACCACGGGTCCCCGTCGGTGAACACCACGACCGGGATGCCGAACTCCTCGTTCATCCTCTTGATCAGACGCCTGGTGGACCTGGCGGGCTGTCCGGACAGGTGCACGAGAGTGGCTCCGACCTTCTCGGGGAAGCCGTTCTCGATAAGCCTCGCGTACAT
>DATC01000078.1:2424-2622 GCA_002504495.1 Methanomassiliicoccaceae archaeon UBA537
ATCGCCATGACGAACTTCGTGTTCCCAGGGTCTATGCCGAAGGTGTCGTCCTCGACCTTGTACGGCACGGCGAATCCCGCCTCGGAGACGTCGTCCATGCAGTTCATCGTCTTCATGCCCTTCTTGGTCTGGGTCGTGAAGTTGATGTCGCCGTAGACGTGTGCTCCGGATTCCTCGGGCCTGAGCTTGAAGTCCTCC
>DATC01000048.1:0-225 GCA_002504495.1 Methanomassiliicoccaceae archaeon UBA537
GTCACCGATTAATTGGGAATATGACAGAAAAGTGCGATTGCCGGGAATCGAACCCGGGTCAGAGGCTTGGGAAGCCCCCGTCCTAACCGCTAGACTACAATCGCTCAGACGGCTGGATGGAGTCTTCCTATATAAGAGGTGCATGTATCGCGGAAGCTTTCCGAACGGTGCCTGGAAGGGGGATGAGCTTAGACGCGCCAACCCTTAACCTCAGATGAACGAAGA
>DATC01000048.1:313-6007 GCA_002504495.1 Methanomassiliicoccaceae archaeon UBA537
TGCGGGGCGATTCGACCATCGAGACCTGACGGGATGCCGCGATGAAGCCGTATGATAGCGTGCGGAACACATGAATCGATGGAAACAGGTCTGAAACCAGCAGAATGAGCACGTTTCGAAAGGCGGATGAACGTCCATTCCATTCTAATGCTAGATGTGTGTTCATCTAAAGCTTAATACCGTTCCATCAATCGCATCCGCATGAAGGCACTCGTAGACGGAGTCAGAAAGGATATCAGAGCCGTATGGTTCGAGAACGGAAAGGTCGTCATGATAGACCAGAGGCAGCTGCCGTCCAGATTGACGCTCGTCGACTTCTCCGACTACATGGCCGTCGCCGAGGCCATCAGGAACATGACCACCCGCGGCGCCCCGTCCATCGGAGCCGCCGCGGCCTACGCCATGTGCCTGGCGGCTCTGAAGGGATGCGACATTGGCAAGGCTGCCGCCGATGTCAAATCGGCCAGGCCCACGGCGTACGACCTCTTCCATGCGGTCGATTGGATGGTCGACCGTCTCGGCCAAGGACAGGATCCCGTGGAAGCCGCCGACGAGTATGCGGATCTGACGGTCGAGAAGTGCAGGAGGATAGGAGAGTTCGGAGCATCCCTGATCGACGACGGGATGAAGCTCATGACCCACTGCAACGCAGGAGCCTTGGCTACGGTCGACTACGGAACCGCCCTGGCCCCCATGCGCGCCGCGCACGACGCGGGGAAGGAATTCTTCGTCTACGTCTCAGAGACCAGGCCACGCCTGCAAGGGATGCAGCTCACCGCATGGGAGCTCGGCCAGGAAGGCATAGACCACAGGATCATCCCCGACGGAGCCTCGGCATACTACATGAGCCAAGGCGTCGACTTCATCATCACCGGAGCCGACAGAATCGCATCCAACGGCGATTTCGCCAACAAGATCGGAACCTTCGACAAGGCCATCGCGGCGAAGCATTTCGGGATCCCGTTCTATGTCGCCGCCCCTGTATCGACCTTCGACCTCGGCATGGACGATGGAAAGAGCATCGTCATCGAGCAGAGGTCCGAGGACGAGGTGAACTACATCGCAGGCACCAGGATCGCTCCGGAGGGATCCAGGGCCCTCAATCCCGCCTTCGACGTGACCCCTGCCGAACTGGTCACCGGGTTCATCACGGAGAAGGGGATCCTCAAGCCCGGCGAATTCGACGTTATGAGGGACTGAGATGAACGAGGACGAAGGCCGCGACGCCCTCCTGCGCACCTGCAGGATGCTCTACGACAGGAAGCTTACCGTCTCCGCAGGAGGCAACATGAGCATCAGACTCGATGACGACACGTTCCTGATCACGCCGTCCGGCAGGAACAAGGGTCTTCTGAAAAGAGAGGACCTGGTGAGAATCGATGGAGACGGCAACGTCATCTCCGGGCCGAAACCCTCCATCGAGACACGCTTCCATCTCGCGCTGTACCGGCTCAATCCCGGAACCGGCGCCGTCGTCCACTGCCATCCTCTGAACTGCATCGCGCTTACCGTCAAGGGGCTTCCTCTGAAATGCAACCTGACTCCCGAAGGGATACTCCTTCTCGGGAAGGTCCCCGTCGTGGGCTACTACACGCCCGGCACACAGGAGCTGGTGGATGCCATCGCTGCCGAGCATTCGAGCTCCGCCATGCTGATGGACAGGCACGGCGCGTTGACGCAGGGCAGGACGCTCGAGGAGGCGTTCGACAGGATGGAGGAGCTCGAGTTCCAGGCCGCCCTGTCCATGATGTGCGAAGGCGCGGAGGACCTCCCCGAAGAGGAGATCGCGAAGCTGGAGGCTGCCTGATATGTCCATAATAGTGACCAAATGGTTCGGATCGTTCCTTGTCGACGAGAAGTCGGGTAGAATCTTGGAATCGCGTCCGATGCCCAGGGACCCGGCGATAGTCGCCGAGAAGCTGGCGATGATGCAGCGCGGAGGCGTCACCGAGGAGGAGAGAGAGCTCGCAGGAAGAGCGGAGAAGCCCTATGTGTCCGAAAGGAGGCAGTCCGAGCTCGGGAAGCCGATGATGTTCGACTCATCCTTCATCAAAGCGACGGACTACGGATTCGACGAATCGTTCATGCACGAGGCCATGCTGGGACTCGGTCGGTTGCGCTCATCCGAGCCGATCCCCCGCGACAAGAGCCTTGTCCAGGCCATAAGATGCCTTGACGACCAGATCGCCACGATCAACCTGTACAACGAGCGTCTGCACGAATGGTACGGGATGCACTTCCCTGAGCTCGCGGACCTCGCCCGCGACAAGAGATACGCGGAGCTGATCGCGAGATACGGGGACAGGGACTCGATCCTCCAGGAGCTCGGAGTGGAGATGGAATCTATCGGATCCGATATGGACGACGCCGACATCCGCGCAATGATGGATCTCGCCGACACCCTGGACCGCCTGTACGAGGACTCCGACCGCACGGAGCTGTACATCCAGGGGATCGTAGAGGAGACATGTCCGAACATGTGCGCCATCCTCGGCGGCCCCTTGGCGGCCAGGATGGTCTCGCTCGCAGGCGGACTGGAGAGACTCGCCTCGCTGCCTTCGTCCACGGTGCAGCTGCTCGGGGCCGAGAAGGCCATGTTCAGGAGCATCCGCTCCGGCAAGAAGGGTCCGAAGCACGGAGTGATCTTCCAACACCCTGCGATCCATCGCTCGCCGTATTGGCAGCGCGGGAAGATAGCCCGCGCCATCGCAGGAAAGGTCCTGATCGCGGCGAAGATCGATCAGTACCATGGCGAATTCGCCGGAGACCGCCTCAATGCGGAGATCGATGCCAGAGTGGCGGAGATCAGGAAGAAGTATCCGGATCCCCCCAAGAAGCCTCAGAAGCCGAAGAACGGGAAGAAGCCGAGGCAGAACCGGAACAAGAAGCCCGGCAGACGCTGAATCCGCCGGACGGCCGCCCTCGACCTCACGGCCTCCGGGGGCGGCCGCAGGACTTCTTGCCTTCCGGGCATGGTCCGCGGACGCATCCGGGTCCCGCATCGGCGAATATCACGGGACTCACCTGCTTGCAGATATCGAGCATCTGATTCGCCATATCGCGGATCTCCCACTGCGCCCTGCTGCAGCACCTCATGGAGAAGAAATGCATGAGCTCCCGGGCGTTCATGGTTATCGTGATGTTCGTGGTGCATCCGTTGGGCAGCAGGTACCTCGCATCCTCCGCAGGGATCCCGAGGCGCTCGAGCTCCGAGTAGGCGTTCCAGATGGCATCCATCGTCTCCGCGTATATCCTGCTGGCATCCTCATTGTCCTGAACAGTCTGGGGGACGACGAAGCTGGGGTCATTCATGGACACGTATCTTTGACTCTGCTGGGAGAACGAAGCGATGCGATGCCTCACCAGCTGATGCGTCAACGCCCTGGAGACACCCTCCACGGAGAACGTGAACACCGCATGCTCGATGACGGAGTGATGACCCATGGATACTATGCCTGAGAGGACCTTCTCCGCATCGATATCCTCGACTATATCGGCGGAGGAGCGCCGAGAGTAGCAGGAGTTTCCGGCCGCTGCGCATATCCTGTCCGGATCCGGCGTGTGCGCCAGCAGGACGACCTTCATTCCTCGGAGCCCCCTTTCCATATCATATCCCTCACCTTGTCCATCCTCTCACGATCCATCAGATCCGCCAGGCGAATCTTCCTGACATCGTCGCGGTCGAGCAGACGCGCTATACCCTCGACGTGAGCATCTCCGATTATGACCACGATATTGCTGTATTCCGACGCGGCATCGCGTATCTGCTCCGCCATGTGCGCATTGCGTTCGTCGATGAGCTTGCGGACGAGTGTGGGATACCTCCTCCTCATGCCCTCGATATAGGCATCCTCGTCCGAGGCGAAGCTCTTCTGGACCGCGGCGACCTTCTTCTTGCCGCCGATGCTGTCGGATATCCCGGAGATCCTGTAGCGGACCCTCTCCTTGAACGACATCTCGGCCCACATCTCATCGAGTACGTTGCGGGCATCCGTATCGATGGGGATTATGGCGGCGCCTGCGAGCTTGCCGGCGTTTATGGCGGCGAGGAATTCCCCGCCCAGCTTCGCGCCGTGCTCCTCGGACATCCTCTGCTGGTATCTGGAGGTCTGCCTGTATATTGCCGATCCCTCCCCGCGATCCTCGGGCTCGGGTCCGTCGGAGGACTCTGTTATCGCCCTCATCCTCCCCATGTCGAGCTCCACCAGGACCGCGTCCGGCCATGTGTTCTTGACGATGAAGGCCACGGGCTCCGCCAGATTGAAGACGTGCCCGGTGCCGACGAGGGTTATCATGGTTTTCAGGCGAACATGTCGTCGGTGCCGTAGACGACACCCTTGCTCTGCTTGACGATCCACCCGGCGGCCATGACGGCTCCGGCGACGAAGATCTCCCTCGAATGGGCCTGGTGACGGATCTCGATCCTCTCGGAGTTCCCGATGAACATGACGGTGTGGTCCCCTACGATGTCCCCTCCCCTGATGGAATGGATGCCGATCTCGTTGCCGCGGGGGCACACGCCTTCGCGTCCGCACTTCAGAGGCCTTCCTCCGAGCTCCTTGCTGAGAATCTCGGCGCTGGTCATCGCGGTGCCGCTGGGGGCGTCCTTCTTCTGGTTGTGATGTGCCTCGATGATCTCCACATCGTAGTCTCCGGCGAGACCGAACTGGGTGAGCTCCCTGGCGGCCTGCCTCACGAGCTTCTGGAATATCCCCACCCCCACGGAGTAGTTGGTGGACATGATGGCGGCGACGCCGTTGTCCTTCACGGCCTTGGCTATGTCGGCCTTCTGCTCGTCAGAGAGTCCTGTGGTCCCGATGACCAGATTGACGCCTGCCGCGGCAGCGATGGGCGCATTGGCGGCGGTGGCGGGAGCGATCGTGAAATCGATGAGCACATCGGTCGCCGTCTCCTTGAGGACCTTCGCCAGATCCTTGGAGTCGCTGACAGGAACTCCGATGGGTCCGGCCCTGACGATCTCTCCGATGTCCTGACCTATGTTCACGAGATCGAATGCGGCAGATATCCTCAGTCCCTCGGTATTGAGGATACGACGGACGATCATCTGTCCCATTCTTCCGCAGGCGCCGACGAGGGCGACGCGGGTCTCTGCAGCGTTGGTCTCTCCAGCCATGGTATCTGCCGGACCATGTGCGCATCAATATTTAGCCTTAGATGAACACGCTTCTAGCATTAGAATGGAATAACGTTCATCCGCCCTTTGAAACGCGACCATTCCGCTGGTTTCAGACCTGCTTCCATCGATTCGTGCGTTCTGCACTCTATCATACGGCTTCATTGCGGCATTCCGTCAGGTCTCGATGGTCGAATCGCCCCGCACTAGGCACATTGAACGATATAGTGCTGGATCTTCGTTCATCTGAGGTTTAATCAAATACACTACAACGGCCGTCATGAACCGCACGACAGATGATGATGGGTACCAAAGAGATGCCGAAACGACAGCACAAATCGCCCTACAGCTTCAGATATAAATGTTCTTGCGGCATTACGATTCCTAGGAATCGGACGATGAACACGGAGGGCGAAAGATGATATCCTATGGGAATGCAAGGCGTTCCGCTATGATCGGCAACAGCGATTTCAAGAAGCTGCGCGACAGGAACGGATACTACGTGGACAAGACCGCCCTCGTCGATGCGATCTACAGTAAGGAGATGGAGGTCTACCTCT
>DATC01000068.1:0-187 GCA_002504495.1 Methanomassiliicoccaceae archaeon UBA537
TCTATTCCATGGATGTCTCCTTCGACTACGATCTGGATCGTGTCATCTCCCGTGGGATAACCGACGACCGGAGCCTCATCGAATCGATAAGGAAGGAGGTCCTTCCTTTCATTCCGTTGAGGATCAGAGCTCCAGAATTCGCCTGCACCGCATTCATGATGAGGGCAGGGGAACGCATCCTCATGGG
>DATC01000068.1:196-653 GCA_002504495.1 Methanomassiliicoccaceae archaeon UBA537
GTCGCAACTATGATTTCAAGTTCGATACCTCCGCGCTCCTGGTCAGATGCAGACCCCGGAACGGATACGCCTCCGTCGCGTTCGCGGCTCTGGACAATATCGATGCCAATTCCCCATCGACATTCCGTTCCCGTCTGGCCTGCCTCACGGCCCCGTTCATCTGCCTGGACGGGATGAACGAGAAGGGCGTCTCCATAGCCGTCCTGACACTCGATAGCGAACCTACACGCCAGACATCATGTTCCAGACCGGGGATATCGACGAGTCTCGCTATTCGTCTGGTACTAGATCGTGCCGATTCCACCGCCAAAGCCGTAGAGCTTCTGAAAGGATACGGCATGATTGCGACCGGCGGCAGGGACTACCATTTCTACATAACAGACTCTAAGGGGGACGGCCGCGTCGTCGAATACGACTGCGACTCGGAGGACCGTCGTCTAGTCGACACGAAATGCGA
>DATC01000068.1:693-3918 GCA_002504495.1 Methanomassiliicoccaceae archaeon UBA537
ACGAAATGCGAAGCGGTTACCAACTTCTACGCCATGCATCAGGATAAGGTCGCTCCCGGACGTCGCAACGGCATCTACGGGCATGGTAAGGAACGCTACGATGCCGCTATGGGAATCATCGAAGACACTCGCGACTCTGCTTGCCATGAAGATGCATGGATCGCTCTCAGAGCGACATCCCAGACGCCCAACCCCGACGATATAACCAGCAACACGCAGTGGTCTCTCGTCTATGACGATACCGAGCTGTCCGGCGAGGTATCGATCAGGCTCCATTGGGAGGACAGGTTCGGCTTCGAGCTTGGAACCACGGATGTCGTCCGCAAGCCGACGGTGCGGAGCAGCCGATGCGGGAGGTCGTGTCATGAGATTATCGGTGCGCCGTGCCTCCCTCACACATCCGGAACCCATCGTGATTCTGAACACGGACGATTGTCTCGAGATGGGGGTTTCCGTGACCGATAGGGTCATCATCTCCAACGGCAAGGCGATGGCACTCTCCGTAGCAGTATCCGAGGCTCCATGGTCGAAAGGTGTCGTTTCGATGGGATCGCATACGATGGAGGTCCTATCAGTCTCCGAAGGCGATACGGTCGATGTCCGCTACTCGCCTCCTCCGGAGTCCATCGTGTCCATACGGAGGAAGATAGACGGATTCAGGCTGGATCCGTCGGAATTGAAATCCGTCGTCGACGACATCGCGGCCGGAGCGATAACGCAGAAGGAGATCCTTTCTTTCGTGTCTGCGTTCACGTCGGTCAATTCGGACCTCCATGAGGTCGCGGAACTCGCAAGGGCCATGGCGTCCACCGGCAGAATCGTGGATCTCGGAGTCCGTCCGGTGTTTGATTTCCATAGTTTGGGCGGGGTTCCGGGGAACAGCATCACTCCTGTCGTGGTGTCTATCGTTGCTTCCGAGGGGTTGAAGATTCCCAAGATGTCCTCCAGGGCCGTCAGCAGCGCGTGCGGAACCGCCGATTACGTTTCGGTTTTCTCCGACGTGGAGATGGATGCCGAGTCTCTCCAACGCGCCGTTTCCTCCGTGGGCGGGGTTTTCATCTGCGGCAACGAGGATTTCGCGCCTATCGGGAAGATCATCATCGATGCGGAGCGCCCTCTGGGAATCGATCCTCGTCCTATGATGATGGCGTCGATAATGAGCAAGAAGATCGCCATCGGAACTACGCATCTTCTCGTCGATATCCCCACGGGATCCGGAACCAAAGTGGTCGACGAAGATGCCGCGAAGGATATCGCCGAGGACCTGATCGATCTCGGAACGATCCTCGGGATGCATGTAGAATGCGTGATCACCCGCGGTTCCCAGCCTGTATGCGGTGCCATCGGGCCCGTTCTGGAGGCCCGTGCATGCATGAGGATGCTGGAGAACGGCAGTTCGGACATCTTCGCCATCTCGAAAGCATGCGAGCTTGCAGGTGTTCTATTGGAGATGGCGGGAATCCAAAACGGATGCGCCCGTGCACAGGAGATCCTCGAATCGGGAGCAGCCCATGACAAGTTCATGGAGATCGTGGAGCTCCAGCATGGGGATTCGCGCATCAGATCGGAGGATCTCATGCCCGGGCCGTTCGTCAAGGACGTCCACGCTTCCCGCACGGGAGTCCTCGCATGCATCGACAATCCCGGTCTCGTCGCGGTTGCAAAGGCTGCAGGTGCTCCTTCCGATGTTGGAGCAGGCGTGGAGATCCTTCACAGGACAGGCGATCGCGTAGCCAAGGGAGATACGTTGTTCAGGATACACGCCGAGAGTCCATCGAAGCTGGATCGCGCAGTGGAATCCGCCAGGTCGAGACGTCCCATGACGGTATCGGATGCCATCTCCGATTTGCCGATGGAACCGGATCCCGTCATCTCCAGGCATCCATCGAAGGCCATGTTGGATCTGATACGGTGCCGCATCCGCCGATCTCCTGCGCCCTCGTCTTATCTACTCGTTCCGCCCTTATCCTCTTCATGGACTTCATAGAGTTGGCTCGCAGAAGATACAGCGTCAGAAGCTTCTCCGATAAGCCTCTTCCCGAAGATGCCATGCAACGGATCCTGGAAGCGGGGCGTCTGGCTCCGACAGCCAAGAATAACCAGCCCCAGCGTGTATACGTGGTCCGTTCCGAGGAGGGACTGAAGAAGATCGATGACCTGACTCCGTGCAGGTACGGTGCGCCTATCGTCCTGATCGTCGCCTACGATGCATCCGAGGAATGGTGCAATCCGTTCGAGGACGGCATCCGCTCGGGACAGCAGGACGCCAGCATTGTCGCCACCCAGATGATGCTCGAAGCGCAGGATCTCGGCATCGGCTCTCTGTGGATCAACTATTTCCCCAACTCCAAGGCGTCCTCGGTGTTCGGTCTTCCTCCGAACGAGAAGATCGTGCTTCTCATGGCATTCGGATATCCTTCAGACGATGCCGCGCCTTCGCCCAGCCATGGTTCCAGAAAGGAATTGTCGGAGACGGTCAGATTCGTCTGATGTACGATTTTATACATCAATATACGGTTATGTAATATACCCTTTCCAATATGGAGAATCCATGTCAATTCCAAGAGATGCACGCATCACGTTGGACCCTGAGGAGATACCGAAGAGATGGTACAACCTCGCGGCCGACCTTCCCAAGCCCCTCGAACCCCCGCTCAATCCCGTGACCAAGGAGCCTGCGAAACCCGAGGACTTCTCCCCCATCTTCTGCAAGCCCATCATCGAGCAGGAGGGCTCCACCGAGAGGTACATCGACATCCCCGAGGAGGTCAGGGACAACATGATCTACCTCAACAGGCCTGCCCCTCTCCAGAGGGCCTACCGCCTCGAGAAGTACCTCAAGACTCCCGCGAAGATCTACTTCAAGAGGGAGGACATGAGCCCCCTCGGAAGCCATAAGGGCAACACGGCCCTCGCCCAGGCCTACTACAACGCCGAGTCGGGCATCCACACCCTGACCACGGAGACCGGAGCAGGACAGTGGGGGACCGCCTTGTCGATGGTTTCCAATATCTTCGACATAGACACCACCGTCTTCATGGTCCGCGGAAGCTACAATCAGAAGCCCTTCAGAAAGACTCTGATGCACATGTACGGTGCGAAGGTGTACGCATCCCCGTCGGAGTTCACCGAGTTCGGCAAGAAGATCAACAAGGAGCATCCAGGCACCACCGGATCGCTCGGAATCGCCATATCCGAGGCATGCGAGCTCGCCGTGAAGGACGA
>DATC01000143.1:0-743 GCA_002504495.1 Methanomassiliicoccaceae archaeon UBA537
CGTATCGTATACGGTCTCCATCAGCGGAACGCCTACATCCACCGGCATTGCGAAATTCATCTTCATCCTCGAATACACCAGCCAGGAAGGGGAGTATACCGAGGGAGATGACAACTTCGGTTACGAAGTGATCGATCAGGACGATCCGATGCCCGTATCCAGTCTGACTCTGGTAGGCGATAAGAACATCTATGTAGGCAGCACCCGGTCATTCAATATCACCGTCTTTCCGACAGATGCGGCGAACAAGAAGCTGAACATATCCATCACAAGCGGGGCGGAACACTGCGAATTCTCTCAGACCGGAGATACCACATGCCAGGTCACCGGCGTTTCGGCAGGATATTCCACCCTATATGCAGAAGCTACGGACGGCTCCAATGTATCGCTTTCCTGGAGGTTGACGATCAAAGAGCAGAGCAGCGGAAGTCAGACCCATGTCATCACCCTGGACCCGTGCGGAGGGAGGATGGTCGTAGGGAATCTATCGTACAACTACACGAACGGTGTGAACATATGGTACGAGGGGATGCCCCGGTGCGTCAAGGACCCCGAGGTCGTGAACGGTCAGCTGTGCACATATACCTTCAAAGGCTGGTGTCTTACAGAAGATGGAACCGGGGATTATCTGATTACCGGCAACAGATATCAATTCTCCAGCGATATCACTGCATATGCTCAATACGAGTCGAGCTTCAAGAACCTGTACGGCGACGATGACATCTCCTCCGAGGGCAACGGCC
>DATC01000143.1:751-2630 GCA_002504495.1 Methanomassiliicoccaceae archaeon UBA537
CATGGTCCCAACCCATCTCCCGCTCCAGGTTCAGGGTCCAGATGTCGGACAGCACGGGAAGCGACTACTTCGACCTGATGTACACCGACGACAAGGGCCGCACGAGGAGCTGCATCTCCTCCATGAAGATCGTGGGAGGCCCGGAGGAGCCGTTCGAGATGGTCCAGCTCGTCATCCCCAAGAAGCGCCTGTACTACGTGGCGTCCCAGCTGGCGGAGGCCAACGGCATCCTCGCAGGGGTCACGAAGGTGGTGCTGAACGACGCGCTGGGCCGCGGGGTGTTCACCGTCACCAAGTGCAAGTACTCCGGCAAGAGGTTCACCATCACCGCCTACTGCGATGCGGAGAGGTTCAGAGGAAGCACCATCCAGGGAGGCTCTCTGACGGGCACTCCGAGGTCCATTCTAGCTACCATACTCGCCACCAGGGCGGACTACGGCATCCAGGTGTCCTATCTGGACATGGACCCCGCATCGCGTACATCGAACGAGTACGATGGCGTTCTGACGTTCGAGCAGGACACCAACCTGTGGTACGCGCTGCAGGTGTGCGCCATGCTCATGGGCTGCCGCATATGGTTCGCCGACGACACCATGCACGTGAGGAACTGCACCCGCAGGGTCCTCAACAGAGTATCGGACGGAGCCGAGGACCTGGACCTGTACCCCTCGTCGGAATCCGATCCGATGTACGGCCGTACCGCCGGGGAGGTGGAGCTGGGGGACGAAGGCGCGGACACGGTGGTGAACTCCGTGTCCGTCAGGTGCTCGTATCTGAATCCCGAGACCGGAGAAGGCAGAGGGTCGTACAACATGGGACCCTACTACGAGAACGGAGGCGACAGGGAGTCCAGCTCGTCGGTCGCCAAGTTCGGAGAGCGCACCGAGGCCCTGACGATCCCCGAGCTGACGTACACCGTGGACACGAACGAGGAGACGGGGATCTCGACACGCGCATCGGAGGCCGCCGAGGCGTTCGCACGCAACTACATCGAGTACCTGAAGGAGCCCCAGCAGAGCAGCACCTTCGAGCTGAAGGAGGTCCAGAGGACCGCCGACGGCAAGGGCTACGAGTGGTTCCCGTACTTCGACGAGCCGACCATGCTCGACACCCTCACGGATGAACCCGATGAGATCGTCCTGACCAACGGGTCCGTCTGCGGCTCCGGGACCCTTCCGCAGAAGCTGATGCTCTCCTCCCATACGAGGAGATACCCTGAGTGCACCACGACGTACTCCTTCGGCATCATGAAGTCGGTGTCCCTCTCGGACAGCACCAGCCGCATCCTGGACGCGCTGAACAAGGGATGAGCAGGTTCAGGAACCGGTCCCTCGTCGGTCAGAGATTCGGGCGTCTGACCGTCGAGTCGGACCTGGGATACAGAGGGAAGAGCAGGTACTACCGGTGCATCTGCGACTGCGGAAGGGTGCGCGACGTCCAGGAGTTCCATCTGAGAAGGGGAGAGACCCGTTCCTGCGGATGCTACCACAGCGAACGGGTCGCGGAGGTCAACCGCCTCCGCAAGCATTCCATGGTGAAGTAATGCATCCTCATACTTATACCCAGGAGTCCATCGGTCCGTATGGACCTGTACTACGAGTTCAGCAAGGACAACAGGACCCTGTCCACCAAGAGAGGGAGGTCGTATGCGGGGCAGAGATGCGATGCACGCAGCACCACGCTGCACTTCGACCTGTACCACTACGCCATGGACGAGGGCGACAAGCCGACCTATACCGAGGAGTGGGACTTCGATGCCGAAGGCTACTCCGCGTACATCATGTTCCGCGTCTACGACGAGAACGGATACCCCTACTACTACGGCGATTCCAGCTCTCCCAAGTTCGACGGATACACCTTCCAGGTGCCCTACGAGATC
>DATC01000143.1:2648-5497 GCA_002504495.1 Methanomassiliicoccaceae archaeon UBA537
AACCACCCGCGCACGCTCAGCACGTGTGGAGTTCCAGCTGGTGTTCACCAAGGTGCCGTTCGACGGCACGTTCCAGGATATCGACGCCACCGAGTACCTCCTGTCCGCGGTCTCCGGATTCGCGGTCAAGGACGAGGGAGCGAGGCCCCCCATGCCTCCGTGCGGCCCCAGGACCTGCGCTCCTCCGTCTCCCGTGGCGTGCGAGCCCTCCGTCGGAGGATGGATCGAGATGTGGAAGGATGTCAGCGTCCTCCTGCCGATAGACCTCCGCGAAAGGCTCAAAGAGCCAGGTCTGGAGATGACCTTCACCACATACCGCGGGCAGTCGCAGACGCTGGTGCTGAACGTCCCCACGCTCGACTCCAGAGGACAGGTATCCGCGGACGTCCTGCCCACAGGAAACGATAAAGGCCAGTTCGGGGACGGAGACATCCCTCTCCTGAAGGAGACCATCGGCGACGGGGAGGTCCTGCAGTTCGATTCGAAGAAGAAGGGTTTCATCGGAACCCCCGTCGTCACGAAGGCGGACCAGCTCAAGGACGAGATGAACGCCGATGCCGTGGTCCTCGCATCCGCGGTGCCGTTCGAACTCGCCCTGCGCAACTCCGACGGACAGTCCTACGTCCTTCAGCTGAGGGACAGGTTCGGGAAGGTCGCCAGCGAGCTGGACCTCCCTATCGAGGATGTCGTGAAGGATGCATACTACAAGGACGGGAAGATACACCTTATAATCAACACGCCCGGCATCGATCCCGGCACCAAGGACGTGTCCTTCTCCGTAACGGACCTCATCCCCCTGTACGAGCCCGGAGACGACTATATCGCCATCTACGAGGATCGCACGGGAGCCGACGGCAAGACCGTGTATGCCGTGGAGGTCACCCAGAAGCTATGGGACAGGGTGGACTCCAAGGACGAGGACGTCAAGACCGTCCTGAGGTCCGAGCTGTCCTCCGAAGCAGGGACGAGGGAGGCCGCCGATACCGCCCTGGACAAGAGGGTCAAGACGCTGGAGACCTCCGTCGGGGACACCACCACCGCGGCCATCAATGCGGCCATCGCCAAAGAGCGTCAGGAGAGGCAGGAGGCGGACAACGCCCTGCGTGCGGATGTCTCCGAGAATGCTTCGGACATCGTCTCTCTGAAGTCCGAGCAGGACGTCCTGAGGGAGGAGGTCAACTCCAAGCAGCCCAAGCTCGTCGCCGACCCGGACGGCACCATCGAGATCGACTCCAACAACACCATCCGCGCGAAGTACGCCGTGGACGACAAGCTGAGCGACACCAGCTCCAAGCCTGTGGAGAACAGGGCGATCAAGGCGGCCCTGGACGGCAAGCAGCAGAAGCTGAGGTCCTCCCAGACGGTCACGGTCAACGACGACGGGACGCTCACCGCCGCGAAGCAGATCGACGTGGACGCCGAGATATCGTCCGGCTCGTCCAACCCCGTTCAGAGCAGCGCCGTATACAAGGCCCTGCAGTCCAAGCAGGATGTCATCTCCGTGGACCCGGAGTTCCTGACCTTCACGGACAACAAGGTCTCTCTGGACCTGGACAAGCTCGTCGACGAGGCCATCTCCGCTACCTCCGAGAGGCCCGTGCAGAACAAGGTCATCTCCAAGGCCCTGGACGAGCTGAAGACGCTCAAGGCCGCCATCCCCAAGTGGGCGGAGAACGGAGTGGAGTACAAGTCCGGAGACATCGTGGAGTATCTCGGATCGCTCTACATCTGCATCGCCGATTCCCCCCTCTCGGACCACCAGCCTCCGACCAACGTCGAGTGCTGGAGCGCTCTCGTGCACTCCGGAGCCGCGGCGGTGCAGGCGGTCAACAGGCCCGTCTACATCACCCAGTTCGCAAACGACACCGCGACCGAGTACACCATCCGCCACAACCTGATGTGCAGGGAGCTGGTATGGTCGATGTACACCGCGGACAGCGAGCACGTCTACGTGAACGCCATCGTCTCCGCTCCGACCATCAACACGCTCAGGATAAGGCTCTCCGAGCCTCCCGGCGTGAACGGTCTCGTGATAAGCATCATGCGTGTCAGGGAGGCCCAGGGCGCGTCCACTCTGAGCGGACCCATGAACATCGGAGTCTCCACCCCGTCCAAGACATGGACCTTCGAAGGCAACGACACCGGCATGCCTCTGTTCGTGCAGGTGGTATCCGTGGATGAGGGCGTGACCACCGACATCGTAGGGGACATCATCCAGAACAGCGCCGAGCTGTACAACCCCGTGACGGTCGGATTCCAGGAGGCCAGATCGGGTACGATGATCCTCGCGCCTGCGACGGCCTGCTTCGATCTGGACGGGGCCTCTCTGACGATAGACAAGAAGACGACCGACGGTCTGAAGGACGGCACGTGGTATCTGGTCCAGTGCTTCAAGGACGGAGAGGGCGAGAGCGTCCTCGACGTGACACAGGACGAGCATACCGTGACCGTGAGCACCGGAAGCAGCGGAGAGAAGTGGCAGGGCCTGGTGTGCCTGTACGAGGCCACTCTGACCAAGGAGTTCTCCGGAACGTCCAGCTTCCAGTATCAGCACAACCAGAATAGGTACGTCGGAGCGCAGAGCTACAACGCCGCCGACGGTCTGATGGGTGCCGACTACAACTATACGGGGCTCAACACAGTGGAAGCCGATTTCCACAAGGAGGAGTCGGGCATCCTGCTGATCCTCTGAAACACCTTACCCGGAGGGGGTCTTCCCCTCCTTCTTCTCTCTGGATTCCACGTACACGCGGTTCACCGTGGACTTGTATTGCTCGTAGGATTCGCGGAATGCAGGGTCCTTCATGCACAGCTCCAGGATGACGCGGGCCTTCTCGTCCGCTACGCGG
>DATC01000102.1:0-17506 GCA_002504495.1 Methanomassiliicoccaceae archaeon UBA537
CGGCGAACTCGTACAGGGACTTCTCGAGGAGATCCATGAGATAGTCGACCTCTTCGGGATCGCGGCCGAAGTTCTCCATGGAGAAAGCGTACACGGTGAGCACCTTCACCCCGAGACCGAGGCACCAGTGAAGGACCTCGTCGAGCTTCTCGCGCCCCAGCCTGTGGCCCTCCATCGGGGGGCCTCCGAGCACCTCCCTGGCGTAGCGCCGGTTGCCGTCCATGATTATGGCGATGTGCTCCGGCATCCTGCCTTCGCGGACCTCGTGCTCGAGCTGGGATTCGTACGTCGAATAGACGGGGTCTATGAAGATGCTCTTGAGATCCTTCATCTCACTCGAAATCCTCTGGGATGCCGGCGGACCTCTCTCCGAGATCGAAGCACCCTATCGCCGCGACGGCGCCGATGACGCCCTTCATCCCCGTCACGGAGATGATCTGGACGCCGCACTCCTCGGCTACGCGGATCGCGTCCGAGGTATCGTAGAGAACGGTCTTGCACGACCATCCGAAGTCCCTGAGGGCCGCGGGGATCTCCAGTCCCTGGAAGACCGTCAGGACCGCGTCCTCCGAATAGCTCTCCTTCCGCACGAAATCGACGGCGTACTCGACGAGCTTCGGGATGTCCTCCTCCTTCACCGCGAACGAGACCGCCGTCGAACAGCAGTTCGTGGTCTTGTTGGGGGCCTTGGGATTGAGCTGGATTATCTTGTGCTCCAGGAACCTCCCGTAGGGACAGGCCATGCCGAGCCTCATGGATACGACCCATGATGCGCCCTTCTCCTTGGTGTCGGTGTCGTCTATGCCTATTATCACGCGGACGAGCCTGGGAGTTATTATGTCCACGTGGGCGCGATGGGCTCCGCCTATCTGGAAATCATCGGGATATTCGGTGCGTATGACGTCTTTGCATTGGGGTATGCACGCGCCTATGCCGACCGTGGCCCCGGCTATGCCGTACCAGGTGGTGCGGACCTCGTCCCCCTCCACCTTCAATGCTGCCAGCCCCTGTCCGCCGACATCGGACGATACGGGGCCGAAGTTGAGTTCCTTCTCGCCGATCGAGACGTCCATGATCAGGGAGTCCGACTCCAGACGGATGCTGTCGATGACCCCTCCGGTGCGACGCCTGTTCACGACGTCCCACTCGCCGGGACCCTTCGCCACGCACTTCTCGACGATCCTGGCCTTCCCGGCCTTCTCGTCCACGAGGGTGTAGAATCCCTGGCAGAACAGCTGGCCGTACTTCTCCCTGACCTCGTCGGGCCTCAGGACCTGCATCGCTCTCCCTCTCCGTCGTCGGAATCGTCCCCGCCGTCGTCCCAATCCTCGGGATCGGCTATGTCGAGGGCATCCGAGGGGACGCTGCGGCACAGGAACACGGTACGGGCGGCCTTGCCGATGTCGGATCCCATCTCCATGCACACGCCGGTGTCGATGACGAGCACCTCGGGATCCTCCATCCTGACGGCGCCGGCCCTCAGCGCGTCCCTGTAGGTGAGGGACAGGTGGACCATGTTGCGGTCGGTGGGAGTGATGCCTTCTGATAGGAGCCCGTCCGCCTCGGACGGATCGACGGGGTAGAAGAGCTCGGGCGGGATGTCCTGATTGTCCAGCTTGATGTCCAGAGGAATCGTGTGCCCGTAGGTCGCGCGGACCTTGCAGTTGGAGATCTCGTACCTGCCTTTGGGATCGGTAGTGACCAGGGCCTCTATGTGCCTGGGCCTGAGCCAGTTCATGTACGTGTGCCTGCCCCTGATCAGAGCCACGACGTCCTGGAGCGAGACGTAGCCCTGGGAGTCCATGTCGGGATCGAACTTCCCGTGCCTGAGGATGGCTGCAAGCGTGCGGCCTATCCTCTCAATCTCCTTGTCGGACATTATGAACCTGCCCTCTTCTCCGCAGAAGGGGCATTTCTCGGCACGGAAGTAGCCGTGCTCCTCGCATTCCCTTATCATTGCGAAACCTCCGAAGCCCTCTCGGCCGCACGGACCGCATTGGCCATCAGCATGCAGATGGTCATCGGACCGACGCCGCCGGGAACAGGGGTTATGGCTGACGCCTTCTCCTTGACGGAATCGAAATCCACATCGCCGACCAGGCGTCCTCCGCTCGGACGGGTCGGATCGGGTATCCTGTTGGTGCCCACGTCTATGACGACCGCTCCGTCCTTCACCATGTCCCCGGTGATCGACCCGGGCCTGCCCATGGCGACCACGAGTATATCGGCCTGACGCGTGATGTCCGCCAGATTCTCCGTCCTGGAATGGACGACGGTGACCGTCGAGTCGGCGGCCTCGCCCTTCTGGACCATCAACGCGGCCATGGGCTTGCCGACGATGTTGCTGCGTCCGACCACGACCACGTGCTTCCCGCGGGTCTCTATACCCGATCTCGCAAGCATCTCCTGGACGCCTGCGGGGGTGGCGGGCTTGAAGACGGGATCCCCGACGAGGAGCCTCCCGACATTGAACGGATGGAAGCAGTCCACATCCTTGTCCGGAGAAATGGCGTCTATGACCTTGCGCTCGTCTATATGCGAGGGGAGGGGCAGCTGCACCAGCATGCCGTGGATGGCCGGGTCGACATTCAGTCTTCCGATCTCCGCCAGAAGCTCGCCCTCCGTCATGGTCTCCGGGAAGCGTTCGGTCACGGAGCGCATGCCGAGGCTCTCGCACATCTCCCCCTTCTTCCTCACATAGACCTGCGAGGCGGGATCGTCGCCCACGAGTATGACGGCGAGACCGGGCGTGACGCCCTTGGCCTTCAATGCCGCAATGCGCTCCCTAAGCTCGGAGTAGATCTCCTCTGAGACCTCCTTTCCCAGTATCAGTCTGGCCGTCATTGGCGTACCTTCTGTCCGCCGATTGTCTGCCGACTTATTAAGCCTTAGATGAACGGACATCGGGCATCGCGTCGGAACTGTCCCGGATCCGCCTCCGGTAATCCGTCGGAAGGTGGCCCCGGAAGATCAGGGAAGCGTGGCCGTCGCGACAGCGTGGCCGGCCTGAAGCCCAGATCCAGTATGCCGCATACTACATCCAGGACATCTTCCCTGGTCCTGCGCTCCCATTCCGGGCCCATCGGTCCCGATGAGCGGGTCTCGACCAGATGCCAGGTGTGATCGGCGATCACCAGGTCGCCGTCGATGCCCTCGGCCATGCGGATGTAGTCCTCCGGCCCCCTGGCTCCCTCGTGCATGGGCCACAGATAGGCGGCGATGACCTTTCCGCGGGAGTCGCGGGACTTCGCCACGGGATGCTCTCTGATCCCTCCGATGCCGTAGGTCTCCCACGGGCCCGCTGGATCCGTGTAGAACGAGGAGTCGTCGGCGATGCCGGTCGTCGCGTGCACGGCATCGAGCACCCTGCGGTCGACCTTCATGTAGGGGGCGCGGAAGCATGTCGGCTCCCCCGCGGCGTCGCGGACGGCATCGCAGGAACGCGAGAGGACGCGTTCCAGATCGCCGTCGTCCAGCGCCGTGAGGTCCTCGTGGTCGTACCCGTGCAGACCTATGCGGTGCCCCGAGGCGCGGGCGCAGTCGATCGTCTCCGCCGTCCTCCCTTCGAAGAACAGCGTCCCGTCGATCCCCGCCTCGTCCAGTATGTCTAGGAGGATCCCCAGGCCCCTCTCCGTGGAGGAGAACCTGGGCGCATCGCCCGATCCCCTGTCGATGGAACCGGCGGCGACCCTCCCCGGAATCTGGAGATTCACGTCCCTGTCGACGTCGACGGTGAACGAGAATGTCCTCATTGCCTCACGTTCATGGCCGATACGCGCTTGATGAGCATCCCCTCGATGTCCACCGGGGGATACTTTATCGCCGTCTCCCTTGCGCGCCTGAGCTTCGCCTCGTTGTCGGCGTATATCGTCATCAGGACGTCGCCGGCCTCGACCCGCTGCCCCTTCTTCTTGGCGAGGAGCAGCCCCGCGCCCTTGTCGGACGGCGCACCGGCCGCCTTGGCGATGGCCACGATGTCCTTGTTGCGGATCGCGCGGACGTATCCCGACTTGGATGCCCTTATCTCCTCGCTGTACGCGCCGGGCAGGATATCGTCGGACCTCAGGTCGGAACGTCCTCCCTGCGCGACGACGATCTCCATGAACTTCCTGTGGGCCTCTCCGGAGTCGAGGATCTCCTTGGCCTTGGCGGACCCTCCCGGGATCCCCGCCATGTCCAGGATGATGCCTGCGCAGTCGCATGCCTTCTCTATCACGCTGGACGGATGCTTGGCCCCCTCGAGGATGGATATGCACTCGCGGGCCTCCAGATTGGGGCCTACGGCGAACCCTATCGGCTGGTCGGCATAGGTGATGGCGCATTCTATGTGCATGCCCAGCTTCTCTCCCAGGTCCATGAGGTCCCTGGAGTAGGAGCGGGCCGACTCTATCGTGGGCACCTTGGTCCCGGATCCCATAGGGATGTCGACGAGGAGATAGTTCGCGCTGATGGCGACCTTCTTGCTCATGATCGATGCGAGCATCTGCGCGCGCGGATTGATGCCGAGCGGGTGCTCGATCTTTATCACGAGGTCGTCTACCGGGGCGATGTTCATGCCTCCGCCCCAAGCGAAGACCCCTCCGACGCTCTCGGATATGCGCTTCAGCGATTCGGCGTCCAGCTCCACATCGCAGAACACCTCCACGAAGTCGGACGTCCCGCAGGCGCTGCTGATCGCCCTGGACGAGGTCTTGGGTATCATGACGCCTGCCGCGGCTACGATGGAGACCACGATCGGGGTGATCTTGTTGCCCGGAACCCCGCCGAAGCTGTGGAAGTCGAACACCGGCTCCCTGTCGAACTTTATGATGTCTCCCGTGTGAGCCATGGCGCGGGTGAAGTCGGCGATCTCGTCGATGTCCATGCCGTTGATGTAGAGCGCGGTGAGCCAGGCGGACACCTCTATCTTGGAGAGCCTGTTCTCCAGGATGTCCCCTACGATCCCCTCTATCTCCTCGCGTTCCAGCTTCTCCCCGTCCATCTTCCTGCGTATGGCCCTGACTGAATCCGGGCTGGGGGAGAACACCACGTCGACCTGCTCGCCCTCCTTGGCCCCGCACTTGTCCATGACGTTGCGAGGCATCATGACGACCCCCCTCTCGACCAGGGTGTCGGAACTGGTGACGAGGGCCACGACGCTGCGAGCCGCGGAGACCGTCACGCGGTCGTTCTCCTTGACCCCTATCGCAGCGCAGTCGTCCTCGTGGAGGAGGACGGTCATGTCCGCGGTGTCGAGGTCGTAGTACCCTGCGACGAGCTTCATGCGGAACCCCACCTGTCCAGGGCCGCCCTGAGCTCGGCATGGGTCTCGGCGTACTTCGCGGCGGGGATGCCCTCGAATGCGGCACGGACGGCCTGGCTCATCGCCATGGCTCCGGCTCTCACGCCTCCGGGATGGCCGGCCACGCCTCCGCCCGCCTGTATCTGCACGTCCGTTCCGGCGCGTCTGACAATCTCGGCCACCAGCCCGGGATGGACCCCTCCGGAGCAGACCGGCATGACCCTCCTGTACGGCACGTCCTCTCCGAGGCATGCGGCGAGGTTGCCTCCGTCGTGGGCGTCAGCGGACATCTTCCCGACGCCGAGCGTCCCTATATGGAGGGCGTCTCCGCCTACCATGCGGACGAGCTTCGTGAAGACGACCATGTTGATCCCGTGCGCCGGATCCTTCGTCATCGCGCCGTGCATGGTCCTGTGCACATGGATCGGAACCTTGACGGACGGATCCTCGGCGAGGGCCTGGAGGCATCCGAAGCCGCAGGTGATCACATCGACCATCAGCTCCCTCGCGCCCCATTCCTGCGCCTTCTCGGCCAGCTCCAGGATCCTGTCCGACCTGGTGCTGATGTTGATCGCGTGCATCATGCGATGGCCTTCCGACTCCAGACGATCCAGCGCCTCGGCGACGGCGACGGTCCTGTCCTCTATCGGACAGAACGCCTGGTCGACGAGCGTCTCGTCGTCCTTGGAGTTGGTCAGCCCTCCGGAGCCGGCCTCGTACACGTACTGCGCCGTTCTCTCTGGAGAGAGACCGATCTTGGGCTTCACTATGGTCCCGACTAGGGGCTCCTCCGGCCTGTGCAGCCTCTCTCTGATCCCCTCGGCTCCGAACTTCGGTCCCTTGAACTGCTCGAGGATGCTTCCTGGGAAGGTGACGTCCTCGAGCCTCACGGCCTTGATGGCCCCGAGACCGAAGAGATTGCCTGCGATCACGCTGAGGATCTGGGGGACGGACCCGCACCCGATGCTGAAGTCCTCCGCGGGGAACTCGCAGGTGATCATGTCCCCGTCGATCGACGTGACCCTCGCCCCGAGAGCGTCGAACACGCCGTGATCCAGGGTGGATATGCCGGTCCACGTTCCCGTGGACTGCTCCGCGGCGATCGCCTCGGCGGCCCTGTCCATGGGAAGGTCGGTAGAGACCTTGTACCTGCATACTACGTTCCTGTCCGGGTCCTCGGGCTCCCCGAGGTGTAGATACGAATATCCGTCTGTCATCGTGGCATCTCCTTCTGGAATACATCCTCGCCCAGCTGCCTGACCATGACGTCGTAGACGGAGCCGGGGTTCATCATGCCCTCCTCCGTGACGATGGCGTCTATGTACCTCGCAGGCGTGCTGTCGAAGACGGGATTGAATATCTTTACCGAATCGCGGACCTCTCCGGGCCTTACCACCTCGGAGATGTCGCGCTCCTCAATGGTGACGGAATCGCCGAACAGCGTCATCGGCGAGAACTTGTACGTCTCCGCGCAGACATAGAACTGGACTCCGGATTCGCGCGCGGCCAGGGCGAGCTGCGAAGTTCCGATCTTGTTGATCAGGGTCCCCTGTGATGTCACGGTGTCCGCGCCCACGAAGACCTTGTCGACCCTGCGCATGACCGAGCGCACCGCGCTGTCCACGATCAGCGTGACGTCCACGCCGGCGTCGGCGAGCTGGTTGACGGTCAGGATGCCCTGCCTCCATGGACGGGTCTCCGTCGCGAAGACCTTCACGTCCTTCCCCTGGCGATGGGCCTCCTCGATGGCGCCTATCGCCGCGCTGCTGTTGCAATGGGTCAGGATCACGTCCCCGTCCTGAATCCTCCTGGCGCCGATGCGGGCGATGCGTCCCACCGCCTGCTCCGATCTGACGCAGAAATCGTCGGCATTGGAGGCCACCAGGGCCTTCGCCTCGTCTAGGGTCTCCGCCCTGTCCGCACCTCTGACGGATGCGCGTACCCCGTTCCACAGCGATACGGCGGTCGGACGGGAGGCCAGAAGGACCTCCTCGGCCGTTCCGAGATCGCGGATGAAGGATTCCAGGCTTCCGCCTTCGTATCCGCGTGCGAAACGACCCATTGCGGCTGCGCCCGCACGGGCTATCCTCCCTGCTCCGCGGACCTCCATGCGACGGATGCTGTCCGCCGTCTCCTGTACTGAGTTCACGATATCCGTATCGATGACAGGTACTATAAGCGATGCCGGGCCGCATCGTCCAGACAGAGGACTCTCGAGCCGATCCGGACGCGTCCGCTGAACGCAGTATGACCTCGCGTGCCACCCTGCGGGCCTCCTCCATGCCATGCGTCAGAAACACCGCTGCGAGCAGCGCCTCGAAGCAGTCCGCCCTCATGCCCTCTGTGACGACATGGCCTCCGTGGCGGTCGATATGCCCACCGCCGACCCTGAGGACCGAATCGATGTCCATCCCGAACGCCAGAACCCTGTCCGAGATCCTGTGGTTGGCCACCCAGTCCTGCTTCACGGCCGTCATCCTCCCCTCGTCCATGGACGGATCGTTGTACGCCTCCTCGCAGGCCAGCAGCTCGAGGACCGCGTCTCCCAGGAACTCCAGCCTTTCGTACGAATCGACGGGTCTGCCGTCGCCGGCGCTGTCGTGGGTGAGGGCCCTGCAGAAGACGGCCAGCTGATCCGCGGGCACGCCGCGATACCGGAACGGCGCCTTGGCCAGGAACGCACGGACCTCCATCTCGAACTGAGTCTCCATGCCGTCTCCGAACACGGAGCCGTATAAACGTGCGACGCAGACGGCTCCCCTCAAATAATATAACCGATGGCGTCCAATGAGATGCCATGGCTCAGAAGAAGCGTCTGAAGATGAGAGGCGTGAAGCACTCCTCCAAGAGGCTGGAGGACGAGATGCTGGACAAATCGCGCGCCCTCTCCGACAATCCGGGCATCCTCCGCCCCAGCTGCGCCGGCGGATGCAGGAAATGCGTCTTCGACAAGCCCTTCAAGCAGATCGACGGCCTGCACAAGATCAAGAACGACCCGGACGCCCTGGTCAAGGAGGCCTCCAGATTCGGCGGGGACGATATCGTGCGCGCCTATGCCGGGACCGTGTCTCTCGCCGCCGCGGGCTCCGTGCCCCTGCTGGCCTCCGGGAAACTGGGAGGAGAGACGGTCTCCTACGCCGTCCGCGGGACCGTGAACGCCACCAAGCTCATAGGCTGCCAGTACTACGACGATCCGAAGAGGAGACTCCTCCTCTACTCGGACTATGTGAAGAAGCACAAACTGCATCTGTACTCGTTCGGAGACTGCCTCGTGTGCTCCGACAGGCCCAACATGCCCGAGGACTACCTCTACGACGTCTTCTGGGAGACTCCGTACGAATTCCCGAACGACGGCCTGTCCTGCGGACACGAATCGTCGGCCGCCCTGGAGATCCATGTGAAATCCCTCGACGAGACGATCTCCATATGCGAGGACTGCGCCAAGGACATCCCCACCCTGGCATTCGTGGTGTCACGCCTGGCGGCCGTGGATCCCCTGGACGATATCGAGGTCCGCGTGAGGCACAAGTACCACTCGGTCGGAGGAGACGACGCCGAGATCATCGCAGGGGACCGCCTGAAGGAGTACATGAGCGGCAAGATCGGCGACTCCATCCTCATCGATTCGGTGAAGAGATCCAAGCTCGGAGACCTCAAAGGCGGATCGTCGGCCACATACATCATCGGATCGAAGAACTACGGATCCGACCTCGATGCGTTCCTCGGGGATCTGGAAGGCTCCGGGACGGAGACGGATGCTCTGAAGGCGTTCCTGAAGGACAACGGGCGTGCGATAGTCATCAGGACGCCTAAGGCCTCCGAGGCCCTCTCGGCCATCTGGCAGGCTGACTGGAAGGGCATCGTCGCCGCATACACCGATCGGACGACGGCCGACAAGATGGGCGACCTGTCGAAGAGGCAGCCTTCGTCCGTCCTGGAGGAGGCGTACAACATCTTCGTCTCCGCGGACGTGGTCGCCGCGCTGCCGGTGTTCACCAGGCCCGGCCCGGTCACCCAGCTGGCCGATGTGCTCGCCAAGGCCGCCAAGGTGGGAGGATACGCCATGGTCGCGGAAGCGGCGGCCAAGGCATCCTTGAAGAACAACGCCCTGCGCTCGATGGCCGGCGCGTTCATGCTCGCCTCCGGATCAGAACCGTCCCTGAAGCTCTCCCGCGAGGAGATGGAGCTGTCGAAGTACCTGGAGCCCTTCGCCCGCAAGGTGATCGACTCCACGGGGGAGAAGTACAGGGACGCGATGGCGACCCTCCTGGTCGCGAGCGGATCGAACGAGAAAGTATCCTGACATCTGCGACGTAATGGGACACCGACGGGGCGAACGATTTTACCTCGCGGATCCCTACCACCTCGTAGGAGCAGAGGGGCGAAAAGATGCGGTCCACCATCTCCCTCTGCTCCCCTACGCGGAATGTATCGTGATAGTGTATCATCCCGCCTTCCCGGATCATTCTGAGCGCGGCCGGCAGGAACTCCGAGGTCGTCTGCACGTACCCCATGAGTATCCTGTCCGCGAAACCTGTTCCGAGAAGATCGCGGTTGTCGGCGAGGATCGGGATCACGACATCGGAGACGCCGTTGTCGCGGATGTTGCGGACCAGATAGGCGTACGACTCGGGATTCTTCTCGCAGGCGAAGACCCTGCGAGCTCCGGAGAACCTCGCCAAGGGGAGAGTGAAGTAGCCGATTCCCGCGAACATGTCCACCACGGTCTCTCCGGCGCAGTCCAGACGGCGCATCCTCATGCGCTCGTCGGTGTTCCCGGAGGCGAACATCACCTTGGTCACATCGAAGCGGTAGCGTATCCCGTTCTCCAGACGGACCGATTCGGTGCAGGTGCCGTGGATGACCTTCATGCTGGGCCTGCGGAACTCGCCGGAGACCCCGTGCACATCGGCGCAGACCGTGGCGACCCCCAGGACCTTGGCGTAGGCATCGCCGATCTCCTTCAGGAAGGGCTCGCAGGTCGGATCCAGCTTGAGTATCGCGATGTCCCCCACGAACTCCCAATGGTCCGGAAGATGACCGGCCAGCTCCGGCATCCCCGCCAGCTCGTGGGCTATCCTCTCCTGCGGAGGGCGGCGGTCCAGGGTGTAGGCGTCCCCTTCGCGCACCTCGTACCCCATCGACTCCACCTCGGCCGTATGCTCGGGCAGGATGGGGACGAGACGGAACCCGCCGTCCTTGGAGATCTTGGCGTGTATGTCGACGATGCCGCGGCCCATGAGCCCGCTGATCACGGGACCGGCCTCGTCGGAAGGTATGCGGGCGATCGGAACGCGCTTCATAGAAGGCACCTCATCAGGGTGTACAGGCCTCTGACGGCTACTCCGGGTCTGCGGAGCATGTCTCCGAGCACGGCGACCGGATCGTCGAGGTCCAGACCGTTCAATGCAGAGACCACCTCTGGACGCGAAGCGAAGGCCCCTGCCCTGTTCAGGGCGGCATCGTCCATGCGGACGAACTGCCTTCTGAGCTTCCATCCGCGATCCAGCTCGCGACCCATCGAACGACGGAACATGCGGTCGTAGGAGGCCAGCCTTCCGGCGGACAGATCGCCGTCCGCGAGAGCCGACGAAGCGACCTCGCAGAGGATCGGAGCGGCCCTCATGGACGGATAGACGCCTCCTGCGGAGACGGGTTTCACGTGCGAGGCGGCATCGCCTACGAGCATGATGCGGTCCGAGGTCATCGTCCTCCTCCTGCCGACCGGTATGCGCCCGCAGCTCCTGCGCAGGACGCGGCTCTCGACGTTGAGGTCCGAGAGCAGACGGGACAGATAGGGCCACGGCGCCCCCATCGAATCGGGAATGCAGAGGCCTACGCGCGTGAAGTCCCCGCACGGGATCTCCCAGGCGAAGAATCCCGGGGCGTATCTGGATCCGAGCCTCACGGTGAACAGGTCGTCGTGCATGGTCGTCGTCCCTGCCACATCGGCCTGCATCCCTCTGAGATACTCCGGGGCGCGATTGCCGCCCAGGGAGGATGACACCTTCGAGGCGTTGCCGTCCGCCCCTATCAGGAGATCGAACGACGACGTGCCGGTCCTGCGGGCCGTGACATCGACGCGGTCGTCGAAGACCGAGAACGAATCGACGCGGTCGGATGTGCGGTACTCGGCTCCGGCGGATACCGCGCGGTCGGCCATGAGCGAGTCCAGCTCCGCGCGGTCGACGGTGCGGGCCTTGGGCGAATCCGAACGGATGACGATCCTCCTCCCGTCGGGAAGAACGGCTTCCGCGCCGTACAATGTGGAGAGAATCCCGGGGGAGACCCCGGTAAGGGATATGGCGTCGTCCGTGAGGAGCCCGGCGCAATGCTCCGGAACCCCTGCGCGGGGATGCTCCTCGAAGATGACGACATCGCTCTCGCGGGCGAGGAGAGCGGCGCAAGCGCATCCTGCCGGACCGCCCCCCACCACCGCGACCGATGTCATGATCGGTTCTTCTTGGACTTCTCGTAGTCCGCGACGAACTTGGATATCCCCTCGTCCGTCTTGGGGTGCGAGATCATCTTCTTGAGGGTCTCGTACGGGATCGTGGCGATGTCGCATCCGTAGAGGGCGGCGTCGAGCACGTGCTGAGGTCCGCGTATGGATGCGGCGATGACCTCGGTGGGATACCCGTAGTTGGAGAAGATCTGCATGATCTCCTGGACGAGGTCGGATCCGTACTGGCCGATGTCGTCCAGACGGCCGACGAAGGGCGAGACGAACGCGGCGCCGGCCTTGGCCGCGAGAAGGGCCTGCAGAGGAGAGAAGATCAGCGTGACGTTGACCTTGATGCCCTCGGAGGACAGGATCTTGGTGGCCTTGAGCGTCTCGACGCACATGGGCAGCTTGACGTTGATGTTAGGGTGGATGGCGGCGAGCTCCCTCCCCTCCTTGACCATCTCGTCCGCGGTGGTGGACATGGCCTCGGCGGAGATGGGGCCGTCGACGATCGCGGCGATCTCCTTCACCCTGGTCCTGACGTCCACTCCCTCCTTGGCGATCAGGCTGGGGTTGGTGGTGACTCCGTCCAGGATTCCCCAGCTGTTGATCTCCTTGATCATATCCAGATTAGCAGTGTCTATGAAGATCTTCATCTCGTCACTTCCTTGAAATGCATTTGCGGGCGGCATCGGCCACGGCGGCGGATGTGAGCCCGTATTTGACCATCAGGTCGGCCGGCTTCCCGGACTCCCCGAAGGTGTCCCTGGTCCCCACCCTCTCGAGGGGGGCGGGCCTGTTCTCCGCCAGCGTCTCCGCTACGGCGGAACCGAGCCCTCCGATGATGCTGTGCTCCTCCGCGGTGACGCAGCATCCTGTCTTGGACACGGAGCGCACCACGGCCTCCGCGTCGAAGGGCTTGATCGTGCTGATGTTGAGGACCTCGGCGGATACCCCCTCCTCGGCCAGCTTGTCGGCGGCCTCGAGGCAGAGTGCGGTCATCTGTCCGCATCCTATGAGCGTGACATCCGAGCCCTCCCTCATCAGCCTGGCCTTCCCTATGACGAAGGGATCGTCCTCCCCGGTTACGACAGGGAAGTCCGCACGTCCCATACGCATGTACACGGGACCCTGGAAATCGACGAGCGCCTTGGTGGCGTTGTAGGCCTCGTAGGCGTCGGCCGGGGAGAGCACCGTCATGTTGGGCAGGTCGCGCATGATGGCGATGTCCTCGAGGGCCTGATGGGACGCGCCGTCCTCCCCCACGGTGATGCCGCAGTGGGTGGCGCAGATCCTGACGTTCAGCCTCGGATAGGCGACGGCGAGCCTGATCTGCTCCCAGCACCTCCCGGTGGCGAACACCCCGAAGGTCGATGCGTAGACGATCTTCCCGGATGCCGCCAGACCCGACGCGATGCCGATCATGTTCTGCTCCGCGATGCCGACCTCGACGAACCTCTCGGGACAGACCTTCTGGAACTCCGACGTCTTGGTGGATCCGGCGAGATCGGCGTCCATGACGACCACGCGCGGATCGGAAGCGAGCTCCGCGAGTGCCTTGCCGTAGTAGTTGCGCTGCGCTATCTTCATTCCATGGCCTCCGTGAGCTCGGTGACGGCGATCTCCTGCTCCTCCGCATTGGCGGCCTTGCCGTGGAAGGACGGGTTGTTCTCCATGAACGAGACCCCCTTCCCCTTGATCGTGTTCATTATGACCGCTGTAGGCCTGGTGCCGGGGGCGCACGCCCTTCCGATGGCCTCCTGGATCATGGATATGTCATGGCCGTCGATCACTATGACGTTCCATCCGAAGGCCTGCCACTTCTCCGGAAGCGGGTCCAGGCCGACGGCGTCCTCGGTGTTGCCGGTGATCTGCAGGCGGTTGCGGTCGACGAACGCCACGAGGTTCGAGAGCCCGTACTGGCTGGCGAACATGGCGGCCTCCCAGTTCTGCCCCTCCTGGAGCTCTCCGTCGCCGAGGAGGCAGTATGTGCGGTACCCCTTGCCGTCCATCTTGCCGGCGAGGGCTATGCCGCAGGCCATGCTGAGCCCCTGGCCCAGGGATCCCGTGGACATCTCGACACCCGGGACCTTGCCGCGCACGGGGTGCCCCTGGAGCCTGCTGCCGATCTGGCGGAGCGTGGAGAGCTCCGACACGGGGAAGTAGCCGGATTCGGCCAGCGCCGCGTACAGAACCGGCGCCACATGGCCCTTGGACAGCACGAAGCGGTCCCTGTCCTCCCATGCGGGATTCTTGGGGTCGTGCCTCATCGCTCCGCCGAAGTAGAGGACGGCCATGAGATCCGCGGACGAGAGGGATCCTCCCGGGTGCCCGGACCCTGCGGCGCAGGTCATCTCGACGACGTCGAGGCGGAGGCGGTTGGCGATCCTCTTCAGCTCGATCGGATCAGTGGTAGTCATGTTCACTCGCTCTCTATCCTGGGTGCCAGAAGGTAGCTGACCTTGGCCTGTCCGTCGGCGAGTGCGAACACCAGCTTGACGGGGTAGTCGTTGTCGAGCTCGATCCTGACGACGGTGCCGGCAGGGATCGCCTTGACGATGTTGGAGAAGTAGTCGAGGGGGAACATGCTCTGGACGTCGATGTCCGCATTGATGGCCTCGACCTCGCCCGCGCCCAGGCTGAGCGTCACGGAGTCCGTATCGCCCTCGCAGGAGAGCTCGAACTTCCCGGGCCCGGCCCTGAGCGTGATGTGGTCGGAGATCGACTCGGCCGCACGGATCCCCTTCTGGAGCTCGTCCACCTTCAGGCTGATGTCGGTGGCGAGGGTGAGCTGGGGGACCTTGGGGTCGTTCATGCTGGCGGTGTCCACGAGGCTCATGCGCCTCGTGATGTTGCCGACCTTGAAGACGAGCCTCCCATGGGCCTCGTCCTGCTCCATCGAGATCACATCTCCGGAGGAGGCCAGCTTGAGGACGCCCTTCACCCTGTCGAGGTCCAGCCCGAGCTCGCACTCGTCGGCCTCGTACGACTCGAAGGCTCCCTTGTCGACCTCGAGCTCGATCATGGCGACGTGGGCCGCATCGACGGCCTTCATCGTCATGGACTCGGGGGTGATGACGAACTTCACCTCGTCGACGAGGGTCGAGATTATGTTGACGAGGCCTTTGAGCGTGTCCGACTTGAGCTGGACCTTGAACATCTTCAGTACTCCCTCCAGGTGTGGTTGCACTTGCAGCAGCGGTAGATCCTCGTCTCAGGTTCATCAGCGGCCCTGGTCTGCCTGATGACGAAGAACGCTTCGGTATGACCGCACTCCGGACAGACCACGCGGGTCTTCGGAAGGGTCGCGACATCGTCAGTAATGACTGTGGTCATCTTGTCCTTGGACCCGGTGACTATGACCTCGGGCTTGGCACCAGCATCCATCTCCGTCTTGCAGCTGTTGCAGACGTACTTCCCTCCGCTCGGGAACATCATTGAATGGCAGTTCGGACAAAACATTCGGTCGGCCTCTCTGCGTCCACATCGGATGGCGATATTAAAGAACTACGAGGGGCCGCGGGGCCATGGAACGGTAAAGGGTTTGGAAGAGGGGCGTTTCCGCCCGCCCGCTCATCTGCGGGACTTCTTCTTGACCGTCTTGGTGTTGGCCTTGACGGCGGCGGCGATCTCCTCGCCCTGCTGCTTCCCGTCGGTGATCGACGCGGCGTCGTACCTCAGGACGGTCCAGCCCTCCTCGCGGAGGACGTCGTCGATAGAGGCGTCGGCCCCGGCATCGGTCACGTACACGGCGACCTTGCCCTTGACGAAGGCGACCGGGATCTCGTGCTCGCCGTAGCCCCTTCTGCATCTGAGGCCTTTGTTCCAGGCGGCCCTTCTGACCAGGGCCTCGGGGGAGTTGTCGGTGTAGATGTCCTCTGCAGGCTCCTGGACCTCCGGGGATGCGTTCGACGCGTCCACGACGGTCTCGACGGGGACCTCCTCGGCGACGGTCTCCGGAACGGTCTGCTCGGAGATCTCCTGGATCGGCTCCTCGACAGGAGCTTCGGGCTGGACGGGCTCTTCCGCCGGAGTCTCCTCGACAGGAGCTTCGGGAACCGGCTCGGGCTGCTCTTCTACGGGAACCTCGGGCTCGGCGGCGACCTGATCTTCGACGATCTCGACGGCTTCCTCGGCCGGAGTCTCCTCGACGGCTGCATCAGAAACCTCCTGGACCTGCTCGGGCTGCTCGACCTCCACATCCATTACCTGTATTTCCCTGGGCGCGTTCTCGGGCTCCTCGGACACGAGGGAGGAGTCCTTGACCACATCGCCCCAGTTGGGCTCCTTGGACTGGAACTCGTACTCTTCGGACCTGCTTCCGATGGGCTCCGATATGACGGACGTCTCGGGAACCGGCTCGGGCTGCTCCTCGACGGGAGCATCGGGCTGGACGGGCTCTTCCGCCGGAGTCTCCTCGACGACGGGGATGTCCGCGGCCGGAGCCTCGGTCTCGACCTCGACAGCCTGCTGCACGACCTCTTCGACAGGGGTTTCGGACTGGACGGCCTCCACCTTCCTCTTCTGCGCATCAAGAGCGTCGCTCTTCGGAAGCGCCACGGTCCTCACGGGCCTCTCAGCGGGAGCGTCCTCCGCCTTCTTGGCGGCACGGTTGGCGTCCTGGGACCTCATGAGCTTCTCCATGAACTCCCCGGTGGCCTTGTCCGGACGCTTCTGCTCCTTCTTGTCCTCGACGGACTTCGACTCCTCGACGGGCTCGCTCGCTGCGGGCGCGACAACGGACGCCTTCTGAGCGGTCTTCTTCTCGACGGGAGCATCTTCGGATCCGACGACGGCGGAGCCGGCCTTAGGAGCGGCCTTCTTGGCCTTGGGCGTGGCCTTCCTGTTCTTGGCCTGGGCCTTCTCCTGCTTGACCGATCTGGCGGAATCGATGACCTCGCGGGTCTTCTTCTCCGCACCCTTGGAGAAATAGGGAGCGACCACGAAGTCGATTATCAGAGATGCGGAGACCGCGAAGATCATGACGCCTGCGAGGAGAGGCTCGAAATCCTTCGTGAGAAGGTACACGCCGGCCGCGGCCTGGATCGCCGCGAGGATGGCGGAGACGTACATGGCGCCGTAGGTGTGGTACAGCCAGTACGTGAGGAGCGCGAAGAACGATGTGACGAAGGCCAGAACGCCGGCGGAGGCGATCAGGGCCTCGGCGCTGTCCGTGAAGCAGGATGCCGCGAACAGGACCCCGGCGATCAGCATGGTGATTCCCTGCAATCTCCGTACGAAGCAATCGCCTTTCCAGATCAGGGAAACGGAATATACCAGGGTAGCGACCCCGGCGATCAGAAGCATGTACTTTACGGTGCTGTTGTCCGCCAGAGGCCCGTCGCCTACGACGACGAGCGATGCGGATATTACGAACATCAGGGCCGCGAGAGCCGCGGTTCCACTGAATGCCTTGGTATCGAGCGCTCCCATGTCCCTGACAACAGACACGGCTCATTTAAGGATGTTGGACCGCAATAGCCAGAGTATCGATAGTATGGATTGCGTTTCAGACAATCGACGGCTATTCGGACATCTGCAACAATGTGTCGAATACATGCATCCTATTCGCCACAGCTTATATACGAGTGGAAGATACCAGTCTTATCCTTATAATACGGGACGAGGGTCCTGTATCATCATCCAGCTCGAAGAGGTCTGCGACCTCTTTCACCGGGTCCTTGCGGACCTCTATACGAAAAGGAGTTCGAACCAATGAAAATGAAATTCAAGTTTCTGGGCGGCGCTGACATGGTCGGCCGCATGGGAATGACGATGGA
>DATC01000102.1:17615-17884 GCA_002504495.1 Methanomassiliicoccaceae archaeon UBA537
CCATATGTTCCTGACACACTGCCACCTCGACCACTGCGGGATGGTGCCCCAGGTCGTCGGAAGAGACAGGTGCGAGGTGTTCACCACCCCCCTGTCCGCCGAGGTCGGAGAGCTCATGATGAAGGACACGCTGAAGATCGCGAAGGCCGAGAACTACGTCCAGCCCTACACGAGCGACGACATAGACACGACCATGCGCTGCGTCGTCCCCATGACCTACGGCGACGAGATCACCATCGGCCATCTGGACGTAGGCATGCTCGATGCGG
>DATC01000102.1:17910-18130 GCA_002504495.1 Methanomassiliicoccaceae archaeon UBA537
ATCGATGCGGGACACGTCCCCGGAGCCGCCATGTTCGAGTTCAGCCGCGATACCAACACGATCTACACCGGAGACATCCACACGGAGATCCAGAAGCTCGTGAAGGGAGCGAAGCCCAAGGACTGCCACAATCTGTTCATCGAAGGAACCTACGCGGACCGCAACCACCCTCCGAGAAAGAAGACCGAGGGGGACTTCCTCGCCAAGGTCGAGGAGGTCA
>DATC01000101.1:0-974 GCA_002504495.1 Methanomassiliicoccaceae archaeon UBA537
ACCCGGGTATTCTCACCCTCCTTCTCCCGTGAGTCTCCGTACGCTTCGAGCGTATATAACCATCATGTCGACCGCTCCGAACTGCAGGATCTGCGCAATGAGGTACGATCGATCCTGCTGAAACGGACGACCTTCGATCGTTCAGATCAGATGCCTGACGGCGTCGAAGGGGGTCTTCTGGATCGCCAGATCGGCCTCCTCCTTGGTGAGTCCCGCTCCCAGGGCCACGGTATATGCCGCATTCTCATCCATGAGGTTCTCCGGCTGATGGGTGTCGGAGTTGACGATCATGGACGCCCTCGCCTCGCGCGCTATGCGGCAGACGTGGCCGTTGGTGATGTTGTGCCCCGAGCGGCCGGTTATCTCCAGAAGAACGCCGTTCTCTCTCGCGATGTCCGCCTCCTCCAGGGTGATGAACCCCGGATGGGCCAGGCAGTCGATCTCCGGGTCCTCGACGGAAGCCCTGTCCGTACCGGGAGCCACGGGCTCCGTGACGGTCTCGCCGTGGACGACTATCCATTGGGCCCCCAGAGACCTGGCGCGCGATGCGACCTTGCCGATGAGCCTGGGAGGGACATGGGTGATCTCCACGCCCGGGATGACGGGGATGTAGTCGTCGCCGAGCTCGCACGCCTTCACCAGATTGGTGACGACGAACTCCACGTTCGTCATATCGACGTGGTCCGTGATGGCTATGACGTCGTGCCCCAGCACCATCGCCCTCCTTACGAGCTCGGCGGGAATGAGCTCACCGTCGCTGTAGACGGTGTGGGTGTGGAGATCCGCCCTCATTGGGCCCTCTCCCACAGCTTGCGGTAGACCTCGGACATGGGGAGACCGGTCTTCTCTATGGCGACCATCGTGTGGTAGATGAGGTCTGCCAGCTCCCAGGCCATCTCGTCCGTGTCCCTGTCCTTGATCGCCAGCGCGAACTCCCCGGCCTCCTCGATGACCTTCTTGCACATGCGGGTCTC
>DATC01000101.1:1040-4247 GCA_002504495.1 Methanomassiliicoccaceae archaeon UBA537
CTCTCCTCGGACGGGTTCTCGAGCCTGTCGATCAGCACCCTCCTGAGCTCCGGTATGATGGCCATCGTGTCCTCGAGGGATCCCTGCAGGACCTCCTCGAAGCAGGATGCCCTGCCCAGATGGCAGGCGATGCCTCCGGACTGCTCCACCCTGGCGAGAAGCGTGTCGCCGTCGCAGTCCAGCTGCAGGGAGACGATCCTCTGCACGTGTCCCGACTCCTCCCCCTTCTTCCAGAGCCTCTGCCTGCTCCTGGACCAGAAGTGGGTGTAGCCCGTCTCCTTCATCAGGGCCACGGCCTCCTCGTTCGCCCATGCCACCATGAGCACCTCGTTCGTCAGATAGTCCTGGACGACGACCGGGATGAGCCCGTTCGCGTCGTATTTGAGTTCGGTCATCTTACTTCGATCCCCCTGTCCCTGAGATAGTCCTTGACTTCCTTCACGGTGCATTCGTTGTAATGGAATATCGATGCCGCCAGAGCCGCGGAGGCCCCTGTCTGCGCGAACACGTCGTATATATGCTCCTTGGAACCGCATCCGCCCGACGCGATCACGGGTATGGAGACCTCGTCGGCCACGGCCGCGGTGAACGGGATGTCGTATCCGTTCTTCACGCCGTCGGCGTCCATGGACGTCAGGAGCACCTCTCCCGCGCCCAGGTCCTCCGCCTTCTTGGCCCATTCGACGGCGTCCATGCCGGTGCCGCGGGTGCCTCCGTGGGTGAACACCTCCCAATGGTCCCCCACCCGCTTCCCGTCGATGGCTATGACGACGCACTGCCTGCCGAAGCTCTCCGCGCACTCCGAGATGATGGACGGATCGTTCACAGCGGCGGAGTTCACGGACACCTTGTCCGCTCCCGCGTTGAGAGCCGCCCTCATATCGGCGACGGATCTGATTCCCCCTCCGACCGTTAGCGGGACGAAGAGGTCCCCCGCGGTCTGCGACACGATGTCCAGCATGGTCCGCCTGGTCTCCAGGGAGGCCGCGATGTCCAGGAACGTTATCTCGTCGGCGCCCTGCCTCTCGTAGGCCGCGGCCATGGCCGGAGGGTCTCCGACCTCCTTCAGGCCTTTGAAGTTGATTCCCTTGACGACCTTGCCGTTCTTGACGTCAAGGCACGGTATGATCCTCTTGGTCAGCATGGGGATCGCCTGATTACCTCGCGGTCCTTGGTGCTCAGCTCGGCCGAACGGGGCCTGACAGCCTGCGACAGGGCCTTGCCCACGGCCTTGAACGCGGCCTCCACGATGTGGTGCTCGTCGAATCCGCGCATGACCACGATATGGAGGGTCATCCCCGCCGACATGGCGAAGCTCCTCATCCAGTGGGTGTACAGCGGATCCGGAAGATCCGCATCGCAGTAGGGACGGTCCACCAGGTCGAGGGATGCCATCACCAGGGCGTCGTCCATGGGTATGACCGCGGTCGCAGTCCTCTCGATCGGCTCGTCGCCTATGCATCTGCGGAGGGCCTTGCCCAGCGTGATAGCGGCGTCCTCGATCACATGGTGGTCGTTGTCGCCGTGCGCGCTCATCCTCACATCGAACGAGGCGTACCTGGCGAGGGTCTCCGTCATGTGCTTCAGGAACTGTATATCGCAATCGACGTCGAATGCGCCGGAGCCGTCGATGTCCAGGGACGCCCTTATGCACGTCTCCCTTGTGCTGCGCTCCAGCTCGGTCTTCCTAGCGGTCATGATGGCTCGAGTAAAGCCAGCGTCGATATATAGGATGCGAATGGGATCGCAGGGCCCCGTCGGGGATGACGATCTCCACCCTAGGGCAGTCCGCGCACACGCCGAGGTCCCCGGCGTAGCCCTCGTAGACGTACAACGCCTTGAGCAGGCCGCTGTCCTTGACGTAGGAGCAGACGCCGCAGAGGACCTCGGTGATGTCCGCTCCGGCGGCGACCTCGTCGGCCTTCTCGGAGATCATGCGGTAGAAGTCGTCCTTCCATGCGCTGTTGTCGATCAGCTCGTTCCCTCCGCGCATCCCCTTGATGTACTGGGAGACGGCGGCGCTGGTGACCCCGAACAGCCTGGCCACCTGGGTCTGCGTCATCCCGTGCTGCTGCACCAGGGCCTTGGCGATGGCGCCGCGCGCGGTGGGCAGCACGTGGGTCACCACGAGCTCGCATGGCATCTTCATGTTTACACCGTTAACCCGTAGGCTCCGATAAAGGTTGCCTTCCGGATCGGGCCCTCCAGGGGGTCTTCCATTCCCACGGGCGTATGACCTCGGTGTACAGGGCGAGACCGACGACGGCGCTCTCCGCCCCGGCATCGGCGAGTATCCTGGCATCCTCCTCGGAGGTCACTCCCCCGGAGGATATGACAGGGCACGGGCATGCGGAGATGAACCCGCGGGCCTGGGCCTCGTCGATCCCGCCGCGGCGGCCTTCGACGTCCACGTTGGTGTTGAGCACCCCGGCCAGAGGCAGGTCGCGGATGATGTCGAACATCTCCTCCACGGTCCTGCTCGCCGATTCCTGCCATCCCTTGACCGCTATGCGACCGCCCTTCGTGTCGAGCGACAGCACGATCCTTCCCGGATGCCTGTCCGCGATCTCGGCGAGCCATCCGGGCTCCTTGACCGCCCTGGTCCCGATCACCACGCGGTCGACGCCCGCGGAGATCAGATCGTCGACGGTCTCCGTGGAGCGTATGCCTCCGCCGACCTCCGTGGGGACGCCGAGCTCCCGGGTTATCCTCTCGAAGACGGGGATGTTGCCCTCTTTGCCGAAGGCGGCGTCCAGATCCACCAGGTGCAGGTACTCAGCACCCTTGGAGATCCACATGTCCGCCACGGACACGGGATCGGGCATCACGATCTGCTGGCTTCCGGGAACCCCTCCCACCAGCTGGACCACCTGGTGGTCCATGACGTCCACCGCGGGGATGACCCTCATAGGACCGACTCCGCGAAAGAGATGAAGTTCCTGAGGAAGGCGGCGCCGGAGACGCTGCTCTTCTCGGGGTGGAACTGGGTGCCGTACGCGTTCGCCTTGCGGAAGAACGTGGGGATCTCGCGCCCGCAGTACTCGGTGGATCCCTTCACGATGTCCTCCTCGGGCGAGGCGACGTAGGAATGGGCGAAGTAGAAGTGCCTGTCTCCGACTCCGTCGAACAGCCGATCGGAGGACGAGACCTCGTTCCATCCCATGTGGGGGATCACATCGCCCTTCAGCGGGACGACCCTCCCCTTGT
>DATC01000101.1:4277-6692 GCA_002504495.1 Methanomassiliicoccaceae archaeon UBA537
TTGTAGAGTCCGAGTCCGGGAGCGGAGCCCTCGGCGCTGCCCTCGAACATGATCTGCATGCCGATGCAGATGCCCAGGGCGGGCGTCCCGGAGGCCAGCCTCTCCCTAATCTCCTCCCTTACCGGCTGGAGCCTCTCCATCGTCTTGTCGAACGCTCCCACTCCTGGGAGCACGATGCATTCCGCATCCAGGAGCCTCTCCATGTCGGTGACCGCTGTCACGGACGCTCCGCAGTTCTCGAGAGAGCGCTTGATGGAATACAGGTTCCCGACGCCGTAGTCGGCGAGCGTGATGTTCAGCGGCATCCGTCGATGACCTCCTCCATCCTGTCCAGAAGGAGCGCGTTAAGCTCCGCGGTGCCCACGGTTGGCCTGACGCAGTTCTCCGTCCTCCTCTTGGCGCCGAAGTCCCTTATGAGGATGCCCTTGGACCTCAGTCCGTCGACCAGGACCGAGTGGTCTATGGGCGCGCGGGCGAGGACGAAGTTCGAGTCCGAAGGGAACACCTCGAATCCGAGCCTCCTCATCCCGTCCATGAGGACGGGGCGCTCCTTCCTGACCATCTCCACGCTGCGCCTGACGAACTCCTGGTCCTTCAGGGCGGCGATCGCGGCACCCTCGCTTATGGCGTTGAGCGAATAGGGGATCTTGACGGCGACCATCATCTCGGCCAGCTTGGGATTGGATGCCATGTATCCCACCCTGAGGGCGGCCATGGCGTAGGCCTTGGAGAACGTCCTGGTGACGATCAGGTTGTCGAACTCCCCGACGCGGGAGATCATGTTCTCTCCGGAGTACTCGGCGTAGGCCTCATCGATGACCACTATGCCGTCGAAGCGCGACAGGAGGTCCTCGAGGTCCGAGGCCCTGAACGAGTTGCCTGTGGGATTGTTCGGAGAAGGAACGATGACGACCTTCGCACCCGTGGCGACGAGACCGTCTACGTCCAGCTGGAAGTCCTCTGTCAGATCGACGGGGATGGCGCGTCCGCCGTTCATCTTCACGAAGTAGTCGTAGAGCGTGTAGGACGGGACGGGCACAGCCGTGTCGTCTCCCCAGTTGGTGAACGTCTTGAAGATGACGTCTATCATCTCGTCGGATCCGTTCCCGGCGATGATGCAGTCCGGATCGATGCCGTACAGCTCTCCGAGAGCCGTCCTGAGGCCTCCCGAATAGGTGTCGGGGTAGCCGTTGAGGTCCCATGTGTGGGTGCGGAGGTACTCTCCCGCCGCCGGATTGGAGCCGAGGACGTTGGTGTTTGTGTCCAGGCGTATCTCCCCGTGGAGCTTGGGATTGTAGTACTTCACGAAGTCCCTGGTGGTCTCCCTCATCACGCTCCTGTCGACCATCGGTTCACCAGCCTCTGGATCCCCGTGGTCAGGATTCCCTTGGCGCCGATCCTCTTCAGCTCGGAGACCGTCCTGAACATGCTGTCCGAGTCGATGACCGCGTGGAGGGCGACGTATCCGGGATTCCCGGCGATCTCCAGGACCGTGGGGCCCTCGAGACCTGGGATGATGGCCTCGGCGTCCTTCAGCCTGTCCCTGGGGACGTTGGCCATCAGGTACCTCTTGGTCTCGGCGCATATGACGCTGTCGACCGAGTCCACGAGCTCCTCGATCTCCCTACCGTGGGCGGCTATCGCGGCCTCGCTGGTGAATATGCAGGCCTGCGAGTCGAGGATCTTCCCCGCCTCGACCATCCTGTTCATCCTGAGGGTGGACCCGGTGGACACGAGATCGACGATGCAGTCGGCTATGCCCAGATAGGGCATGATCTCCGCGGCGCCGGAGACGACGATCACGTTGACCTTCTTCCCGATGGACTCGAAGTATCTCCGGGCGATGTTCGGGAACGACGTCGCTATGCGGGTGCCGTCCGCGATCTGCGAGGCATCCGTGATACCGCTCTCCTCAGGAACGGCGACGGACATGCGGCAGTAGCCGAATCTGAGCTCGAGCCTGCGCACGAGGTCGACGCCGGCCTCGGCGACCTGGTCGTCGCCGGTGATCCCTATGTCGATGGCTCCCTTGGCGATGAACTCGGGGATGTCCTGGGCTCTGACGAAGAGCACCTCGACATCCTGGTTCCTGGCCTTCACGTACAGCTTCCTTCCGATCTCCTCCCCGAGGTCGAGTCCGGCCCTGGTAAGGAGCTCGATCGCCCTCTCGTTGAGACGGCCCTTGTTCGGGACCCCGAATTTGAGAGTCATGTTAACGGGCTTCGCATCTCATCGATATAAATAAGCCTTAGGTGAACACACTTCTAGCATTAGAATGGAATGAACGCTCATCCGCCCTTCGAAACGCGTCCATTCTGCTAATTACGGATTTGTTTTCATCGATTCATGCGTTCCGCATGCTATCATACGACTTCATCGCGGCATTCCGTCAAATCTCGATGAGCGAAGCGCCCC
>DATC01000099.1:0-39225 GCA_002504495.1 Methanomassiliicoccaceae archaeon UBA537
GCTCCGCAGTCGGGGCACTTGACCTTGATGAAGTTTCCGGACATGGATATCACTCTGTGAGCTCGAATTTCTTCGCGCGGATGCACGGGGAGATGTTGGCCTTCTTGCACTGGGTGCACCTGTACCTGAGGTTGATCCTCTTGGTGGGCTTCTCCCTTCCTTCGGGCTTGGGCCTGGGGAAACCTCCGTATCCGGCGGTGACCTTTCTGAACCTTCTCTGTCCCCACTTGAGTTCGCTGGCCTTCTTCTTCTTGACCCTCTCGACCTCCTGCACGGTGTGCGCCTTGCAGGTGGGGCAGTATCTCTTTACAGTCCTGGGCATCTTCATTTGAATCACCTAGAATGTGAACGGGGTCCGACTAATAGGCGTGTCCTATTTAACCCTAATTGTCTGGTTTATAGTAACGCGCGAGCAGGGTGGGATCGCTCTTTCTTAGACAGGAGTTCCGAGCGCTTTTGGATATTGCCTTCAGCATCGCAGATCAGCGCCTCGTACGCCGTGTTCAGGAACAGCCCGTTCTCGACCACTCCCGGAATGACGTCTATCCTCGATTCCAGGAAGTACGGGTTGGCTATGCCTTCCGGGAACCTGCAGTCGTAGATGTAGTTCCCCCCGTCGGTCACGAACGGTTCGTCGCCCTTCATGCGGAGGATGGGATCGCAGCCCTGCCTCTTCAGTGCGAAGGCGGTGTGCTCGTGACCGAATCTGAGGACCTCAACAGGGAGCGGGGCCTTGGTCCCGAGCTTGTTGACGAGCTTGCTGCAGTCTGCGACGATGATCTCTTTGACGGTGGCCGCGGCCACGATCTTCTCTCTGAGCAACGCTCCTCCGAGGCCTTTGATGAGATTCATCTTGTCGTCGATTTCGTCAGCACCATCTATGGTGACGTCGAGCTTGTCGATATCGTCGAGTTCGACGACGGTGATTCCCTCTTCACGGGCCAGTTCCTCGCTCTGCACCGATGTCGCGACGCACTTCAGCTGGAATCCCTCGTTCCTGACGAGGTGCCCGATTCTTTTGATGGCGTAGTATGCAGTGGAACCTGTGCCGAGGCCGATGTTCATTCCGTCCTTGACGAATTCGTCGACAGCCTTCTCAGCAACCAGCTTTTTCATTTCCGCAGCGTCTAATGCCATGGGATCCCCGATACCCAATCCCCGTCTTCCTTATCATCTTTGTCGCTCCGGCTGTATCGCTTTCTCTCTGAGATAGTTTTAGAAGAGACTAAAACGTAATAGTCGTCATGATTCGTCGCAGCAATTTGGATCGGGCATGAGCCAGATGTCCGAAAGATCCGGTCAGGGCGGATTAGTCGGCCCTAACAAATCACATAGTTTTTGAGGCATGACTAATCATGTCGACGTAACGGCTTTATACAGTGTCTCCGGTCTTCGGATCAGAGGTAAATCAAATGGCAGCAACCATCAATGGATCCGATTGCGTGGCCTGTGGAGCATGTGTCGACGTCTGTCCCGAGGGAGCCATCTCCTGCGAGGACATCGCCATCATCGATGCTTCTAAGTGCGTCGATTGCGGCGCATGCGTCGACGAGTGCCCCAGCGGTTGCATCTCCGATTGAAAATCGATCGGCAAACTCCTCCCTTCGGGGAGGTACTTCTTCTCTTCTTATATTCTACATCCGTATTCCGAGGTTCATGAGGTTGGCCTCTCTGTATTCCGGCGGTAAGGATTCCACGTTCTCCATGTATCTGACACTCCAGCAGGGGCATGATATCCCATATGTGGTGAACGTCGTTCCCGAGGATTCCGCATCGTGGATTTTCCACACGCCGAATCTCGGCGTGGTGCCGTTGATGGCTGAATCCATGGGGCGTGAGCTGATTACAGGCACCAGTTCCGGTTCCGAAGAAGGAGATATGGAGGGACTTCATCGTGCATTGGACGGTCTGGATGTCGAAGGCGTTGTTTCGGGCGCGATATGGTCGGATTACCAGTGGGACCGCATGAACATCGTATGCGGGGACCTGGGACTCAAGCTGTTCGCACCTCTCTGGAGGAAGGACCAGGACATGCTGATGGACCAGTTCCTGGATTCCGGCATCAGGGCCATGATTGTTGGGTGCTATGCCGAGGGCCTCGGCGAGGAATGGCTGGGAAGGATCATCGACCGGGAGGCGGTCGAGGAGTTGAAGAAGATCAGATCCAAGACAGGTATAAGCATAATGGGAGAGGGCGGGGAGTACGAATCCCTCACCCTCGATTCGCCCATGTGCTCCAGGCCGCTGGTCGTCGACGGATGCGAGAAGGATTGGTCGAGCCAGGGCGGCACTCTTAGAGTCACATCGGCTCATCTGGTGACATCTCCTTCGCTCGAGCGAGCGCGGCCTGAACCTTCTCAGCCTAAGGGCGTTAGCGGACACTGTGATCGAGGACAGCGACATGGCCGCGGCGGATATCATGGGCATTTCGTCGACAAGGCCATCGAATCCCAGAATCACAGGAAGGCCGGCGGCTATTGGTATGCACACGATGTTATAGATGAATGCGAAGAACAGATTCTCCCTTATGTTCTTCAGCGTCGCCTTTCCGATCTCGAAAGTCGCCGGGACCGTCCTCAGATCGCTGTTCATCAACACTACATCGGCCGATTCGATGGCTATATCGGTGCCGGAGCCTATAGCGATGCCGAGATCGGCCTGGGTGAGCGCAGGAGCATCGTTTATCCCGTCACCGGTCATTGCGACCCGCTTCTGCGCGACTTGAAAGTCCTTCACCTTATCCAGCTTGTCTCCCGGCATGACATCCGACATCACGGTATCGATGCCGACATCGGCGGCGATGCGTTCCGCGGTGCTCCGGCGGTCCCCGGTCACCATGAGGACCTCCATTCCGTCTGACTTCAGCGAGGATACGGCGTTCCTGCTTTCGGGCCTGACCGGGTCGGCAAGCTCGATGGATCCGGCATAGGTTCCGTCGAATGCGGCATGTATGACGATTCTTCCATCCGGACGATCGAGGTCTGCGCCTTCCGGAACGGATATTCCTAATTCGGACAGGTAGCGTGCGCTGCCTACGGCCACATCGGTCTCGTCTACATTGCAGGAGATTCCCCCTCCGACCGTGCTCTTGAATCCCGAATGCGCCCGTCTTGGCGCTCCTTTGGAATCGGCATAGCGAACGACGGCCTTCGCCAGAGGATGCTCGGAATCGACTTCAGCCGATCCCACAAGCGATAGGAATCTGACTAGGTCGGAAGGCGTATCCACGGATATCACTTCGGGTTTTCCGATTGTGACGGTACCAGTCTTATCGAGAATCACCGTGTCTATCTTCCCGGCGCTCTCTATGGAAGCCGCGGTCTTGAAGAGGATCCCGTGCCTGGACCCGAGTCCCGTTCCCACGACTATTGCGAGAGGCGTGGCCAATCCCATGGCGCAGGGGCATGCGATGACCGTCACGGAGATCGCGATCTTCAGCGCGAACATGATATCGCGTCCTGCGAGGATCCAGCCTGCGAGAGCCATCGCGGCTATGGCTATCACTGTCGGGACGAACACGGCGGCCACGCGGTCGGCCAATGCGGATACGGGGGCCTTGCCGCTCTGTGCCATCTCCATCATCCTGGCGATCTGGAACAGGACCGTCCCGTCCCCGACCTTCCGGACCTCGGCCTTCATGCTTCCGGCTCCGTTCACAGTCGCGCCGTATATCGTCGAGCCGGGGCCTTTCGAGACGGGCAGGCTCTCTCCGGTGAGCATGGATTCGTCGACGGATGTGTTTCCTTCGATCACCATTGCATCGGCGGGCACCTTCTCTCCGGGACGGATCAAGACTATATCGCCCACCTTCAATTCCGATGATCCGATCCTCTTCTCCTTTCCATCGACGATGATGGTAGCTTCGTTGGGAGCCATCTGAAGCAGTTTTCTGAGCGAATCGTTGGTGGTGTATTTGGAACGCGCTTCCAGATACTTGCCGATGCTTACGAGGGCTATGATCATTCCTGCCGAGTCGAATGTCAGGGAATGAAGCATGCCGTCTCCCGTGAAGATCTGGTATGTGACGTATGCGCCCATGAGGACGGATGCGATGCATCCGAGCGATACCAGGGAGTCCATCGTAGGTGTGCGTGTGAAGAGGGCCGGAATCCCTCTTCTGAAGAATCTTCTTCCGCTGTACAGCACCGGCATGAGCAGAAGGATCTCCAGGATGCACACGGATTGGGCGCTCAGGCCCGTTTCGAATCCGAACATGTGTCCCATGGAGACCACTATCAGGGGCAGAGCGAACATCAAGGCGATGATCAGATCGCGCTTCTGGATCTCCAGGGATCTTCTGGCGGCTGCATCTGCGCTCTCCTGGTCGTCATCCACCACCTGGTATCCGGCACCGGCGATGGCATCGACGATACGGGATTCGGGAACGATCGTGTCGTCGTATGTCACCGTGACGGTGTTGTTGCCGAAATTGGCAGAACACGAAACCGCGCCGTCGATTCTTCCGACGGCCCCTTCTATGCGTGCGGAGCACGCGGCGCAGCTCATGCCCCCCACGCGGAAAACGCGGGTCTTCATCGGAACAGGCCTTGCTTCATCTTTCCGCGGAATCCGGCATCCACGACCGCTCTGACCAGGGCGTCGTCATCCGCGTCTCCTTCGACGGTCGCAGTCCCCTTCTTCAGATTGACATCGACGGATGTCACTCCCGGTACGGCTCTCAGGGCCTTGTCCACGCTGGAGGCGCATCCTTCGCACATCATGCCTTCGATCTTAACGGTCTTCTTCGCCATAGTATCGCTTCCTGCGCAATGCGCGCGTCATTCCAGATTTCGGAATGCTTAATTCTGCAACGGCGTTAATCTATAAAAAAAGTGTTCGACGGGCCGGAATCGCCCGTCGAAGGTGTTTGGAATCAGGAATTCGCGGTGCTGCGTTCTATCGCAGCGATGATGCCTGCAATCTCTCTTTCAGGATCCTTCCACATCCCGGGCGTCCAGACCCTGTGTATCTTCCACCCTCTGGATTCCAGGTACTTCTGGCGGTGGTAGTCCCTCTCCCTTGTGGACGCATCCATGGAGTAGAGGTGGCTGTCGCATTCTATTCCGAGAATGTACCTGTTCCCCTGCTTGACTGCCAGGTCGATCTGATATCCTCCGATTCCGACGCCCTTCTCGACGGTGTATCCCTTGCGGGTCAGAGCGCTGTAGACGCGGTCGGATATGTTCGACCGGTCGATCTCGTCCGGCTTGGACCATCTCTCGTCCCCGAACGATTTCAGGATCGAGTCTGCGAGATCCCTGTTCCCGTCGCTGACCGCTCTGGCGTACTGGAGGTACTTCTTCAGTATTCTGGGCCCCTCGTTCTTCACGTTGTCCACCTGAAGGTCGGCCGGATCGAACGATGTGACGATGGCGATCTTCTTCTTCGCTCTGGAGATCGCGACGTTCAGGCGGTTCTCGCCTCCGCGGTTGTTGAGCCATCCGAACCTCTGCATCAGGCGTCCTTCCGAGTTCTTCGCATACCCTACGGAGAAGATGATCACATCGCGTTCATCGCCCTGCACGGATTCTATGTTCTTGATGAACAGGCCCACGTCCTCTCCGTTGTCGAAGCGGCGCATCTCGTCGTTCACCATCTTTCCGAACGACGGATCGGCGTCGCATGCCTCGTCGAGGACATCGCTTATCAGGTCCCTCTGAGAGGAGTTGAATGTGATGATACCGATGCTCTCGTTGTCCCTCCTGGTGTTGAAGAACTCCTTCAGCAGCTCGACAACCTTGTCTGCCTCGGTGCGGTTGGACTTGTCCTCCCAGAGGCCGTTCACTCTGAACATCTCGATGGGCGGCCTGTCGGGTTCTTCCACGTTGGGCGACACGTACAGCCTGCCGCCGTAGAACGCGTAGTTGGAGAACGCTATCAGCTCCTCGTACTTGGAGCGGTAGTGGAAGTTGAGCAGGATCGAATCGTACCTTGACCGGGCAAGATCCAGCAGGCTCTCCTCCTCCAGTGCGGCCGACACATCGTCCTCCGGGTCGTCCTCGTCGCTCTCATAGTCGATCCTGCCCGAACCGAGAGAGGACGGGCGCAGCTGCTTGTGGTCTCCGGCGACGACCACCTTCTTGGCGCGGTATATGGACGGGACTCCCTTCTCGACGTACATCTGGGATGCCTCGTCGAATATCAGGATGTCGAATATGCCCATCTCCAGCGGAAGGATCTCGGATACCACCTCGGGGGTCAGGAGCCATACCTTCACACCCTTGAACAGCTCGTAGCCGTATCTCCCGATGAACTTGTTCAGGTTCCATTTCCTCTTGGACTCGACGATCCTGTTGATGTCCCCGCGACGTTTGGACTCGGTGATGTATCTGAGGTCCTGCTGGAGGATCTCCTCCACCCTGTCGCGGCAGATGCTCCTCTTCTCGGAGATCTTCCGATCCATGTCGGCTATGATCGAGTCGAAATCCCATATCTCCTGCATGATGTCCTTGTGCTCGGCATCGAACTTCTGCAGATGGTCGTTCAGGATCCACTGGAATATGCGGTCGTTGCTCTCCTGGAACGGCAGCTTCGTCTCTGCAGAGACGCTCAGGATGTCGTCTCCGTAGTTCTTCTCGTGGGTGCTGAGTCTGTCGTAGACCGTGGCTCTGGCGGCGTAGGTCTCGTATCCGTCGAGATTCTCGAATATCGACCGGGGATCGTCCATTAGGGCGCCGATGGTGCGCTCGTTGTATCCGGAGAAGTATCTGTCCGCGAGGGCCGTGGTCTCACGGGTGACCTTCCCCTTGGAGAAGAGCTTTCCGATGAACCCTTTGGAATTCAGTTCGTCGATCTGCCTCTCCAGGTCCAGCAGCCCGGCCTTCATCTCCCCTATGTCGAACTCCGTCAGCCCCTTCTTCATCTGCGTCATCCAGGGGTTCTTGGATGTAAGCTGATGGAACTCGTCGAAGTTGCGCATGAGGGTCGGATCGGAGAACCTCCTGTGGAGGTCCTGCACATCCGGATACTTCAGATCCAGCAGCGACGGTTCCACGTTCTCCTTGAGGATCCTGTACTCCTCGAACTGGCGTTTGTCGCTCATGTCCAGCCAGCGGTCCATGTCGTAGAGCCTGTACGGCTCTATGCCGAATGTTCCGGGTCTGTACATGACATCGGCTATGTTCTGAAGAATCGAGACATCTTTGTCGATGCTGTCGGATACGGTCTCGATGTCCGAGCGCTTTCCAGGCATTCCGGCCTCGAGCATCCTGGCCAGCTGCTTGTAGAAGCTCTCCTTGTCCGCGACGTCGTCAATCTGGAGGCAGTACTTGGATAGCGTCCCAAGCCTGGAGTAGACGACGTCTAGCGCGGTCTTCTTCTCGGAGACCATGAGGACGGTCTTCCCGCGGACCACAGCGGACGTGATCAGCCCTGTGATCACCTGCGACTTGCCGGTGCCCGGAGGGCCTTGGACCACTATCTCGTCCCCTTTCTCCATGGCCGATATGATGTTCTCCTGGGAGCTGTTCAGGGAGTTGATGTAGAACAGGTCGCGCTCGGAGGCATCCAGGCCCTTCGCGGCGATCGCCTCCTCGCTGAGCGGGAGCGGATAGTCCGACATGAAGTCGCCCTTGTTCAGATCCACTATGAGATCGTTCAGGATGCCGTTGATCTCCCTGCCGGCGAGCATGCTGTCGAAGTCCTTCTGTATGGAGCTGGAGTACGTGGGGTACTTGCCCAGGACGATGTTGGAGACGAGGTGCATCTCTCCCGGCTGATATTTGGGGAACTCTCCTGCCTTGTACTCGGTGAACGCCGTAGGCATGGAGTACGCGAAATCCAGGGCGATCCCGTTCCTGTTGTAGAAGTCGACGAGATTGGACAGGAACGACTCGCCGGAGTAGTCCTCCAGTATGTTGTCCGGCAGAGGCCTGTTCTGGCATCCGGCCTTGATGAATCCGAGGATCAGAGTGTTGTTGTAGATGGCATCCCTTGAGTCGTCCATCTTTAGGACGATGGTGCGGGTGTCCTTCTCCATGATGACCGGGAACAGCGCCAGCGGGGCACGTATGTCCAGGTCGCCGTCGGGCATCTTGCCTTCCACGAACGGATACGCGATGTACAGGTCGTACTGACCCTTGTCGCGCTGCTCCCTGTTGACCTCGCGCATGATGTTGTTGAGGTCCTTGAACGCCTTCGCCGCATCCTGTCCTCCTTTGGACGTATCGACGAGCTTCAGCGATCTCTTGTTTCCGAAGACGAGGCCCATTATGTCGACGCCTGGCAGGGACATGACGTCGAATGCCAGCTTCTTCGAGAGCTTGGGCTGGAACAGGAGGCGGTTGGCCTTGTTTATATTGACGAGCTTCTTCTCCAGTTCGCGAAGGGTCTGCGCCGCCTCTGCATCTATGCTGGAGCCGTTGGCGGCGGTTATCGCGTATTTGCGCGTGACGGCGAGGAAATCATCGCCGTACAGCTCGACGAAACGTTGGCCGACTCCGGGGATCGCCGCGAAGTCGTCGGCCTTCGTCGGAACACGCTGGGCCATCACACGCAACGCCTCGTCCGTGCACACGGTGACGGGGCGTCCGCCGGAGCTCCTCCTGTCGTTGCGCAAAGTCTCCCGGAGCTCGAGCAGTTCGCTGTAGAGGTCGTCTTCCAATCCCATGGCGCGGGGTATGCCTTCGTGATAAAGATAATGTCGTACGAGGCGGGACGACGTTTCGGAGAACCTGACGGGCGTTGCGCATTGTATTAATCGATGTCCTGTTCTCGGAGAAGCCATGCTCAGCATAGGCATCAAAGGTACTGAGTCCGTCGTCGTGACGGAGAGGAACACGGCATCCGCCATGGGGAGCGGAACGCTGCCCGTCTTCGCCACTCCGGCGATGATCGCGCTTATTGAATCCACGGCATCCAACAGCGTTGCCCCGTTCCTCGACGAGGGGACCAGCACGGTAGGCACGCATCTCGATATCGCGCATTCTTCTGCGACGCCCGTCGGCATGGAGGCTATATGCGAGACCGAGCTGGTGGAGATCGATCGCAGAAGGCTGGTCTTCAAGGTGGCGGTCAGAGATGCCGCAGGCGAGATCGGCTCAGGGACGCACGAGAGATTCGTGGTCAACGATGATAAGTTCATGTCGAAGGCTTCTGCCAAGCTTTCGCAGCGATCGGAAAAGGCCTGCTTTGAAGACAAGAACCGGGAGGATGAGGCATCCGCATAGGATTATCCTCCCGGTCCCGGCGTACCGAGGTATCATCCCTACCGATGCGGAGATGATCAGCACCAGAAGTCCCGACGGTCCCGTGAGGGCTATCGTCAACGCGATGAGCGCCAGGAGGACGGTTCTCGACAGCGTCCTTTGATCTATCGCCTCCACAGCACCGGAGAAGAGCTTTCCGAACATTATCGTCAGGACGTACCCTGCAAGCGAACCCAAGGCGGCCGATAGCAGCACCATCATGAAGCTGTGCGTGGCGAACCCCGACAGGGAGTCTCCGATAATCTCGCCGATGACGAGCGCCGTGCCCGATCTCCCGCTGCCTGAGACCGAGAGCGTCACAAGGGAGAGGACGGCGGTGACGGAGCCTATCGAGGCCACCATGGAGATGAACCCGGACGCTCTCCTCTCGGGGAGCACCATGGCTGATAGGGATGCCCCGACCGTGGAGGTTATGCCCGGGAACCATCCTGCCGCAGTCCCCATGACAATCCCCTTGAGTCCCGGGCGGAGCCCAACAGGATCTCTGATGCGATCCGTCTGCGGCGGCACCCTTCCTCCGGAAGAACCGGATATCATCACCGGTATCCCGAAGAGCCCTGTCAGCAGAGGCATCATCACGCTGCCGCCTCCGATGATGCCTTCCGTTCCGATCGGAAGCACCATGCATCCGAGGCCCAGCAATCCGGACAGGATGAATAGGAAAGGTCCCCATGCCCCGGTCCCTCTGCGTATCTCGCCGATGACGAGGGCCATGGAAGCGACGACGAGCACTGCAGGAGTCATCATAGACAGGAGCTCGTCGGCTCCATGGATCAGCACCCATTGCAGCGGGACCGCCAGGACCACGGCCGCGGAGCATCCCACAAGGCTCCCTATCGCGGCCGCACGGACCGCCTCCATCCCCCTACCGGCGAGAAGCAGGCGATGGCCGGGCAGCACCGATATCGCATCCTCGGAATCCGGAGCGCCTATGAAGACCGAGGGGACGAAGTCCAGGAACGAATGGACGACCGAGGCCGACATCACGCAGCAGGCTACGGCGACGGCGGAGGCTTCGGGTTCCAGAGGTAGGGCCGCTTCGATAGAAGGATAGGATGCCAGCAGGAGAGCGGCCAACGTATTGACGTGGATTCCAGGAATCAGTCCGCTGACTATGCCCAAAAGACATCCTGCCATAGAGAGGGCGATGCATGCCGCCACGACGATCGGGTCCACGGAGGGACTTGTCGCACGGCGATTACATAATCTCTCGCCCTTCGCGTTTGTACACTATCGGTTTTCCGTTCTCTACGCCGACCTCCATCAGAGCGCGAACCGGGACGCCCAGGGAATCGGATATCTCCTTCAGACGCCGGCTGCGATCGTATACGGCCACTATTCCGTGCAGCGATGCACCCGTGGACCTCACGGCCTCCGCGAGGCATATCGCGGTGCTCCCCGTATCGATGACGTCGTCGATGATCAGGACTCTGTCCGAGGAGGTTATGCCGTTGACGAAGAGCGACGATTCCGAGTATCCGTTGTGTGCATCGGCGCGGACCTCCCCGTATAGATGGTACATCCTCTTTCTGGCCACAGTGAAGGGGCGTCCGGACAGGATGGAAGCGGCGGTCGCGAGATGGATTCCCATGGCTTCCGGAGCAAGAATGATATCGAATCCGTCTCCGGCGAGTTTGCACAGTTCGCGAGCAGCAGCTTTCAGACGTTCCGGTTCTACACGGGGGATGCCGTCGGCCAGCGGGTCCACGAAGTACTCGTATCCTCCGAAGTCCACCACCGTTCCTTCAAGAAAGGCCTTCTCGAGCCTGTCTAGCTCCATGGATGCGCATATCGACACACATTTTAATCAAGTCGGAGATGAGCGCGCGATACAATGGATACTGCTGAGAGACTTGCCCTGGTGACCCGCAATACGGTCGAGGTCGTCACGGAGGAGGAGATCGAGGCTCTGCTGAAAGAGAAGGAGCATCCTACCGCCTATATCGGATTCGAGCCTTCGGGCCTCGTCCATCTGGGGTGGGTGCTCGTTTCTCAGAAGATCAGGGATCTCGTGGACGCCGGATTCCAGGTCACCATATTCTGGGCCGACTGGCACGCTTCCATCAACGACAAGCTCGGCGGAGACCTCGAGAACATCAGGGCCTGCGCCAGGTACATGCAGGACTGCTTCATAGCTCTGGGCGTCCCGGAGGACAAGGTCAGCTTCGTGTACGCCAGCGACGTGCTGGACGATCTGGAGTATTGGGAGACCGCGATCAAGGTGGCCAAGGTGACCTCTCTCAACAGAGTGAAGAGGGCGATGACCATCATGGGACGGTCCGAGGACGAGGCCGAGGTGGACACATCGAAGGTCTTCTATCCTATCATGCAGACGACCGACATTTTCCGTCTCGGCATCGATCTGTGCTATGCCGGATTGGATCAGAGGAGGGCCCACATGCTGACTCGCGATGCGGCGGACAAGCTCGGCTGGAGGAAGCCCGTTGCCATCCACACTCCTCTTCTCCCCGGACTCAAAGGCGGCAACAGGATGGATCCCGTCGAGTCCAAGATGTCGAAGAGCGACCCGAACGGCAGTGTCAGGATACACGATTCCAGAGAAGACATCGCCTCCAAGATGAAGAAGGCCTTCTGTCCTCCGGAACCGGAGAACGAGGACGTCAATCCTGTGATGATGATATGCAAGCACATCATCTTCCCGAGAGAGGGGTGCATGCACATCGATCGTCCAGAGAAATACGGCGGACCTTTGGACTTCTCCTCCTATGAGGAGCTGAGGTCCGCATTCTACGGAGGAGGGCTGTCTCCCGTGGACCTGAAATCGGGAACTGTCGACGGTCTGGATAAGACTTTGGAGCCTGTAAGGTCCTATTTTTCCACCCATCCCGAGAACTACGAGGCGATACAGCAGATCATCGCCGGATTGAAGAAGCTCAGATGATGGGCGGGCCCGGCCCCTTCGGGGGACCGGGTCTTCATTCAAGGTTCTTGGCTCTTTCCGCGTTCTCCTTGTCGCGGATCACGCGCATGCGATCCATGGTGATGTGCATGCATATCTCCAGCATGGCTTCGGCATCTCCGATCCCGGAGATTCCTGCGGCGCACCCGTGACCGCCTCCGTCCGTCATCGTCTCGCATCCTGCTTTGGCGAGGATGTCTCCGAGATGGATCCCTTTCCTGTTGGCCTCCATGGTGGCTCTTCCGCTGATGCGGAACTCGGCATCTCTCTGAGACGCGACGAACGCCACATCGGCTCCTGCATCGATCAGGGCCCGGCATGAGGATGCTTCGAAGCTTCCGGACAAGGATACCGCCACGATCATCTGTCCCACGCGTTCGAACCTCACTCTGCTGGCCGCCTTGAGCATCGATATCCTTTCCGAGATGCTCACCTCCGCTTCCACAAGTCCCAACGCCTCATCCATTCCGATATCGTTGGATTCCATGAGATCGGCGAAAGCCCTCAGCGTCTTGGCATCGGCGAATTGGAAATGGCCTGCGTCGGTGAGGATGCCGCCCATGAGCATCAGCGCCACATCCCGGGGGATACTGCGACCGGAGACCACGAGCATATCCTTGATGATCTCGCAGCAGGACGAACGGGTTTCGTCGCAGTACATCATGCAGTCTGCGTTCCATTTCCCGGTGGGCTTGTGGTGGTCTATCACGATGTCCGCTTCTATGCTCCCGTCGTCTGTGAGCTGGAAGGGAGAGGATGTGTCCACCACGACGATCTCATCGAATCCTTCTCCAGCGCCTTCCCTTACGGAAGTCTCGGTCTTGGCGGCCACCATCTTGGCAATCCTGTCCATGCCGTCCGGAGCGAAGATCGCGCATCCGGGAAAGCATCTGGCTATCGCATACGCGGAGCCGAGAGCATCCATGTCCGCATTGCCGTGGACGAGGATGGCCTTGGTGCGCTCGCTCGATAGCTTCTCGGCTATGTTTTGAAGAGAGTACATGTTCCATACCTCGTTCATCTGCTTTTGGTGAGCTTCTGCACCCATTTGTTCTGCCCCAGCCCGGTGATCAGGATGTCGGAATTGTAGATCCTGACCGTTATCAGGATCATGGCTATGGCGAAGGCGGCCATGTATGCGATGCCGGATGCTACCAGCATGATGTCGCCGTTCATCAGGGCCTGCATTGCCATCATGGGGTGGGAGAACGGTATCACGAAGCATATCCCTTGTAGCGCGGATCCGCAGCCGTACCATCCGGTGAACATTATGACGAACATGGGGACTAGGGCCATTATGCTGAGCGGCAGCGTCATGGTCTGCGCGGATTTGTAGTTCTTGGAGAATGCGCCCAGGACCATGCACATGCCCAATGCGCATACTATGGCCATGAACATGGAGATCGCCACGAGGATCCAATCCATCAGATCGAGCGACATCCCGATGGATGCGAGATCCACGGAGGACGCTCCGGATGCGGAGCCCATGAGGGAGTTCATGTAGAATGACATTCCGATCATGTAGACCACTCCATAGACGAGCCCGACTATCGCTGCAGCAAGGATCTTCCCTCCGACGATGGAGGTCCTCTTTATCGGAAGCGTCAGAAGCGTTTCAAGCGTCTTGTTCTCCTTCTCGTTGCCCATGGAGCTTATTACCATGCTTCCGATCATCGTGATGATGATCATGATGACTAGCGGAATCATCATGGTCTGGCTGTTGATCTCGTTCGAAATGTCGTAGGGGCTGATTCCGGAATAGGATTCGCCGTTCACGACGGTGTTGACGGAGTCCTTCGGTGTGGACAGAGGGTTGATGACGAATTCGTAATCCGACAGATCGCCCTTCTCTATCATAAGCTTGGACAGGTCGGCGTTCAGATAGGATACGATCGTTCCCATGACGGTGGACGAAACGCTTCCGAACATGCCGGTCGGCTCGTAGATGTAATATTGGCGGATCTCTGCCTGTTCATGCGATTCCATCATCCTCTCGAACGTCTGGGCGTCGGGAAGCACGATGGCATTGGTTATGCCTTGAGCATTCATCTCGGAGATCAGATCGTCGCCTGTCAGGACGGTTATCTTATCGCTTTCCGAGGAGTATACGTCGCGAAGGTAATCCAGAGGGTTCCAGATGATCCTCTCGGTCGTTCCGTCGGATAGGCGTAGGTCGAATTCGTAACTGTCTTCGGCGACTATACCGAACTCGGGAAGAGTCGCTGCCTTCTCCACCTCTCCTCCGATGAGTCCGCCCATTCCAGCGAACAGTACCACCATCAGCAGCACGGATGCGACGGATCCGGGAGTCAGCATCTCCTTGATCTCTTTCTTGATTATGATCGTGGTGTGCGTCATCCTTTCACCGCCTTCACGAACACCTCTTCGAGCGTGTCGACGCCGAACTCCCTCTTCAGATCCTCGGGCTTGCCCAGAAGCACGAGATTCCCCTGATCTATCATGCCTACGCGATCGCACAGCATATCGACTTCGAACATATTGTGCGATGACATCACCACGGTGACTCCTGATTTGGCTATATCGCGGATGATCTCCCTGATCTCGTAGGCATTGATCACATCCAGCCCGGAGGTGACCTCGTCCATGATGGCGAGCCTGGGCCCGGGCATTATGGCTCTCGCGATGAGCAGACGCCTCATCATCCCCTTGCTGTAGGTGTCCACCTTGGAATCGATCCTGTCCCCGAGGTCGGCCAGGGCGATTCCCTTGGACACCATGTCATCCTTGTCCTTGCCGGTCGCGAAGAATCCCGCCATGAATTCCAGATATGCTCTGCCTGTGAGGTCCTTGTACGCACCGGCATCCTCGGGCAGATAGCTTATGATCTTCCTGACATCATCCGGCTCCGTGGAGACATCATGTCCGAAGACCAGGATGCGGCCGCTGGTGACCCGCAGGAGCGTGGAGACCATCCTTAGCGTCGTGGTCTTTCCGGCACCGTTGTGCCCGATGAGTCCGAATATCTCTCCTTCGTCGACCGATAGCGTGATGCCGTGGACCGCTTCGCGCTCCCCGTACGATTTGTGCACGTCGATCAGTTCAAGGGCATGCATATGGCGTCGTTGCGATGACACCATATAAGAAACTTGTGCATGCAGGCACCATAAAGTGGGAAATGGAAATGGTTTGGAGAGGATCTCAGTCCTCTTCCTCTTCGTCGTCGTCCGTGCTGCGGACGGGCTGCTGCGCAGGCCTCGAAGGCGCATTGCCCATGGCGGCGTTGATGGAATCGGCAAGGACCTTGAATTTGTCCTGAAGCGACTTCTCCTGCCTTTCAAGACCGGTGATCCTGATTCCGATGGTCTCCACGGATTCCTCGAGCTGGGCTTTGAGAGCCTCCTTGTCCTCGACCTTGATGAGGAGCGATCCGGCCGACTTGTACACGTCTCCGGTGGATGCGTTCAACTCGTCGAGGGTCCGGACGATCTCTCTCTTCTGAGCATCCATCTGGGATCTCTGGGCCGATACCGCCTGGAGTTGCTGCTGCACCTGCTGGTACTGCGCAATCTGGTTCTGGAGCTGAGGGCTGATGCTGTTCATTTTCTCGCCTTGGCGATGTTCTCCACGCTCTGCACTACTGTGATGCACTCAAGGAAGGAATTGAGTGCCGCCCGCATGGCCGAGGCATCCTCAGCTTCTATGGTGGCGACCATTCCTTCATCCGAGAACGATATGAGCGACCTGGTCCGGGGCGGTTCCCTGTCCGACTCCGGACCGATGGATTCTACCGCCGCTTCCGCGACAGGTCCGTCCATCCTTACAGTCGCTCTGAACATCTCAATCGGATTTCAGGACCTTCTTGACGTTGGGTCTGTCTTTGAAGAAGATCTTGGATCCGCATTTCTCGCACTGGAGCCCCAGGTTGCTGACGTTCCTGACAGGCTCGTTGCACTTGGCGCATCTGTACATCGTGGCTCACTGCTCGCTGACCTGAGAGATCTCCCTCTTGGTCTTCGGAGTGTATGCGCCGGCAGCGAACTTGGTGCCGCAGTGGCTGCAGTTCCAGATGCCGGACGATTCCCTGCTGACGGCGGCGTGGTGGCAGACGGGGCACTCGTGCCTCATCTTCTGGTGCGCCTCGATGTTCTTGATTCTGTTGCGGACGATGACTCCGTACCTTGCTCCGAATCTGCCGGAGCTGCCCGCTTTGACTGTCCTCTTTGCCATGTGGGATCACCCTATGATCTTTCTGATCTCCGCACCTATCTCCACGGCCCTGTCAAGGCACAGCGACAGCTCGTCCAGTGAGATCGAGCCGCAACCGCCCTTCTGCATGGCCCTGAAGTTCCCGTTGTCGTCGGTCGTGACCGTGAGGCGTGCGGATGAAATCTGCTCTTCGTCGTAGTCGGGGTCTACTATTAATGTGTTTCCGAGTTTGGCGGCGGTCACGGAGATGGGGGTGCAAGTCACGGGAAGCGGCTTGTTCGGTCCTTTTCCGTACTGCTCTCCGGGCACGACGGCTGATTTGAGAGCAGCCACCGCGGCCAGGTTCGCCGCATCGAAGAGATTGCCGTCATGGTTGATGGCATAGATGTCTATGTAGCACATCCAGACCTCCTCTCCCGGTGTGATGCACAGCTGCTCGACGTCAACCATTCCGGATTCGCGTATTCCGCGGTCCACGACACGGGCGAGCTCGATGGCATCCTCTCCGGGAGGTCCCGACTCGAACGTGGGGTGGGCCATGGGTATGAGCTCCATCCCGGTGGTGAGCACTCCGAGATTGGGCGTGTCTCCGAACGGGGTTCCGGGTATGATCTTGATGCCGGCGATGACGACGGTGTCGCCGAGACTGACCTTGGCGGATCCGTCTGCGGATTCGATGAGGCCGGTCTCGATCTCGATCTTCCTGACGTCCGTGATTCCGCGGCCGTCCTGTCTCTCTCCCTTCTCGAGAAGGCGCATCATATGGTCGCGCTTGATCTCGGACATGAGTTCGTTGCTCATTCTGATGCCTCCTTTCTTCCGGAGTAGCGTCTCTTGAGCGCATCGACCTGGAGGTCGTGGACCTCGTGGCATGCGTTCACGGCCAGCTCGATGGCGTGGTCGAACTCCTCGCGGGTCATGTTGCCGTCCATCTGGAGAAGGACGATGTCGTCGGTGGAGGGAACGATGGCGATGGGCACGTCGGCCTGGCCGTAGTTGTCCTCCTCCTTGTTGAGATCCAGAAGGACGTGTCCGTCGGCTTTGCCTGCGGCGATGGCCGGCACGATGTCCTTCATCGGGATGCCTGCATCGGCCAGAGCCACGGAAGCGGCGGTGAGTCCGGCGCATCTAGTTCCGGCATTGGCCTGGAGGATCTCTATGTACACGTCTATGGACGCACGGGGGTAGAGCTCGGTCTGAACGACGTTCTCCAGCGCCTCGGCGGTGATCTTGGAGATCTCCACGCTCCTTCTGTCGGTGCCGGGCCTTTTCCTGTCGGACACGGAGTAGGCCTCCATGTTGTATTTGACCTGGACGATTGCCTTCTCGGGGTTCTGGAGATGCCTGGGGTGGCATTCCCTGGGCCCGTACACGGCGGCCAGCACCTTGTTCTTTCCTATCTCCACGTATGCGGATCCGTCCGCGTTCTTGAGAACTCCCGCTTCTATCTTGATGGGCCTGTGGACCTCCGCGGTCCTGCCATCGATGCGGATTCCGTTCTCGTCAACCAATACCATATCAGTGTGTCCGCTCATGGTCACTCATCCCCCTCGTCTTCCTCTTCATCGCTCCGGGGGAGCTTGCTCTCGATAAAATCTTTGATTCTGTCCGCGAGGTTGCTCGCCTGAGCGAGCTCCTCGATCATACGGATGGCCTGGCAGGCGACGTCGGCCTCCTCCTCTTCTCCGTCGACCCATACCATTCCGTTCTGGCCGACGGTGATGCGGCAGTCAGTCATCTCCTTCAGCATGGAGATCATGGAGCCGCTCTTCCCTATGATCCTGGAGACCTTGGTGTGGGACACCTTGACGAGCCTTCCGCCCTCGAGCTTCCTCAGGCCCGAGTCTTTCATCGTGACCTGGATCTTCTTGCTCTCATCCACGGACAGCACTTTCAGCAGCACGGCGTCCCCTATGCCTATGAATCTGGACGTATCTCCGAATTCCACCTTCCAGGGTACTTCGCTCACATGCAGCGGAGCGGGGTAGGGCGCGCCGATGTCGACGAGCCAGTTCGATGGGCCTATGTCGGTTATGATACCGATAACGGTGTCGCCCGATGTCGGCATGTAGCATCCTCTGAGGGGTATGACTCCGACGGTGTTCTGATACACGTTGCGGACCCCCATGACGCTAGCGCGGACCTTGCCTTTGCTGAAGTAGGCGAAGTCCCCGGGCTTCATCCCGGTGCCGTCGAGAACCTCTCCCGGTACGACGATCTCGCGCGTCTGCCTGGTGTTTCTTCTTTCCATTCGTATCACTCTGTCAATTTGATTAATCCATGAGCTTGACGGAAGCGGACCCCTTGGTCTTGTGCTTCAGTTTCTCCGTCAGCTCCGTTATGGTTCCCGCGGGAATCTCCATGGTGCCGATCCAATCTCCTTCGGGAGTCCAGGTCTCCCTGTCCACGATGCCGTACCTTATCAGGTCGTCGTAGCAGCGGCCGTAGTCGCTTCCCTTGAGCTTGATGGCGATCCTGCTCTTCTCGAATCTTATCGGAAGAAGCGGACGAAGGCATTTCATCGCCTCTGCGATCTCCTTGTCCAAGGGCTTGAACGGATCCACATGGAATTTAGCCTCTTCCAGCGCAAGCTGTATCCTGAGCGGAGGATGGGGCGTACGGGTCTGCGGGTTGATGGCGTTCGCGGCGATATAGGCGATGACCTGGTGGAGCTTGGCCTCCATCATCTCCTTCCGCTGTTCGGCCGTTATCTGGATCTCGCCCTTCTCTAATATGATCCTGGCGATATCCACGGCCTCTACGGTTCCGAACGCCTCTTCCATCTTCTCCTCCGTGGGCCTGGTGCCTTTGGAGGCGTTCTTGAAGACATCCTCGACGGCCATGTACTCGACGATATCGAACTTCTTGCCCTCTTTGATCAGGTCGACGACCTTCGGGTCCAGAAGGATCTCGAACGTCTCCCCGTGTGATTCCAGGCGGGCGGTTATCGCATCGTCGAGGTCGACCATCGGATCACTGCCCGATGAGGGTGGAGACTTCGGATTCCGAGAGCCTCCTGAACTTCTTTCCGATCTCGGCAACGCCGATCTCGACATTCTCCGCCTTGAGCTTGTCTTCCACGGCGGACGCCATGGCTTTGAGGCCGAGTTTGGCGGCTTCTTCGAATGTCATGGAGTCCTTGAACTCCTTTTCGAAGATGTCCATGACCGCGGATCTTCCGTTTCCGATACCGGTAGCTTTGTAGGCGACCAGCGCACCGGACGGGTCCGTCTCGAAAAGATGAGCGCCCATGTCGTCGGTTCCGGCTACGAGGAGAGCGGTCCCGAAGGGACGTACACCGCCGTACTGGGTGAAGTTCTGCTCATGGTCGCAGACCTTCTTCACGAGCATCTCTACTCCGATGTTCTCGCCGAAGTTTACCCTGTGGACCTGGGCTTCCTTGCGTGCCTCGTCGACGAGAACGCGCGCGTCGGCGACGAGACCGGAGGTCGCGCAGCCTATGTAGTCGTCGATCTCGTGGATCTTCTCCGTGGATTTGGGTTCCAGAAGCCTGCTCGTGACCTTTCTGTCAACGATGAGCATGACCCCGTTGTCGTACTTGATCCCGAGGGTGGTCGAACCCTTCTTCACGGCCTCGCGTGCGTATTCGACTTGGAAAAGCCTTCCGTCAGGAGAGAAAACCGTGCTCCCTCTGTCATAAGCCATCTGTCCGGGTTGCATAAAATTGTGCTCCTTGCTCTAACGCGACCTCATCGGGCGCGCACTATATAGTGTTTAGCGGTGCATCTTCAGAGCTTCATCTGTGCCTTTTCCTGGGTGCGTTGAGGGCAGGATGCCGCGCTCTCAGCGCATGAAGAGTACCCGAGCAATCGAAAGGCCTCGATCCAGGAATCGCTGCCGACAGCGATGATTCCAATCCTTCGCGGTCGTCCGGCGATGAACGAATGACCGCCAAGCCGTTCTTGCACGTGATCACCTTCGCGGATCCTACTTCGCGAACGGCTTCCTCCGCCGCCTTCCTATCGGTCTCAGGCGGCATCTCGAATGCCGTGTAGCGTCTTCTTCCCCGCACCGATTTGACCGTCATCGGATGCTCCACACCGCATTCGGCTATTAATCGTTCGGTCGCGATTTCATCTTGCTTAAAGTCCTAAAAACGTGTCGGATGATAGGTTGTCGAATGGAACGTGGCCAGCTTGTCCCGATGCTCAACCGAGTAATTTCGAAGGCGATATCCGTGCCATGGATGAATCATTCATCCTATATCATCGATATCCAGACAATACACGGAATTTGTTTTTTTGATTATGTAGTATATAAATAATTCTTAGATCGACATCAAGATTAACTTTTCTAGAATACGACTGTTAATCATTCTGTTATACAACTAAAATTATTGTAGCATTATCATTAAAGATAATATCAAAAATCAGTCATTTAATGAGCATCTGGCTATTACGGATTTAGACGGTACTAAATTTTTTAGGTTGTGCAAAAAGTTTAGCTTGAAAAAAGTCGTAAATTATTGAATTACAGATATATAAAATATTCATAGAAGCCATTAAAATGCTTTCAGCGATGCTCTCTCTCGTTCCCTATATGGTAACGGAGGCAATGACTTGAGCAAATCAGCATTGGTTATCGGAGGAGGAATAGCGGGCATCCAGGCTTCCCTGGATCTTGCAGACCGCGGCATCCATGTCTACCTGGTGGAGAAGGATCCCACCATCGGAGGCAAGATGTGCCGTCTCGACAAGACGTTCCCTACGAACGACTGTTCCGCATGTATCCTGTCTCCTAAGATGGCGGATTGCGCCGGGCACCCCAACGTCGATCTTCTCACCTACCACGAGGTCAAGAAGGTCGAGGGTCAGGCCGGAGACTTCAAGGTCACGGTTCTGAAGAAGGCCAGATACGTCAACCCCAAGGAGTGTACCGGATGCGGAGACTGCATCTCCAAGTGCCCGGTCAAGAAGATCCCCGACGAGTACGAGTACGGGCTCGTCAACAGGAAGGCCATCTACATCCCCCACGCCCAGGCTGTCCCCCGTGTCGCAGTGATCGACGGATCCTACTGCAACATGGTCCAGAAGGGCAAGTGCGGACTCTGCGCCAAGGCCTGCGGAAAGGGTGCGATCCACTACGATGACAAGGACGAGCTCATCACGCTCGAGGTCGGATCCATCATCGCGGCTCCCGGATTCCAGACCTGGAACGCCGGAATCGCCACCGAGTACGGCTATGGAAGGTTCAAGAACGTCGTTACAGCCATCGAGTACGAGAGGCTGATGTGCGCTTCCGGACCTCTCAGCGGACACATCCAGGTTCCCAGCTCCGGAGAGGCGCCCAAGAAGATCGCCTACATCCAGTGCTGCGGTTCCAGATCCCAGAAGACCGGATGGAAGAAGTACTGCTCCTCAGTCTGCTGCATGTACGCCATCAAGCAGGCCATGATCACCAAGGAGCACGGAGATCTCCAGGAGGACATCTTCTTCATGGACATCAGGTCCTACGGAAAGGAGTTCGAGGCCTACGTCCACAGAGGAGAGGACGAGTACGGCATCAACATGCACAGGGCCGCTCGCGTCTCCAACATCGAAGAGGATCCCGAGACGAAGATCCTCCACGTAAACTACACCGATTCCAACGGCGACGCCAAGACCGACGATTTCGACATGGTCGTCCTGTCCATCGGACTCGTGCCTCCCGACGGAGCCCAGGAGTTCGCAGACACACTCGGAATCGAGCTCAACGAGTACGGATTCTGCAAGACCACCGTCTACCACCCCCTGGAGACGACCAGGCCCGGAATCTTCGTCACCGGCGCATTCGCCGCCCCGAAGGACATCCCCACGTCCGTCGCCGAGGCCAGCGGTGCTTCCGCCAAGGCCGGCGCGTACATCGTCGACGAGAACTTCACCCCCTGCGCCCCCAAGGTCTATCCTCCTGAGAAGGACGTCGAGGGCAAGGAGCCCAGGATCGGAGTTTGGGTCTGCCACTGCGGAATCAACATCGGCGCCGTCGTCGACGTTCCCGCTGTCGTCGAGTACGTCAAGAAGCTCCCCAACGTCGTCTATGCCACCGAGTCCCAGTACGCCTGCGCCGAGGACTGCCTCAAGCAGATCTCCGCTGCGATCCAGGACATGGACCTCAACAGGGTCGTCGTCGCTTCTTGCACTCCGAGGACCCACGAGCCCCTCTTCAGAGAGGCCTGCAGGAACGGAGGACTCAACAAGTATCTGTACAACATGGCCAACATCCGCGACCAGTGCTCGTGGATCCACATGCACGAGCCCGAGGCCGCCACAATGAAGGCCAAGGACCTCGTCAGGATGGCCATCGCCAAGGCGCGCCTTCTCGAGCCTCTCGAGGGAGCCGAGATCCCCGTCACCAATTCCGCCGCCATCATCGGAGGAGGAATCACCGGAATGACCGCCGCTCTCGACATCGCCGCTCAGGGATACGAGGTCCACCTCGTCGAGAGGGAGAACGAGCTCGGAGGATACGCACGCAACTTCGCCTTCAAGGAGGACGGAGTGGCTGTCAAGGACTTCCTCGCCGAGACCATCGCCAAGGTCAATGCCGATAAGAGGATCCACGTCCACCTCGGCACCACGCCCAAGGACATACCCGGATACGTGGGCAACTTCACCCTCCAGCTCACCAACGGAGAGGAGTACCCCGTCGGAGGAGTCCTCTTCGCTGTCGGAGCCGCCGCGTACGAGCCCACCGAGTACAACTTCGGAAAGGACTCCAAGGTCATCACCCAGATCGAGGCCGAGAAGAGGATCGACGCCGGATCCTTCAACGGAAAGGACGTCGTCTTCATCCAGTGCGTCGGATCCAGGAGCGAGAAGGTCGGCTACTGCAGCAGGGTGTGCTGCGCCCAGTCCTGCAGGGAAGCCATCAAGATCAAGATGGCCGACCCCACCGCCAATGTCACCATCATCCACAAGGACATCAGGACCTACTCCTTCCGCGAGGAGCTCTACTACAGGGCCTGCCAGATGGGCGTCAAGTTCCTGAGGCACGCCGAGAGCACCGACCCCGAGTACGACGGAAGCGTCGTCAAGGTCTTCGACACCACCCTCGGCGCCGATGTCGAGATCCCCGTCGACACTCTTGTCCTCGCCGGCGGAATCGCCCCCGACAGAGAGAACAAGGAGCACCTCGCCAAGATGGTCAAGGTTCCGATATCCAAGGACGGATTCTACTTCGAGGCCCACCAGAAGCTCAGGCCTGTCGACTTCGCAACCGAAGGCGTCTACGTCGCCGGTGCGGCCCACTGGCCCAAGTTCATGGACGAGTGCATCGCCCAGGCTTCCGGTGCAGCTTCCAGGATGCTCACCGTCATCTCCAAGAACAAGCTGATCTCCGAAGGTATCACGGCTGTCGCCAACCCCGACCGCTGCGACGGATGCGGAGTCTGCGTCGGTTGCTGCGACTACAACGCCGTCTCGCTCGTGACCCAGGACGACGGCTCCAAGAAGAGCTTCGTGAACCCCGGTCTGTGCAAGGGCTGCGGATGCTGCGTCGCATCCTGTCCCGCCGGAGCCATGGAGCAGAGAGGCTTCAGGACCAAGCAGATCATCGCTGAGATCGATGCCTGTCTCGACTACCCCGTGGGAGGAGAGTGATTCCAATGGCAGACGAATTCCAACCCAGAATCGTGGCTTTCTGCTGCAACTGGTGCTCCTATGCCGGTGCCGACGGTGCCGGTGTCGCCAGACTCCAGATGCCCACCAACTTCCGTATCATCAGGACCATGTGCTCCGCGCGTGTCGACCCCGAGTTCGTCCTCAGGGCGTTCGCCAAGGGCGCCGACGGAGTCATGGTGCTCGGATGCCACCCCGCCGACTGCCACTACATCGGTGGAAACTACAGGGCCAGAAGGAGGGTCGCCCTCCTGAGGCTGGTCCTCGAGCAGTACGGGTTCGACCCGAAGAGGCTCAAGCTCGAGTGGGTCTCCGCCTCGGAAGGAGAGAAGTTCCAGACTACGGTCGTCAACTTCGTTGACACGATCAAGGCCCTCGGACCCACCCCCCTTGTCAAGGAGGTGCAGTGATATGGGATTCTTCGACAAGATGTTCAAGAAGGAAGAGAAGAAAATCGAGCAGAAGAAGGAGGCGAGGGCCGAGAAGAAGGCCGAGAAGAAGGCCGCCCCCGCCCCCAAGGCCGAGGCACCCAAGGCGGCTTCCGCCCCCAAGGCCGCTTCCTCTGCCGGAAACCCCGGACCCTACGATTTCATCGTTCCTCCGGTGTCCAACCCCAACGACGGGAACATCCCTGAGGACGCCGTGCTCTACGCGGCCGACCTCGGCCCCCTCCTTCCCGGAGCGCCCGCCAATGGCAAGATCAAGCTGGCCGTGTACTGGTGCGCCGGATGCGGCGGATGCGACGTCTCCCTGCTGGACACCCACGAGAGGCTTCTCACCATCGGAGACATGGCCGACATCGTCATGTGGCCCGTCGCATCCGATGGAAAGGAGAAGGACATCGAGGCGATGCAGGACGGCGAGATCACCGTCGCTCTGATCAACGGAGCTGTCAGGAACAGCGAGAACGAGCACATGGCCAAGCTGCTCAGGAAGAAGTCCGCCATAGTCGTCGCATACGGATCCTGCGCCTGCTACGGCGGAAGCCCCGCTCTCGCCAATCTCGTTCCCGGCGGAGCCGCAGAGGTCAAGGACTACGTCTACACGAAGGTCCCTTCCTCCGCCAACTTCCTCAAGGACAACAACCTCGATGCATCCACGATGCCCCAGGAGTCCTTCGAGGCCCCCGAGGGAACTCTCACCCTGCCCACCCTCTACGACACCGTGAAGACCCTCGACCAGGTCATCGACGTCGACTACACCATCCCCGGATGCCCGCCTCTTCCCGAGTCCATCAGCCAGCTGCTGAAGGCGGTCGAGGACTTCGTCTACAATGGAGTTCCTCTTCCTCCCAAGGGAACCGAGATCGGTATCACCACAAAGACCCTGTGCGAGGAGTGCCCCAGGCAGAAGACCGGTGCCAGGATCACCGAGCTGAAGGAGCCCTTCCAGATCGACGATGACGGAACCACCTGCCTCATGGAGCAGGGCGTCCTGTGCCTCGGACCCGCCACGATGGGCGGATGCAGGGCCAGATGCACCCGTGCGGGCCAGCCCTGCCGCGGATGCTACGGACCGTCTCCCGATGTGGAGGAGCAGGGAGCATCCATCTTCACCGCGGTCGCTTCCCTCTTCCCTATCTTGGACGAGGATCCCACCTGCGGAGAGGACGAGATCATCAAGATCATGAGCACAATCAAGGACCCGCTTGGATACTTCTACGCGTACACGCTCGGGAAGTCTCTCATCAAGAAAGCGGTCGTCGAGAACCAGAGGAGGTAATCATATGGCCGGACCTATCATTTGGGACGAGAAGAAGAAGGTCACCACCAACCGTGTGACCATCGACCCCATCACACGTCTCGAGGGACACGGGAAGATCGAGATCTTCCTGAACGACAAGGGAGACGTCGAGAACGCATACTGGCAGGTCCCCGAGCTGAGGGGATTCGAGAGGTTCTGCATCGGAAGGAGGGTCACCGAGCTCAATCAGATCACCGCCAGGCTCTGCGGAGTCTGCCCCGGTGCCCACCACATGGCCGCCACTCAGGCCATCGACGGCTGCTACCACGCCGAGCCCACCCCCACCGCCTACCTGATCAGGGACGCGTTCTACAACGCGCACTTCGTCCACAGCCACATCGCGCACTTCTATGCGCTCGCCGGACCCGACTTCGTCTGCGGACCCGCCGCCCCCGCTTCCGAGAGGAACGTCCTGGGCGTGGTCGGACGCGTCGGCCTTGAGCTCGGAAGCGCCGTCGTCAAGGCCAGAAGGGAGGCCCAGCACATCCAGGCCATCCTCGGAGGAAAGCCCACACACCCTCTCATAGGCGTGCCCGGCGGAGTCTCCAAGGGTGTCACCAAGGAGGAGCAGGCCACCATGATCGCCAACGCCGAGGATATGCTGGCCTTCGCCAGGACCTCGATGAAGGTGTTCAAGGACGTCGTCCTTGCCAACAAGGAGTACATGGATATCGTCCTCAACAAGGACCTGTACTACCACGAGACCTACCACATGGGTCTCGTCAACGACAAGAACCAGTTCGAGATCCACCACGGAAAGGTCCGTGTCGTCGATCAGAAGGGCAACGAGCACGACAAGTACGAGCCCTTCGACTACCTCGACCACATCGCCGAGGCATCTCTTCCCTGGACGTTCGAGAAGTTCCCCTACCTCAAGAACCCCGGATGGAAGGGACTCGTCGACGGACCCGAGTCCGGACTGTACAGGGCCAGCCCTCTGTCCAGGCTCAACGCCGCCGATTCCATGCCCACTCCCGAGGCCCAGGACGCTCTCGTCGAGTACCGCGGAATCCTCAAGGACGCCGGTGTCGAAGGCCCCTGCCAGTTCACCCTGTGCACCCACTGGGCCAGGATCATCGAGATGCTGTGCTGCGCCGAGAAGTGCCTCGAGGACTGCCAGAACCCCGACATCCTCAACGGGGACATCAAACAGCACGACCTCGTTCCCGGAGGAAGGGGTGTCGGTTGCGTGGAGGCTCCCAGAGGAACCCTCACCCACGACTACACCTGCGATGAGAACGGAATCGTCACTGCCTGCAACCTCGTCGTCGGAACCACCAACAACAACGGACCCATCTGCATGGATGTCGCCAAGGCAGCCAAGGGACTCATCCACAATTACGAGATCTCCCCCGGTCTGCTCAACATGGTCGAGATGGCCTTCAGGGCTTACGACCCGTGCAACTCCTGTGCGACCCACGCTCTGCCCGGCCAGATGCCGATCACCGCGGTCATCAGGAACTCCGACGGATCCGTCTACGACACGATCTCCAGGAACTGAGATCGCAAACAGGGGGCTTCGGCCCCCTTTAAAAGGCCGATTCGCAAGTGCGGTCGGCATAACCATTTTCCGTCTCTTCCGTGCATTCATTTTAATCCATGTTTCCGATATATCGACATGGATGGGTTCGTGGGTCGTGAGAAGGAGCTCGAGTTTCTCGAGGATCTTTGGGACAAAGTGCCGATGTCTTGCGCGGTCAGTGGTCGTCGCCACCTGGGAAAGACCGCATTGCTCAGAAGATTCTCCGACGGAAAGGATTGCATATACATCTCGGGCGAGCACGGTCTCAGGTCATCCAATCTCGCGTCTATAAGCGCCGAGATCTCTCGCTTCAGTGGCAGGAAGGAAAGGATATCCGATGCTATCGACATACTTCCGAGGATAAAGGAGGTATGCGGCAAACGGAAGGTCCTCGTCATCATCGATAGATTCAGCGACCTCCTTTCCAATTTCGAGGAGATGAACACATGTCTTCGCTCCTTCATGAACCGCGATATCGGCGGTACGCGCATACTGCTCGTAGTATGCGACAGCGACAGTTCCCTTTTCGGCAGATTCTACTACTCTCTCGAACTCAAACCGATGAAATATCGCGAATGCGTAGGGTTCCATCCGGGATACTCATCTCTCCAGCAATTGAAGGCCTATGCGATGGTGGGCGGGACTCCAGCATATCACAAGGTCATCGGAGAAAGGGATCCGGATGATGTCATGCGTTTCGACACGTTCGATCACATGTCCGTCCTGTCCTTGGATGTCGAGGGCATGGTTCATTCCGAGGCCATGATGTTCGAAGGATGCTATATGGCCCTATCCGCCATGGCCCACGGTGCCGAGAGCCTCCGCGAGATCTCGTCCCGTGCAGACATATCCAGTTCGTTCTGCTCGAGACTTCTGGACGATCTCGAGCACAAGGGCATGGTGTCCAAGGAGGTGTCATCCGGTCTCTCCCGCCGTGCAGTCTATTCCATCAGCAGCAACATCCTAAACTATTACTACAGAGTCGTTCTCCCTCGGTCGTCTGTTTCGGAGTTCGAGGGGACGGAGGCTGCCTATATCTCTGCGACGGATTCGATACGCGATTATATCGAATCGTCTTTCAAGACGTTGTGCATGGACTATGTAGCCGAGTCCATGGACTTCAAGTTCGTAGGAAAACTGCGTCGCAAGGACGATTCGGCGGACGATATTATCGATTTCGTGGCCATGCTCGTTCAGAAGGGAAAGAACAGGGTCGCCGTGGCGCGCTGCAGGCTCTACGGCGATCCGTTGGATGAAGAGGATCTGTACGAACTCAAGGATCGTGCCAAGAGGGTGGAAGGTTCCGGTAAGCTGTATATGATGTTCTCGGGTTGCGGTTTTTCCAACGAGCTTTCGATGGCATCCTCGAAAGCCTCGGATGTCAAGCTCTATACCTTGGATGATCTCTACCTGCGATCTCCAGCAAGTTCTTCGGTTCAAGCAAAGTAATCTACGGATTTCATAATATTGCTACGATATCTGAATAAAATATCATGATAAATCAGATAATCGCGTAAATGATTGCGCAATCATTATTATGCTTGCTGTAGTCCGCTGTTCATGCGCATAACGATCGTTGGATGCGGTTCCATAGGTTCGAAGCTCGCCAGAGCGGCCGATGAGATGACCGAGGTCAAGAGGATCTATCTTCTGGACCGTCAAAGAACCAGGGCAGAAGCTTTGGCCGAGCAGCTGAAGAAGGCAATCGTGGTCGAGAACATCGAGGAGGAGCTGTACCATTGCGATCTGGTGATCGAGGCCGCCTCCCAGGCCGGAGCCAGAGACATTGTTCCGAAGGTCGTCTCTCGCGGCGTCGATATAATGGTGATGTCCGTAGGCGCGTTCGTCGATGACGATTTTAGAGCCATGGCGAGAGAGAAGGCCAAAGCTTCGGAAGCCAAGATATTCATTCCGTCGGGCGCGATCTGCGGAACGGACGGCCTCAGATCTTCTGCCGTTGGAAGACTGGACGAGGTCGAGATCATAACCACCATGGGCCCCAAGAGCCTGGAGGGCGTTCCGTTCATCCTGGATCACGGAATAGATGTCTGCAAGGTGAAGGAGCCGACCATGATCTTCACTGGATCTGCCCGCGATGCGGTCAGGCTGTTCCCCAAGAACATCAACGTTGCCGCGACCGTTTCCCTTCTGGGAGTGGGGTTCGACAGGACCAAGGTCAAGATCGTCCTCGACCCCGTCAGCCACAGCAATTCTCATGAGCTGAGGATACGCGGGGAGTTCGGAGAGATGACCTGCCACACCTACAACGTCCCGTCGCCGGACAATCCGAAGACGTCCTATCTAGCATCCCTATCGGCCATAGCCGCATTGAAGAGGGTAGTCGGAAACGAATGGATAGGCGTATGAGCAGCATCTCCAGGATATCGGCGATCGTCTGCGTAGCGGTCATCGCTCTATCCTCTGTCATGGCATTGATGACAGAGGACATTGCTGTTGCGCTCGCAGATATACTGGTCGTTGTCTGCATGGTTCCTTGTGCCGTATTCGGTATGTGGATGGCGATCACAGATCAGCCTGAGATGTGGATCAACGGTTTCGATTCGCTCCCTCTGGAGCGGAGGCGTGCTGTCGCCAGATTCTTCGGAGTCTCCATGGCTGCGGGCTCGATCGTCATGTCGGGCTCGATCGCCGTCATGATGAACGGGGCCCTAGTTGCAGGCATTTTGATCTTCGTGGCGTCGATGATAATCTTCTTCTACCCTATGCGGTACCTAGCATCTAAGAGACCTCGGGTGCCGGAGGTCTCAATTCCGCGGAAGTACCAGATCCCGTTCCTGATCGCCGTGTCGGTCCTAACCGTCATCGCGATTCCTCTGGCCGGCTGCATATCCGGGGATTCCGGGGAGGTCCGCATATCCTTCGGAGCAGAATCCGTGGCTGTCGATGCGCCGATGTTCGATTATGATTTCGCATATTCTGATATCGAAGGGATCGTCTACTTCGAGGACTTCGAGAAAGGCAGAAGGGTCGTCGGCTATGCGGACGGCAGGATAGCCAGCGGAACATTCAAGAACAGCGATCTGGGTCGCTATGAGCTTGCATCGTATGTCAAGGTCGACCCTTGCATCGTCATCTCCTATATGGGGGAGCAGTATGCGTTCAACCAATCAGACGAGGCATCCACTCGTGCAGTGTATGATACCCTTCTATCGCATATTCCGGTGTCCGAGCGAGTTCATCTTCTGAACATCTTAACTACATCTCCGTCATTCATCCGCTCATGAAGAGCAGGGCCGAGAGGCTTTTGGAGAATGCGCAGGGCATGGACGCCGTGGTCATAGCCAATGACGGAGAGCCCTTCCTGGATTCCGCGTTTTGGTACATCACTGAGCAGAATTCCGGGACATTCGAAGGCAGTTTCGCTGTGGTCGGACCGAACGGCTTGGATGTGATCGTCAGCATCCTGGAGGAGGAGGGCGCTCGCGAAGGGAAGGGGAATATCCATGTGTACCATGACCGCAAGGAGCGCGACCAGTTCATTAAGGACGCCCTCAAAGGCTGCAGGAAGGTCGGGTTCAACGTCAACAGCGTCTCCTATGCAGCGGCCGAATACGTTCGCAAGACCGCCGACATCGAAATCGTGAATGCGACCGATGTCATCGGAAACACCTTGTCGGTGAAGGACGAGAAGGAGATCGCCGCCACGAGGCGCGCCTGCGAGATCTCCTCCGTCGTTGCCGGAGAGATACCGGACATGCTGTCAGAGGGAGTGACTGAGAAAGAGGTCGCGTCCAGGATGGATTCCAGAATGCGCGAGCTGGGCGGAAGCGGCAACGCCTTTGATACGATAGCGGCATTCGGAGCGTGGTCGTCCCAACCTCATCACATGCCTTCCGATTATGCGCTGAAGCAGGGCGATGCCGCTCTCTTCGATTTCGGAACCAAGTACGACAGATACTGTTCCGACATGACCCGCACCGTCTTCCTGGGAAGACCGTCGGAGATCCTCGAGAGGGCCTACGACGTGGTCCTCAGGGCTCAGGAGGCGGGAATCGCGGAGTATCGCGATGGAGCCATGGCGAAGGATGCGGATCTGGCTGCCAGGGCGGTGATAGATTCTTCCGAGTTCAAAGGGAGGTTCATCCATTCATTCGGTCACGGAATCGGGCAGGACGTCCATCAGCACATCTCCGTGTCTCCGAGATCCGATCATGTCCTCCGTGCTGGCAATATCGTTTCGGCAGAACCAGGGGTCTATATCCCAGGAGTAGGGGGCATACGCATAGAGGATACCGTGCTGATCACCGAGAACGGATGCGAGGTGCTCACGTCGTTCGATCACTCCTTCACGGTGGTATGATGGAATCTGTATCCTTGCATGCCGAACAGGCGCAGGACGTCCTTCATGCAGCAGTCGACAGGATGATGGATTCGGGCGTCGGATTCGCGGATGCACGCTCCCAGACCGTCAAGGTATCCGGAGTGAGCACCATCAACGGCGGAATCAGACAGCTGGTGGAGAAGAGCTCTGCAGGGGTCTGCCTCAGGGCATGGAGCGGAGGACGCTGGGGATATGCGACCGTCACGTCCTTCGACAGGGAGGGGATCCTCCGTGCCGCTGACGAGGCCGTCAGGAATTCGAAGGGAGATTCATCGGGCTCTTTGGAGTTGGATCCGTCCGCGGTCACAGGGAATCACCGCGCCAAGGTCAGGATACATCCTGATTCAGTCGACATGTCCGAGAAGGTGGATGCAGTCATGGATATCGATTCGGCTCAAGCCATCGATGACCGTATCATCAACAGATCAGGGGCCTATTCCGAGGAGATAAAGACTAACGCGCTCGTCAATTCGGCCGGTTCGGACCTCAGTTGGGAGGAGGTTCGCACCATATGCAGGGCGATGGCTGTAGCTTCCGATGGTCAGAGGATGGAGCAGTACTACGACGGGCCGGACAGCACCAGGGGGTTCGAGATAGTCAGGGATGTCGACCTGGAGGAGATGGGAAGAACGGTGGCCAAAGAAGCCATCGCGACCTTGTCGGCGGACAGGCCGCCTTGCGGGAACATGACCGTGATTTCGGATCCGATGGTATCCGGTCTCCTCGCCCACGAGGCGATGGGACATGCCTCCGAGGGGGACGAGATCACGAAGAAGCGTTCGTTCCTCACGGATGCAGTCGGCACGACCGTGGCGTCGGATATCGTATCGATGTACGACGACGGTTCGCTGTTCGGAGCCCACGGATCCATTCCTTTCGATGACGAAGGGACGCCGTCATCCAAGGTCACGATAATAGATCACGGAGTCTACAAGGGATACATGCACAGTCTGGAGACCGCGGCCTTGCTGAACTCCCGCCCTACGGGGAACGGAAGGGCGGAAAACGCAGGGAAGCGGACGTGGGTCAGGATGACCAACACGTTCTTCGGTCCCGGCGAATGGGACAGGGACGAGCTGGTCTCGGATACTCGCGACGGCATACTTTGCGATAAGATGCTGAACGGCATGGAGGATCCGGTCGGCGGATGCTTCGAAGCGAAGTGCCTTCGCGGATTCCTGATCAGGAACGGAGAGATCGTCAAGCCACTGAGGTCCTTCACGTTGACCGGCCGCTCCATAGACATTCTTTCCTCTGTGGATGCGCTATCCAAAGAAGTGGTTCTCGACGGGGGAATGTGCGGGAAGGGGATCGAGGATTGGGTCCGTGTATCCACTGGCGGCCCGTACATGCGTGCCAAGATGATCGTGGGGGGAGGCCAATGATATCTCCGTACGTGGAGAAGGCTCTCGCTTCATTGGATGGATACGCGCAGGCGGAAGCCTATGCCTCCGATTCGTTCATCCATACCATATACATAGACGGTACGCGCATCAGCAACATCGAGACCAAGAGGGAGGCGGGCATCATGGTCCGCATAGCCGACGGAGGTCGCCAGGGCAAGGCTTCGACCGTTCTGAACGGCGACTCATCCGTATCGGAATGCGTACGCATGGCCGAATCCGTTCTTCGCTATTCGCCGGTCGGCGAAGAGAGAAGCTTCGCACAGCCCGCACAGGCCAGGCATGCACTTCCGGATGTTTGGGACAGACGTGCTGAGCAGATCACCTCCGAAGAACTGAGGGAGCTCGCCGGACGTTTGATCGATTCATGCGATGTGGACATACCTCGTGCACAGATTCGCGTGTCCTCCAATGAGTTCCATGTGATGAACTCCAACGGTGTGGACGCGATCCATCGCAGCACTCTGGTGTACGGACACTTCACATCGATGTTCAGGGGCGAGCATCCGGGAGAGGGTGCGGAGAAATATCACGGCACCGGAATGGATCTGCCGATCGAGGAGATAGGTCGCACGCTTTCCAGACAGGCGAGAGACGCTGCATCGGCACATGCATTCCAGGGACACAAGAATCTGTCCGTGATCCTTCCTCCGGGCGAATTGAGCGAGATGATGCTCAGTTCCATAGGTTCCGCTATCAACGGAGAGAACGTGAAGTACGGAAGGAGCCTATGGAAGGATTCCATCGGATCGGAAGTCGCATCGTCCTATCTCACGGTCGTAGACGATCCGACCGTATCCGCGCCCCTGTCCTGTGTATTCGACGATGAAGGCACGCCTACCGAAAGACGTCCGGTCATAGAGAACGGTCGTCTGAGCACGTTCCTCAGAGATTCGTCCTGTGGCCCCAGCACAGGGAACGGCATGAGGCGTTCGAGCGAAGAGGCCATGGGCTCATTCGAGAGGACGCCGGTCGTGAAGCCGTTGAATATGTCTGTGAAGCCGGGACGCCTGGATCGCGATGGCATAATAAGGGAGACGGATCGCGGCATACTGGTCGAAAGATTCGCCAATCCTGAAGCCGATGAACTATCCGGCGGCTTCGGCCTCAATGTCCGTTGCGGCTACATGATAGAGCATGGAGAGGTCGTAGGCATAATCAACAACGCTCTTCTGATGGGCAACATGCTGGATGCCGTCAAGGCCATAGAGCACATAGGGGGCGATGCGGTCCAAACAGGTGTGATGACCCTTCCGACAATGTCGTTCTCAGGTGCGGAACTGGTAGGAAACTGATTCTTCCGTGCGGGCCCATTCTCGGACCCGCACGATCCTTTCATTCCGAAGACATCTTGAGGCCTACGACGCCTATCACCGTCAGCATCATGAATGCCACCATGCCGAGGTTTATCGACTCCAGCCCGATGGCGGCCGATACGATGATCGTCAGGACAACGCCTATTCCGATCCAGACCGCGTAAGCGGTTCCCATAGGGATTCCCGATTTCATCGGAATGGAAAGGCACAGCATGCTGAGTATCAGAGATACGAGCACCACGGTATCCCAGAGCAGGTTGGTCATGCCGTCGCTGTATTCGAGGCCTACGGACCATCCCACCTGGAATACGCCACCCATCACGATGAGCAGCCAGGCCTTTTCGGAGGACATGCCTTCTCCAAGAGTCATCTCAAGCACCTCCCGAGACTAGACGGATGCCTATCACGCCGATCACGATCAATCCCAGGAACATAAGCATCCGTGCCGTTACCTTGTTCTCATAGAGAAGCTTCCCAGCCACTACCGTTCCGACGGCACCTATTCCTGCGAGTATGCTGTACGCTACTCCCGGCCCTATTCCATCGGCTATCGCCAGCGACAGAAGATACAGGCAGGAGAGAACCGCGGCTATGGTCGCGATTCCGTATCCTTTCTTCTTGAAGTTATCGGATTTGTCGAGGAGTACTACCCATACGGGCTCCAGGATGCAGGCAGCTATCAGGTAGATCCACGCCATCTCCATGATTGAAAAGTCAGATAAACTATATTTATAATTTATTGTAAATTATTTAAAGACACATCCATCAATGTGATGATCGTCAATCAGTACAGCGATTCGAGGACTATGCGCTGTCTGTCGCCGGCCCCGTCCATCGATGAGCAGTCGCTCTCGATGCGACCGATCTTAATCATAGGATATGGAGCGACAGGCTTTCCGTTCTCGTCGCTCAAGGGGGTCGGGCCGAAGAAGAAGCACAGGGCTCCGGGCCCGGGCCAGTATGCGATGTCACCGATGTCCATCTCGGTCGTCCTCCCCTCTTTGGGGAGAACGGCGCTGAACGGGCACTCGCAGTACATCATCCCCCCGAGCATGTTGGATGTCAGCTCGAGGGGAAGGGAGAGCCAGATGGCGTTGGATATGTCGGAGCCGTCCAGATCGGCACGGAAGACGCCGGCTTTGGTTCTGATGTTCAGACCGCTCATACGCCACCAGCTCTCGAGGTTTTCAGTTCTTCCTTTCGAAGAGCTGCCTGATCTCCTTTCCGGTGATCTCGAGCTGCAGCTTCTTTTCGTCCTCTTCCATCTTGTGGAGGTTCTTCAGACCGTTGTCGTACTCGGCCCTCCACTGGTTCTTGAAGGTGCCGTCCTGGATGTCCGCAAGGATGGACTTCATGCCCTCTTTGGACTCCTCGGTGATGACCCTGTCGCGCCTGGTCAGTCCACCGTACTCGGCGGTGTTGGAAACGACGTGCCACATCCTCTCGAAACCGCCGGAGTAGATCAGATCGTCGATCAGCTTGGTCTCGTGGAGGACCTCGAAGTAGGCCATCTGCGGAGGGTATCCCGCATCGGTGAGGGTCTGGAATCCGGCCTTGATGAGGGCGGTCATTCCTCCGCAGAGGACGGCCTGCTCGCCGAAGAGGTCGGTGTATGTTTCATTGTCGAAGGTGGTCTCGAAGACTCCGGCACGGGTGGATCCGAGACCTTTGGCGAGAGCCAGGGCGATCTCCTTGGCGTGTCCGGTGACGTCCTTGTGGATGCAGATGAGGGCGGGGACTCCGAAACCGGAGACGAACTCGTCCCTCTCTTTGTCGCCGGGGGCCTTGGGAGCCATCATGATGACATCGACGTTCTCGGGAGGCTGGATGAGTTTGTATGTGATGCTGAATCCGTGGGCGAATTCGAGTGCCGCTCCGGCCTTGAGGTTGGGTGCGACGTACTTCTCGTAGATCTCGGGCTGGATCTCGTCGGGGAGGAGGATGAGGACGACATCGGCATCCTTGACGGCGTCGGCGAACTCGGCGACCTTGAGGCCGTCCTCCTTCGCCTTGTTCCAGGATTTCCCGTCCTTCCTGACACCGACGGTCACATCGATTCCGGAGTCGTGGAAGCAGAGCGCCTGGGCTCTGCCCTGAGCACCGTATCCGAGAACGGCGACCTTCTTTCCGTCGAGGACATGGATGTCCACGTCTTCATCATGGTACAGCTTCATAGACATGTGAAACACACCTCTGATGAACTGGCAACCTCAATCCTGTTGATATAATTATTCGCGTGCATCGCAAACGCAACGAATGTTCGCAAACGAGACCTTCTTATCGATGAAGTGCAGGTCCGGTCATGGAAGGGATGCCGAGAGAGAATCGTCTCCATGGCGAGCTGATAGATCTGCTGATGGTTTTTCCGCGCAAGGTCGGGGCCGTCAACAGATCGATCATATCGAGATACATGAAGGATACGCGCGTGCGTCCGTATCATCTGATGCTGATGAGAGGCATAGCATCGTTCGACGGAGCCTCTCAGAAGGATCTGGGAGAGGTCATACCCTTCGACAAGTCATACATCTCCACAGGGGTGAGGGAGCTGATGGACATGGGATTGGTGGTCAACAGCGGAGGAGGCAAGACGCACTGCCTGAGGCTTACCGAGACAGGAAGGGACATGTCCGCCATGGGGGACATGCTCTTCGATATCGTCGGAAACACCATCATGAGCGTCCTCACGGAGGATGAGATCGATAATCTCACTCGCATCCTTAGGAAGATCGACGAGCATAGCAACGAGGTCATCGAGAGCTTCTGCGACAGTTCTGATGTCAACTAAACGGAGACCTGTAATCAGTAGAACGGACGTCATTTCCGTTATTATGACGAAGATCATGCTTGATGGTTTCTCAATCTTCATATATAACGTCAAGATAGGGCGTGGTTCGTGAATACTCCCAAAGGAGGGAGATGAATTGGCTGTAGAACAAATCACCTACAAGAATATCGATCCCAAGACCCGCAACATGATAATGGTCGGGCTTTCGATCGCTATGCTGGCGGCTTGTTTCGACGGTACGATAGTAGGTACCATCGGAACGAAGGTCGCTCAGGATCTCAACGGTCTGAGCCTTTACGCGTGGATGGCCACGGCGTACATGCTGTGCGAGACCATAATGATCCCTCTCGCCGGAAAGCTATCGGATCTCTACGGGCGCAAGCCGCTGTTCTTCATCGGATTGGGCCTGTTCACCTGCGGTTCCATACTCGCCGGCCTGTCGACGTCCATGGAGTTCTTCATCTGCTGCCGTGCGATACAGGGTCTCGGAGGCGGAATCCTCATTCCTGTGGCCATGGCCGCGGTAGCCGACCTGTATTCGCCCAGCGACAGGGCCCGCATGCAGGGTATCCTCGGTGCCATCTTCGGTATCGGAAGCGGTATCGGCCCCCTCATAGGCGGCTACATAGAGGGTGCGGTGACCTGGCATTGGTGCTTCTACATCAACATCCCGCTGGCAGCCGTCGCCTTCATCCTGACCTTGAAGAAGTTCCCCACTCCCATTGATGACGGCGTCAGGCACATCGATTACAGGGGGATCGCCCTGCTCACGCTGCTCTTGGCCGATGTCCTCCTCTTCATCGAATTCGGCGGCAAGGATATCGAATGGGTGAGCGTCGAATCGTTCGCGATGATTGTCGTCGCAGTGGTCGCTCTCCTCCTTTTCGTGCGCGTCGAGAAGTCCGCGATAGAGCCCATCCTGGCGCCTCACCTGATAAAGAACAAGACCGTCATCATGGCCGGGATCTTCATGCTCCTGTTCGGAATCGGCATGATCGGTGCCATGATGTACACGAACATGTTCGTGATATCGATCATGGGTCTGTCCACATTGGATGCGGGGATCTGGTCGCTGTCCATGGTCTTCGGCATGATGATAACGTCCCTCGCATCGGGTGCGCTTCTTCACAAGACCGGATACAGGCCGTGGCTCATATGCGGACCTGTACTCTGCTTCATCGGGTTGTACGTCCTCTCCGGAATGGTCGTGGATCCGGTGATGTTTACTTCGGGTGCGGCTCGCGATACCTACATGGTCCGCTACCTTGCAGGGATATTCGTGCTCGGCCTCGGACTGGGATGCATGATGTCGGTGGTCATGACCGCTGTACAGAACAGTTCCAAGCCCTCCGAGATAGGAATGACCACTTCGGCGGTCAACCTTCTCAGATCCATCGGAACCACGATGGGTAGCGCAATATTCGCGCTCATCATCAATGCGAGGCTCTCTTCGGATCTTCAGGGCAAGCTGGATCCCGGCGTGTACGATGCTCTCGCCCAGATGAACGGCGGAAAGATCGATACCGGTGTTCTCCAGTATATCGGCGGGTTCCCTGAATATATGGGAGAGATAGCATCCGGATTCGCGGACAGCGTCGATTTCTCCTTCATCGCCGGCGGACTGATCCTGCTCTCTCTGGTGGTCGTCGGATTCATCTTCAAGCCGACCGTTCCGGCAGAGGACGAGGAATTCGAGGACGCTAAGAAGAAGATAGAACAGGGCGAATGAAAACACTGAGGGGGGCGACCCCCTCAAACTTTTTGCTGTTATGAAATGGGAGGCGCCCGATCGGGGATATTATGGTATTGTTCCGATCGGGCTATGACTTGAAAGTTCAGATTACGATGCAGGAACTCATCGTGTTGCGAGCCTACCTCCCAGCGTTCTGCACTGCTCGATGGCCTCGTCGTCCGGATATTCGTTGGCCATGATGCTGTCTACGAGATCGGCTCCGTCCTTCTCGACCCTCTCCTTCCATTCTCTCATCCACTGTCCGTCTCCCCACCCGTAGGAGCCGAATATCGCGATGCGTCTGCCTTTCAGATCGTCTTCGAGAGATGCGAACATGGGTTCGAACACATCTTCCTCGAGGACTTCGTCGCCCATCGCGGGGCATCCGAAGGCCACAGCCGAATAGTCGTTCAGAGATTCCTTCGAAAAAGCCTCGGCTCTGATGATCTGAGCAGTCTTTCCGCTGGCATTGA
>DATC01000099.1:39238-44723 GCA_002504495.1 Methanomassiliicoccaceae archaeon UBA537
GCCTTCTGCGATGTACTTGGCCATCGCTTCGGTGTTTCCGGTGTCGCTCCAATAGACTATTGCAACATCTGTCATGTTAAATTAAGGAATACCTAAAAATTATTTAAAATTTAGGATAACTTAAATCATGATGAAGAGCCGATCATGACGGGTGCTCTTCGAAGAGCGTCTTAGATCATGATGTCGCAACGCTTTCCCAGACAGAGCCCGTCGAGAAGATACACTTCAGCAGAGTCTAGATCAACAAGATCGCTGTTCAAAACGGGCCCCAACAGCTCATCCTTGGCGGAGTTGACAGGCGAGCCTCCGAGTAGAGGATTGAACGCGGGCACTACGATGAAGCGGGTCGGAAGCTTGGCGTATCTATTGCACCGGCATCCGTTTCTGAAGCGACCCCTTATCCAACACGGTTCGGTCGTTCTTCTTCCGATTCCGTCGATGAACAGGACAGAAGGGTGGTTATGCGCCATGACGAGCGTGTCGCATCCCATCACCTCTGTCGAAGGCCATGTGTGGCCGTGGATCATTCCCGTGCCATCGATGACGGCGCCTGACGCAGGACGGATGGATACACGGCCCGGGACGAAGGATTCGATATCGGTGTCGTGATTGCCTCTGATGATGCAGACCTCCGAGAAGGAGTCGCAGAGCCTGTCGAAGAAGGAAGGTATCTCCGAGAACTCCTGTTTGCTGGAACCGGGGACGGAATCCTTTACGTCGCCGAGGACCACCAGCCTATCCGCCTGTTCTGATAGATCGAGTATCCTGTCCAGCATATCGGCGGTTCTGGATAGAATGTTGACTCCTTTCTTGCGGAGATGCGTTTCCAGGCCTATATGGAGGTCTCCGATGACCAGGGCGTCATCGACAAGTAGGGCGGGTTCGCCGCAGACGGGCTGGATGTCAGTCATTTCAGATATTGGGCCAGAACGGACGGGATGCAGTCGATGACATCGGTCGCGATAAGGCCGTACGATCTGCTCCTGAAAGCGAGTTCGCCAGCCTTTCCGCATAGGAATGCGCCTAGACATGCCGCATCGAAGGGGGACATGCCTTTGGATAGGAGGCCGGCCACGCATCCGGCGAGCACATCGCCCGTGCCGGCACCCGTCATCGCGGCGCAGCCGGTGCTGTTGACGCGCGTTCTCGTTCCATCGGTGATTGTATCCGATCTGCCCTTGAGAAGGACGACAGCGTTCATCAGACGGGAGATGTCTTCCGGGTTCCCCCCTCCGAGCTTTTCGAATTCCCCTCTGTGCGGTGTGAGGACGGCGGGAGTTCCGAACCGTACTCCTGGAATCGCAGTCAGGCCGTCAGCATCCACCACCATGGGGGCTCTGCACTCGGCAACGAATCTCTCAACAGCCGCGACGGTATCCGGGTCGGTGCCGATTCCTGGGCCCAGAAGCACAGCATCGTAGTTCAACGATTCCGACAAGAGGATATCGATCGATGATGTGGACAGGCGGTCTCCCGGCAGGGGAGTCACCATCAATACTGGAGATGCGGTCGAAACGATATCGGAGACCGATCCGGGACAGAAGACCCTTACGCAGTCGGTGCCGGCACGCAGCGCGGCCATGGAGGCCATGATGGGCGCCCCATAGTACGGACCTCCGCCGATAACCATCAGCCTTCCGTTCTGCCCTTTGTGGCTGAACGGATCGGGCACAGGATATCTGAGGACATCTCCGGGACCGACGGAATGCGACGCTTCGTACGGCATTCCGATATCCGCGACGATTATCTCTCCGCTGTTCTTCTCCGTCATCCCGACTTTGATATCTATGAAGGTGACGGTCACAGACGGCAGGACGGCACAACCGGTGCCCATGCCGGAAGGGATATCAGCGGAGACTACGGGTATGTTCGAGGATTGAGACTCTTCGATGAACGAGCGGTAGGTCCCTCTGGGCGTCCCGACGGAACCGGTGCCCAGCGCGCAATCGACGATCACATCAGCATCGCAGAGGGATCCCGGAGCGTATTGGGCGATCGGGCATTCGAGAAGCGAGTAGTAGTATCTGGATTCGTCACTGCGTATCTTGGACGGTGCACAGAGCAGAAGGACGCGTGTTTTGGACGGATCCATGGATAGCGCTGCAGCGAAGCCGTCGCCTCCGTTGTTCCCGGAGCCGCAGACGAAGACGATGCGTCTTCCCGGGAAGCGGTCGTTCAGGACTTTCGCGATCGAGGTGCCCGCATTGCGCATGAGCTCCTTCATCACTATGCCCAGGGCGCCCGCATTGGCGTCCAGCACGCGAGCGTCCATAGTCGTCAGCATGGAGATCGCCTGGACTGATTCTGAATTAGTATCTTTCCGAATTCGGGGAGCATCATCGATTTCGACATCTTGCCCTTCTCGATCTTGATGCATCCATGCTTCAGACGGGCGGCCTTCGGATAGGCCTTGTCCTCCTTGATCTCGAATTCGAGGTCCAGCATCATCGCGCCTTTGGCGAGTATATCCAGGTTAGGATTCTCCACGCAAAGGTTCTTCGGGAGCCTCCTTCCCTCCGCTCTGGAGCGGTTGATATCGAAATATTCCGGCCAAAGGACAATCGCCACGTCGGGATCGTAAGCCATGGACGAGTAATCGTCGACGTGATAATAATCCTATCGAGAAGAGTAAGAAATCGCCGGAACCCGGAAGTTCGTTGGATCCGGCGTAGAAGTTTGATGATCACTCAAGCAGTACTGCGTTAATCGCGCCGTCCTGGCCAGGCCTGGACGTGATAAGGGCATCGCCGATCTCAGTGGAAATAGTGGCGCCCTTGTTCATTATGTTACGCTGGACGTAGTTGGGGTCGGACGGATTGGACTTGACAGTGAGAATCTTGACCTTCTTCACCGTGTTGGTCTTCTTGTCCACGACGTTAGCGTACTGGGCGCTAAGCATTCCGACCTTGACACTTCCGCCGGCTCCGCGATACTGCTTCAGAGTCTGTTCGCCGATTCTGGTGAACTGCTTCTCTCTGCCGATCTCGAACTTCCTCTTGCCGTGACTGGCGACGAGTCTGCCGCCGGTGGGCTTCTTCTTGGATTCACCCTGCCAAAGTGCCATTGTAATCGAGCCACGGCTATCCGGATACTCTATTTAAATGTTCTTGGTTGCTAGCTTGTAGTGCAGGTCTTCGAGGCGGTCTAGACAACAGTTATCTAATCAATATGTCATCTGGATGCAATAGTTTTGGAGATGTTGACATGAAAAGCGGTTGCCTCGGGATGATCGTCTGCCCTATGAACGACGATCAGTTGATACACAGCATCAGCACGGATCCGGAGGTGTCGCGTATCGTCGTCCTCAGGAACGACTATTCGGAAAGAATATGCGAGAAACTCGATTCCCATGGATTGAAATACGACGTTGTGGAGGAGCAGGGCTATCTGGCATCCGAGATTGCACCGGACAGAAGCGGACTCACCGTGCTGATCCGCATGAACGATCTCGGATTGCATGCGGATCCGAAGGCTTTGAAGGCGCGTATCGAGGAGCAGATCGTGGAGATGCAGCCAATCGTCGATGCGATCGGATTGTATTACGGCATCTGCGGCAATTGGGGCTGGGACGTCACTTCGTGGGCCGAGGCGTCCGGATATAAGCCGGTCGAGGTGTTCAAGGGGGATGACGGTAAGGTCTGCGACGACTGCATAGCGGTCGTGGTGGGTAGTTCTTCTAAGTATCTGGAGTTGGAACGTACGCATACAGGTATGTTCTATCTCACGCCGTCCATCGCTGATAATTGGCTGAGGTTTCTCGCTGCAGGCGATATGGGCAAGCAGCTCGAATCCATTCCCAAGGATGTTTTGGCCGAGTTCGGGATCACCGATGAGATCAGCTATATGAGATGGATGTTCGAAATCGGGGACTATAAGAACATACTGAAACTCTATACAGGTTGGAGCGACAAGGAGTGGTTTGACAAAAGGGCCGAGGAGATCGGAGAAGCCCTCAATCTGAAGCCGATCGAAGCAGGGCCAGATTGGGTCACGGCCGATGCGGCGGATGCACTCTATAGGAGATGTAAAGACCACTTGTCGGATTCTTCGTCATATGTCCGCGATTAAGCGAACAGCTGAGCGCAGGCTACTGCACGGCGTGATGACATTCGGTCGTTGTCACGATTGAACGGTGCAACATTAATCCGTTCTGGACGGTTTCCCGGATTTACAGGACCATGGAGGTTGTGGTCCGCGGTTCTTCTATTGGAAGGAAGGATAAGTGCTGTCATATCGGGTAGCCTTCCAACAGATGGTTGCAGCTCTGAATCGAACCTATCTAGATGCCAGTAAAGGCCCTAGGGAAGCGTTGCTCCAAGCGATCAACTGGTTTTAGCAGGGGGCATATGATCATTGACTCGACATGGAGGCGAGAGTCACTGTAAAGGCCTAGATTGACACGAATTCGAATATAATCTAACGTGAGCTATGCAGATATAAGACAGGGAACGCGATTTAGACATCGCATGGAGTTGTTTTGATGTAATAAAACGATGGCGTGGAGAGGGGGATTCGAACCCCCGGGTTGCTTAGCAACATCAGATTAGCAGTCTGACGCCTTGCCAGGCTGGGCCACCTCCACAACAAGGTCCCCGATTCAAAGATTCTAAATAAACTTATCCTTAGATGAACACACTTCTAGCATTATATCGGAATGACTGCGGATCCATCAATCGAAATGCACCTCTTCCGCTAGTATCCGACTCGTTTCCGTTGGTTCGCGCATTCCATAGCATCTCGATGAGATAAGCGCTTATTCATCCTTGATGCTATGATAGCATCAGAAGACGCAACGGACAGGATGCCTTCGAGATTGTTCTGTATATGGCTACGAGCATCACTGAAGTTACAAAGATTACAACTAATAGTCATTATATCGTTCCGCAATCGTATGTGCATGGCGCAGGAGGTGACGGCGGCGAATTAATCCGTACCAGGACACATCGAACGATATAGTGCTAGATCTTGTTCATCTGAGTTTATGGTACGATGTCATAGTATCGATATGTGGCGTTTACTATGATCAGCTTGCTGTATCATGTTGCGTCGATCTGCGTATTATTCTGATTCTGTCGAGGAAATATATACGTCTTAGAATCGGACAAGATATAATGTAAACGTTGGTTCGAAAGTTTACGTTCATTAACAATAGGTTGCTCAACGAGGATCTATTTGCAATTAATGACCATGGACGGAAGTATGTGTGTCGAAGGCCCATTATCGAAATTGCATCTTTGCGGGTGGCGTTTGATAGTATAGGTCAATGTTTGTAGAATTCGTAAAGTAAGAAGATTAATTAATTGCAAACAAAAAATGATTGTTTAGATAAGTTTAAATAAAAGTGATCGATAGAGGGGATTACGCGATGAGTGGGATCAGCTCTGAAACAGGGTTGGTCTTGACGATTTGCGCCGTGGAATTCGGAGTCTGGTAAGGCGAAAACGAAAGCCTTATATACCACTCAGATATACACGGGAATGCGCGA
>DATC01000124.1 GCA_002504495.1 Methanomassiliicoccaceae archaeon UBA537
TCCATGGAATAGAGTCCGAAACCGTCGTCGTAGACCGCAATGGCCTTTATGCTTCTCATGGACCCGATGCGCATCGCGAAACTCCTGGTTGCATCAGACAACCTGATAGCTAGTCGTTCACGAGATTCTTATCGGTTTCTGTCGGCATTCGACTGATCATCCGGATCGCATTCTTCTGGGGACAAGTCCATCTCGCCGGACACCACGAGAACGTTCGCGCGGGCCAGAAGCTCGGAGACCCCCATCCCAGCGGAGTCAGCCTGATCAGGATGTGATTGCTGCGTCTCTCGACGGGGTTCATGGTGACAAGGCCGGCATCGCGCAGCTTCTCGACGGAACGCCTGACGGAAGCATAGTTCCCGCCGAGGCCCTCCTTCCATATTATCGTGGTCTTAGATTCTCCGCCGATATCATGCAGGAAGACCATTACGCCTACTACGTTCTGATGGGATAGGACCGTTTTGAAATGATGCGCATTGTCCATTGACGATGTGTAATATGCATCAGGACTAAACCCAAATCTTTAACATGGCGCATATGAAGTCTTACAATCTCAACACGCGCGATAGACGGGCGAAGAAACAGAAACGGGGCAGGCCGCCCGCGTATTGGCCGCCTCCCCCAATGGTTTTCGGATGACGCGGATGCGCCGCGATCAATCGATGAGCTTCTTGATGAAGCGCTTCTCCTTGAACGAGACCTTCCCATCCACGGCGCACACGAGAAGGCAGACGATGACTATGTCCTCCTTCAGTTCCGGCGAGAACAGTCCTATGGAATCGACCATGCGATCGACGGCCTCCTTGTACTCCTTCGGCTTGTCGAGACCGGCCATGCTGAACGCCTTCGTGGCGTCCTCGAAAGTGGAATCACGACCGAGGACCGCATCGATGACGGGTTTCACGATCAGGAACTCGTGCTCATCGAGCTTGCCGTCCGAAGCAATGGAGCAGAACACGATGTCCATGAACGTCGCGGCGGCAGCAGCCGGATCGTCGACCAGAGTGGCCAAACCTTTGACCACATCGGCAGATTTCGAGACGATGACTTCACGGTACGTCGCCGGATCCATGTCCTCGACGACCTTGCAGAGCTTGTTGAACTCTCTCATGAAGATTGCATCGCGAAGCTGGTATTTGCATTGCACTGGTGAACAGAGCAAAGCACAATTACGGAGCATGCATACATGCCGGCTGTGATATCGAAATGGCCGTCTCTCTGCGGATAATCAAATTGACTCGCCAGATCGACGAAGGCGACCACAGGGCATGGGAGCAGCTCAAGGCCCTTTCCAAGACCGATCCTGATGCCAAGCGCGTCCTCAAGACCGTCAAGGAACCCGCGAAACCTCAATCGACCGTTGTGAAACCAGCGCCAAAGCCTGCTCCGACGCGGGAAGAGACGGCTGAGAAGGCGAAGGCCGGCGATAGCGTCTCCATCTCCGCATTGAGGAAACGGGCCGAATACGAGGACAGCGCCGCGCAGTACGACCTTGCGATGGCTTTGATGGAATCGGATCCGGACGAGGCCCGCAAATGGCTCATACGCTCCTGCAAATCTCCGGATTCGATGGCCGCGCTCAGAACCATGGCGGCCAAAGGGGATTCGAAGGCCCTGGATTGGCTGTCCTCTCATGAGGAGAAGGGCATGGTCCCCCGCGTCACGCCGAAGGCCGAAGACAGGGCTCCGATTCGGGACGAACTGGGCTACATCAGGCCCCCGACCAGCCACAAGAGATGCAGGATCGGGGACATCTACAGGATCAACGATGCCAAGCTCCAGACGGGACAGAAGAACACCATGGTCCTCATCAAGGAGATGAAGGGGGATTTCGTGACCGTCTACGTGGTCACGAGAGAACCGGGAAGGCACAAGTCGGTCAGACTTCAGGACCCGCCGATCGCAGGATTCGCAAGCCCCTATGTCTACGTCCTCACCGACAGCTCCAGAGTGTATAGGAAGGACGGGCTCGCTGAGTACCGTGGATCCCTCAGCGAGAGGGATGCCAAGCAGTTCAACCTGTCCGTGTAAAATTTTTCGAAGATGGGAGGGGAGACCCCTCCCTGTTTTCATCAGTAGGAGACGCCCTGCCAGAGCATGGCGTTGCAGACCTTCTCGAAACCGGCGATGTTGGCTCCGGCCACGAGGTTGCCCTCCATTCCGTACCTCTTGGCGGCATCGGCGGAGTTCCTGTAGATGGTGACCATGATGTCGTGGAGCTTCTGGTCGACCTCGTCGAAGGTCCAGGACAGCCTGGCGCTGTTCTGACACATCTCGAGAGCGGAAGTGGCCACTCCGCCGGCGTTGGCGGCCTTGGCGGGTCCGAAGAGGACGCCGGCCTTCTGGAAGGCGGCGATGGCCTCGGGGGTGCTGGGCATGTTTGCTCCCTCGGCGACTGCGATGACGCCGTTTCCGATGAGGGCGTTGGCGGACTCCTCGTCGAGCTCGTTCTGCGTCGCGCAGGGCAGGGCGATGTCGCAGGGAACGGTCCAGATGCCCTTGCATCCCTCGACGTACTTGGCGGAGGGGACGTGCTCGAGGTAGGTCTTGATCCTTGCCCTCTTGACCTCCTTGATCTCCTGGATGATGGTGTAGTCGATTCCGTTCTCATCGTAGATGTATCCGTTGGAGTCGGACATGGCGATGACCTTTCCGCCGAGCTGGTTGACCTTCTGGTTGGCGTAGATCGCGACGTTTCCGGAACCGGAGATGACGACCTTCTTCCCCTCGAAGGAGGTTCCGGCGTCGGCGAGCATCTCCTTGGTGAAGTAGCAGAGCCCGAATCCGGTGGCCTCGGTCCTGGCAAGGGATCCGCCGCTGCCGATGGCCTTTCCGGTGAGGACTCCGGTGAACTCGTTCTGGAGCCTCTTGTACTGGCCGAACATGTATCCGATCTCTCTTCCGCCGACTCCGATGTCTCCGGCGGGGACGTCGGTGTCGGGGCCGATGTGCTTGGCGAGTTCGGTCATGAAGGACTGGCAGAACGCCATGACCTCGCGGTCGGATTTGCCCTTGGGGTCGAAGTCGGAGCCGCCCTTTGCTC
>DATC01000024.1:0-3392 GCA_002504495.1 Methanomassiliicoccaceae archaeon UBA537
GAGGGCCCTCTCCGCCAGCACCTCCGTGGGAGTGTATAGGCTGGGTGCATCGGACATGGGCATCGCCTGTTGAACGCTCCGTCCTTCTTCATCCTTCCGAGAGGAGTCAGCTGTCTGCACCTTAGGCATCTGTCCGGAAGAGTTTTCAGGGACATCCCGTATTTGAGCTTGCATATCGGGCAGGTCCACCCGTCGTCGGGGTTGTCCACGATCTCCCCGCCTTCGAAGTTCTCTCCGTAGAACGAGAAGTACATCTCCGCGAGATTGTCGCTCAGGGCGAACTCCCTGGCGCACATATCGTAGTCTCCCTTGGTGGCGCGGTACTTCTCCATCTCCGCATCCTGTCCCGAACGGACCGTCATCCTCTCGATGCCGCGCTTCTGCTGCCTGTAGATGTCCAGCCTGAGCCTGTTGGCGACCTCCGGGTCCACCCAGCGCTCCAGTAAGCTAGCCGGCATAATCCTCAGCTCGTACGGCGTGAAGGCGTGATGCATCCGTTCCCTGAATTCCTCCGATGCCCGCGATGTCATATGCTGTCTCGATGACAGACTGCATATATGGGCATTTTGAAGGTATGACGTATACAAGTATAGGTGCGGTATATACAGAATAAAAAGAGGTAAGAGGTTTGGCGGAGCAGGAGCCCCGGAGAGGTCATCGGTCGGAACGGACGCGTCCCATCTCGACCCTTCTGGAGGTCAGTCCCTCGTCGTTGGTCTTGGCGGTGGGGATATCCGCGGGCATGCCGCGCTCTCTCCCGTCTCCGCCCATCCGCACGGGCACGCATCCGAACGCGAACACGGAGCCTCCGATAGGTGCTCCGTAGGGGTGTCCGTCCTTGCCCGTGTTCTTCGCTATGCTGTCCATCATGTCCCTGAGGGACATATTCCTCATCTCATCCATTATCCTCACCCTGTTATTCCGATCGGATTCTGTAAACTTTTTGTCGAGCGTCTTATTATATTCCGACCCCGACTTCCATTTGTCGGCCTCCCTGCCATCGAACGAGAGACTCTTGTCTTCCACGATCTTGTCCTTGTTCTCCTTCGTCTGAGCACCGATGATCTTGCCTTGATCGATGAGATTCTTGCCCTGGTACCTGACCGGCACGTTCTGATCCGGTGCGACCTTCGGCAGGTTTTCAACGGAATCATCGGCATTCGTCTTGGAAGAATCATCGGCATTCGTCTTGGAAGAATCATCGGCATTCTTCGCCTCAAGTTTCTTCCGTTCTTCTGCAGCTTTGGCTGCGAGAGCTCTGTCTTCATCAGTAAGGGGCGTAACGATCTCGGACGGATCATCCCCATTGCCCAGTCTCGCCTCCTGTTGCTGGACACTCGCCTGGTATTGATTGACCTTGAACGTGTCCCCTCCGAGCATCTGCAGAAGGTTGCGCTCCCTCTCATTGGAGTTGTGCCAGTTCCTTCTGTCTCCTTCGGAGGGCTTGTCCTCGTTCTCCCGTTTCTCATACGCATTCTGAATATCATAGGTCTTATCCGGCTTGAGGTTCTCGGATTTTTTGGGAATCAATTGTCTGACGATGCGCTTCTCCGCATATCCTTCGTCGCCGGGTTGCACTGCGGTGTTCATGAACTTCTGCTGATCGGACGGCAGCATGTCCATCCATTCTTCATCGGTTATGTTCGCCTGCCTGTTCCCCTTGACCTCATCGTAGCCGATGTCGCCCACGAGGTACTTCATCGGACCGTAGTCGACGTTCCCGAAATCCAGGTCGTCGAATCCCTGGAATCCCTTTTTCTGAAGGAGCTTCCTGAACTCCGGCATCACCTCCGTCCATTCGCCTTCCTTCGAGAGATCCTTATCTTCCAGCAGATCAGTGTCATCCGAATAGGCTCTTTTCTGCCTCATCATATCGACATAGGAGCCTACTGCATCTGCCATGCGCCGCATGATGGGGTCGCGGGTGGACTCGGCTTCATTTTCCAGATCAGACCATATAGAATTCACATCTTTATGTCTGAAAGCACTCTCGGCCAATCTTCTGATTCCGGGGTGGTCGTCGTAGTGAGGCCAGAACTTAGGCTGAGCCATTGATGATTCTGTTGTCAGCTGATCTGCAAGAAACTTGTATAACTCGCTCATATCAGCCTTCGTTTCGTAATCTGATATTGGTGAGAAACCCGCCATTTTTCCATTTTCATCCATCTGGATCGTTTCGGGCGAGGACGGCACGGCTTTTTTCGAAAGAGAATACAGGTACTCTGCGAGGCCTTCGACAGAAGGTTTGAATTTCTCATCTCTGAACTTCGTCTTGTTTTCATCCAGCTTCTCATTGACCCTGGCGTTCATCTCCGCACGGGCTTCCGAAAGCTTGCTCAGCGAATCGGCCCATTGAGCATAGATGGAATCCACATCTCCTTGAGAAAGACGCTTCAAAGTGGCGATGAGTGTTTTCGTCTTGCTGTCTGGAATCGGCACGTTCCGTGTGAAGTCGGCAAGTCTGTTGGATGCATGCACCACTTCTGTAGGCAGTTTGCGGAGCATCTCGCCCCAGACCTCGTCCTCCCAGTTCTCGCCGTATTGGTTCTTCATGGCTCCGGCGAGTCCGTACGTCTTCGCATCGGGATTCTCGCCGAGCATCTCGCTCATGGTTCTATAGAACTGGCTGTCCTTGGACAGAGGGTCGAGACTCTGATATGTGTTCTGCTTTTCTTTGATGTCTTCCAGGAAAGGCACGATACTCTCCTTAGTCAGACCGGGATAGGCATCCATGACCTGTTTGATCACCGCCTCCGCCTTATCAGCATAGCCTCTGCGCGTGTGATTCCTCAATGTATTCAGCAATCCGCCGAATCTGTTGAGAACCTCCAGCTGCTTCGCCCTCAGTTCATCGTCCCTCTCGGGCGAACCCTCAGGCGTCGTGAACGTCGTGCCTGCGGGCAGAGGCACGTCGTACGCATCGTCCAGAACATTCCGGTACAGCTCCGATGCGGAGCGGGCCCGCTCGGCATTCCTTACACCCCTGCGCCTTTCGTCCTCCATGCCCTCTTCGTTGAGGATGATGACGGCGGCATCGATGAGGGCCATCTTGTCATGGTCGAAGTAGCCGGGGAGGCTGTCCGGCAGGTCGTTGGGGTTGCTGTATCTATTATTTTCAAGGAACTCCTTCCCTTCATCGGTATTGAAGAATTCGAGCGCTCTCATCGCCAGGGCCTTGTTGTTGCCGTAATCCAACCACTTCTCGGCGGCGCTTCTGCGGGATTTCAGATCGTCGTTGATGGTCTTGGTCCTCATCACATCTCCTGTGGACAGCCGTCCGGAGGGAGTATAGTTCTGAACGGGCTCCAGACTGAGGGTTCCCGTCTCGATGAACTTCTCCGATACGGAACGGGGGAGAACGGTGAACAGGCGCACGATGTCTTCCAGATCGT
>DATC01000024.1:3426-7585 GCA_002504495.1 Methanomassiliicoccaceae archaeon UBA537
GTCTTCCAGATCGGTCTTGTTCTCATCACCCAGCAGATCGTACCAGATGTCGGGATTCTTCTGCACCAGACGAACCGCCATGTTGATGGCATCCTCATAGGACACGGGTGCATGCTCCTTCAGATACGTATCAGAGTCGGAAAGAGCCTGTTTTCTTTCATCGAGACCTTGTTCGGAATAGCCTGTCTCCGAATCAGGCAACGCATATCCCCTCTCGCTCTGCTTTCTGAACAGTTCGTTCCTGAGCTTTTTCCACTCAGGGGCTTTGGGATTATTCGGGTCCTGTTCGAGTGCGTTCCGGAGCATTTCCATGGTCTTGCGCTCGTCAGGAGTCAACCCGGGATACAACTTGCCCTGATCCGCGTCCTGGGCCACTTCGCGTTTGACGCCCTCATCCCTATCCAATTTTCCGACAGCATCCTCGAATGCCTTGAGATGCTTCCGCTTCAGCTTGGCTTCGGGTGTGAGGAAGTCGATCCTCCCGTATATCGGATGCCATAGCGCCTCCACCTTCTCTCCTGTCGAGGGATCGATATAGCTGTATGGCCTCGCGATGGACATCCCCGGAGTGGAGTACGGATTGCGATCTTTCAGAGCCTTCTCCGCGAGCGCCTCATGGACATCGGAACCCACCAGATCATCCTTCAGATCCTTGGTGTCCCTGTACCAGCCCATGCCTCCTCTGTCTATGGCGTACCGGGGCATCGGAGCTCCGTTCTCGTCCTTGATGCCCATTCCGATGGAATCGGCTTCTCCGAAGATCTTCCCCAGACGCTTCAGCCATGCATCCTTGTCCCTGTTCTTCAGCTCGGCCTCCTGCGCTCTGTAGAGCCACTCCATGGCCTCGTCCCACGTGGCGCCGTTCTCCAGCATGTCGTTGATGCGCTTGGCATCCCTCATCTCGCTGAAGGCATTGACGACGTATTCCGAATTCAGAGCATCGGGATTGACCATCATGCCCAGATACGTGTTCCCTTTGTCGTCCTTCCTGATTAGGGGGATCCTGTTCCCTTTCTCATCCAGTTCGGGTATGTACCTCCCGAGCTTGTCCTTGGCGAGGCGCATCACCGGCTCGCCGTTCCTGTCGAACTTCGGATTCCCGTTCCTATCCTTCGCCTGGATCTTCTTCAGCCTGTAGGTGATCGGCATGAATCTGGGCGTCGAGAAGGGATCCAGCAGGATCTTCCCGTTGTAAGGCATCGGCTCCTCCTTGATCTCGCCCGTGGTCGGATCCACATCCGGAACCATCCTGATGATGCCGTCCGCACCCTTCTCCTCCTTGAGCCTCGGTATAGGCGTGGCCTCATTGCGGGGAACGGGCGAAGGGACTCCGGATTTGGGATCGACCCTCGCATAAGGCAGTCCGGCGGGGAAGTGATACGAATTGACGGTCTCGCCGGTAGGCGACCTCGCGGTATGGTCCAGCCACGGTCTGTCGCCGGCTCCGCGGTCGGAGTTTCCCGTTCTTCCTCCGTACTTGCGTCTCAGGGATTCTCCCATGGCTCTGTACTTGGCCATGTTGTAATTCTTCTTCTTCTCGATCGGCCGCTTCTTCAGCTCCGATCCCGTTCCGGACGACTTCTTCAGCTCCGATCTCGCGACGAGGGCCTTGTCCAGCTTGGAGAGCATCCTTGCTATGTCGGCCATCGTCTGATCCCCCTCAGGCATTTGTCGTAGCGTGCTTTCATCACGCGCTTCATCATCTCGCCTATCGTCATATCCTTATCGTTCGGGTCGTCCTCTTCGGACTCCCCCTTGCACGCATCCATCACGGACTCGCGCACCGGCTCCTCGGGCTCTCCATCGTCGCAGACGGCGATGCTCACCTCTATCCTCTCAGCCTTCTCCATATCCGTTCAAATACCCCTGCAGCATGGACGAAACCCGTCGGGTCCGCAGCCCGCGTCATGTGCGGACCCGCACCCGTCGTCGATCTCTATGGTGATGTCCATCGCAGGGCTCTGTATGAGCAGGCCCTGCGGAGTGACCGCCATCGCCCTGATGTCATGCACTTCGATGACATTGCGTTTGCGGTCCTGCGCGTACTCGATGCGCAGGTCCGCGGTCCTCACGCGACGGCAGACCTTCATGGACAGGGAGAGCCTCATGTCCTTCTGGGTGACCATCGCGGTGCCCTCGCAGGCATCGCGACGGAACATGGACGAGAGGCTCCTCGCGTTGTCCTCGGTTATCGGTATCATCTCATCCCTTCACGATGAGGATGCTCGGCACGGTCAGGGACGACGGCTGGGACTTCGCCCAGATGTACACTCCGCCTTCGAACGTCTCGCATACCGGGGAGTACCTTCCGCTCACGGCATCGTCCTGGGAGAAGGACACGGTGGCGATATCCGAGGACGACACCGAGCTGTTCGAGTAGGTCCCCTTGTAGCCGTATGCGGTGTTCGAAGCATCCGCGACCCAGGTGAACGAGGCGTTCGAGACGATGAGGCACTTCTTCTGGCATTCGGAGACCTTGGTGTCCACGTAGGTCGTGGCGGCCTTGGCGTTCAGCTCCGTCTTGGTGGCGTAGGTGCTCGTTATGACGTTGCCGGCCGCATCCTGCGTCGCCATCGTGGCGGAGGATGCGCTGGTCGCGGTGGTAGCCTTGGCCGCGCTGTCCGCCTCATCGGCCTTCGTGGCCCTGGCGACGGTGCCGCACGCGGTGGGGACACCGTTGTTCAGATAGATCGGGGTGCTCGCGCTTCCGACGGTCTCCGAGAGGGCGGCCTTGTCCTGCTTCGCAGTGCCTACGAGCACCTTGCCCGCTCCCGCGGGTATCGCGCCCGCCGAGACCAGTCCGCTGAGGTCCACGGTCTCCGAGAGCTTGTCCCATCCCTCGTCGGTATAGAGGATGTTCGCACCCTTGGGTACGGTGATGGTCTCGCCATTGAGTATCGGGAGATCGAAGGGCTCGGAGACGTTCCACACGCCTCCGACCTCGGGATTCGTGGGCACGGTGGCGGTGCTCCCCTTGATCATATAGACGCCCTTCAGGCTGCTGGTGCCAGTGGCGATGGCGGTCTTGACCTGTGCGGCCGTGACCAGCTTGTCGGTCCCTTCCTCGATGGAGGCCGCCACGTCGCGGGAGGCCGCGGTTCCGAGTCCGAGGTCGCATGCCACCGGGACTCCGCCCTGGAAGTACACGGGCGTGTTGGAGCTTCCGCCGTCGGAAGTGAGCTTCTTCGCGGACGCGGCGGCATCGTCCTTGCCGAGCTTGTTCGCGATGTCCTTGACGACCGTATTCAGATTCGCCTTGTCGTCCTTGGACATCAGACCGTTCTCGGATGTCGAAGCGACGGCGGTGGACGCCTTCCCGTTCAACGCGGCCGTGACAGTCTTGTTCTGCACGGGATTGGTGCTGGATGCGTCCAGGGTTGAATCGACCTCGATCTTGCTTCCGGCTTCGACCGTGCAGCTGATGGTGTTGCCGGAGATCGATATCCCTTCGCCCGCCTTGAGCGTATCCTGCTTGCCGTTCACCGCGTTCGTGAGCTCCGTTATCTTCGAACCGTAGCCGGTGTATGTCGAGACCAGGGACGAGGTTATGCCGGAGTCGACCGCGGCCTTCTGAGCCGTGCTCAGAGCATCCTGCTTCCCCGCCGCGTATCCGTCGTACTGCTTCACCTTGTCCGCGGTGATGCCCGAGTCCGTCGCCTTCAGCCGCTCGTCGGAGAGCTGAGCCTGCTTGCCTGCGACATCCGTCTTCAGGGTCTTGATGTCGCTCTCGGTCGCGGTGATGCGGTTCTGGTTGTCTGCGATCTGTCCGGACGCCGTTTCGAGTTCTCCCTCGAAGCTCCCGACGCGGGGGTCGCAATCCTCCCATATCGGGTTCCCCGCGTCGTCCGTTCCGGTGCATCTTCTGAGCACGCCGTCGATGAGGGCGACGTCCCCGACCTTCGGTGCCGAGGGAGCGGAATCTCCGATGAGCCGCCCCTGTGCGGTGGAGTAGACCTCCCCCCTCACGTTGACATCCGACCTGAATGTGTAGACCTTTGGATCAGCCATGAATCATGGATGGCGCGGAGGATATAAAGAACAGGAACCCCGCCTGAGGGCGGGTAACGGGTTTGATGTTCACGGTTCGTGTACAGACTCAGTGCTTGTTGAGCTCGTTGAGGACGGGAACAGGCTCGGCAGGCTGCTCGGCAGGCTGCTC
>DATC01000017.1 GCA_002504495.1 Methanomassiliicoccaceae archaeon UBA537
CTGACCCTGGCGTCGAGCACGAGAAGCGTGTCCACCGCGCCCGAGACCGCCGCATCGTAGACCTCCCGATCGCCGTACGTGGCCAGGCCTTCGGGCTTCGCGATCTCCTCCAAGGCCTTCTCGACGGCCTCCATCTCCGCGCCTACCGACGAGTCCCTCAGGACATCCGCGCCCATGCCCTTCTTCAGCAGCTCGTTGATGCCGGCCATCCCCGTCTGCCCGGTCTGGTAGACGTACATCCTTCCGAAATCCCCGCCGCGGCGCTTCAGATCCTCGTACAGGGACTCCTTCTCGAACCCCGGCCCGAGGATCACCAGAGGAAGATCGGGCCCGGTGACGGGGACGAGCTTCTCCGCTATCTCGTCGTGGAACGTGTCGGACTGCGGCTTCTCCGCATACTGCTTCCCCGACCTTCCGGATCTGATGGTAGCGAGCTCCTTCAGGCCGTACTGCCTCATCACAGCTATCGTGGCCTCGTCCTGGTCCAGCGATACGAAGGCGATGCGGGGTTTCCGGGAGTCCGACACGGCCTTCTGAAGCCTCTCGCGTTGCGTCTCCCTCCATTTCGTCTTGGATATCGTGAGGGAATCGCCCACCTCGATCATCAGCGTGTGATGCTGTCCGATGTCCTGGGGGCCCGTCTCGATCGTGCCTAGGAGCTTCAGACGAAGATCCTGCTCGGAGAACTCTATCTTCTCTATCCTCACTCCGAGGGTCATCCTCTTCTTCTCGGAGCGTTCGGCGCGTATCTTGTCGGACGACTTCTCCTCCCTTCTCGTGGTCGAGGCGGTGACCAGGTCCCCGATCTCGATGACGTTGTAGAGATGCCAAACGTCCTCGTCGGTCTCGATAACGACCTTCACTCCCTTGGTCGCCGGGTCCTCTCCGGTGATGCGCATGCATGCCCGATGCCGGTCACCCAGATATATCCGCGCATCAGGTCCACTCCTGGTCGGAGACTCCTTCCTTTGTTCGACATCCGACACCGCCGAGCGCGAGCTGTTCCGGAGCTTGCCAAGATAATATATACGGACCTCCAATCTGGAAGAATCCCGATGGCACGCGGTTACTTGGTTCTCGAAGACGGGACTGTGTATGAGGGAAGGCTCTTCGGCAGTGACAAACGGACGGAGGGCGAGGTGGTGTTCGCGACAGGGATGTGCGGATACCAGGAGAGCTTGACGGATCCGTCCTACGAGGGGCAGATACTCGTCATGACGTACCCTCTGATCGGGAACTACGGGATCAACAGCAGGTTCGATCAATCATCATCCGTACATGTCCGCGGGCTCGTGGTCCGCGAGCTGTGCGACGAGCCTTCGCCGATGTACGGCGGAAGGACGCTGGACGACTTCATGAAGGAGAACGACGTCCCGGGGATCTCCGGGATCGATACGCGCGACCTGGTCATCAGGATCAGGACGGGCGGTACCGTCAAGGGGGCCATCACCGCCGACGGATCCGATCTCGACGGAGTCGCCGAGAGGCTGAGGGCCATGCCGGCCCCCTCCGAGCGCAATCTCGTCGCCGACGTCTCCTGCAGATCCATCGTCAGGGAGGATACGGGACACGACATCACCGTGGGCATGATCGACTGCGGCGCCAAGTTGGGCATCCTCCGCGACCTCAAATCCAGATTCAATCTCATCACATTCCCCTTCGACACTCCGGCAGACGTCATCATCGACAGCGGAGTCAAAGGGGTCCTCGTCTCCAACGGTCCCGGCGATCCGTCCCATCCGGATATCGCCAAGACCACGGTCAGGACGATACAGGGTCTCGCCGGCCAGATTCCCATATTCGGGATATGCTACGGGCATCAGCTGGTCAGCCTCGCCATGGGCGGGACCACCTACAAGATGAAGTTCGGCCACCGCGGCGTGAACCAGCCCGTCAAGTTCGAGGGCCGCGTCTACATCACCTCGCAGAACCACGGATTCGCCGTGGATCAGAACAGCCTCGAGGGCACCGGACTGTACGCAGACCAGTTCAACGTCAACGACGGCACCGTCGAAGGGGTCAGGCACAGGGATCTTCCGATCTTCACGTCCCAGTACCACCCGGAGGCATCGGCGGGTCCGCTGGATTCCGCATTCCTGTTCGATAGGTTCGGCAGGATGGTCAAGGAGGGGAAGCTATGAGGAAGGACTACCGCAAACTGATGGTCATTGGGTCCGGACCGATCGTCATCGGTCAGGCCGCCGAATTCGATTTCTCCGGGACGCAGGCGTGCCGCTCCCTCCGCGAAGAGGGCTACAGCACCGTTCTCGTCAACTCCAATCCCGCCACCATCCAGACCGATCCCGATACCGCGGACAGCGTGTACATAGAGCCTCTCGATGCCAACCATGTCAGGAAGATCATCGAGAAGGAGGGCGTGGACGGCATAGTCTCCGGAATGGGCGGTCAGACCGCTCTGAACATCTGCTCCGAGCTGGCCGACAAGGGCATCCTGAAGGAGCTCGGGTGCGCCCTCGTCGGAACCCAGCCGGAGGCCATCGCCAAGTCCGAGGACAGGGAGCTGTTCAAGGAGGCGATGGAGCGCATCGGAGAGCCCGTCCCCGTCTCGCGCAGCGTCAATTCCATCGAGGAGGCCGTCGAGGCCGTCGCCATCATAGGCAGGTACCCCGTACTGGTCAGACCCGCCTACACCCTCGGAGGAACCGGCGGAGGCATCGCCTACGACGAGGAGGAGCTGAGGGAGATCTGCGCCCGCGGACTCGCCTATTCGAGGATCCACCAGGTCCTGATCGAGGAGAGCGTCCTCGGCTGGAAGGAGTACGAGTACGAGGTCATGCGCGATGCCTCCGACAACTGCATCATCATATGCAACATGGAGAACCTCGACGCGATGGGAATCCATACAGGAGAGAGCATCGTCGTGGCTCCCTGCCTCACCCTCTCGGACGAGGATCACCAGCGCCTCAGGTCCGCCGCGCTCAAGGTCATCCGCGAGCTGGGCATCGAGGGAGGATGCAACGTCCAGTTCGCGTTCAACCCGGCCAACGGGGACTACAGGCTCA
>DATC01000035.1:0-8384 GCA_002504495.1 Methanomassiliicoccaceae archaeon UBA537
GGCCTTTCCTTTGAAGAACACCGCGTTCTGAAGCGCGAACTTCCTTATGGTGTCCTCTGTCTGATCTGCCATGCGCTCCCCATCGGGGATTCCGTATAAATATCTCGGACGGAGGCGACCAGATGCCGGGATCAGGGGGCCGTCCTATCGGCGAGCCTCTTCTTGCGCCTGTCGAACTCCTTCCTGAGGTCCTCCGCCGTGGCGGGCTCGCGACCCATCGCCTTCAGCCTGGAGATCACGTAGTCCGCGCACCGGTGTCCGTCGGCGATGTCCATCTCGCTCTGGGCGACGCCCGCGAGGCTGCTCATTGCAGGTATGATGGACGTGACGGTGCTTGCGCCGGCGTTCAGGCGGGTCTCCATGCCGGCAATGCCCTCCACATCCAAAGTGGCCGGGATGAAGGCATCGTGCCTCAGAAGCCTCATGGCCGCAAGGCAGAGAAGCTCGTTCACCGTATCCACGGTGCCGGAACGCTCCATGGGAGTACCCTCCTGGGGAACGAACGTCATGGCGCGGATCTGATCGCATCCGAGGGCGACCATTCCGCGTATGGCATCCACCCTGTCCTGGACGCTCTCCCCGATACCGACCATCATCCCGTCCTCTGCGAGCATCCCGTTGCGCATCGGCCAAATCTTCTGATTGAGCCTGTAGTCGAAATCCTGTCCGATACGGCGCTCGGCGAACAGGCGCCTGTTGTAGGTCTCCTGATAGCAGGCGCATATGTCGGCTCCGGCCTCCTTCAGCTTGGGGAACTCCGCCTCCGGGACTGCGCCCGGAGAAGCCATGATGTTGAGCCCCGTCTCATCGCGGATCGCGGACACTATGTCGAGGAAGTTCTCATAGCCGTTCCTGATCATGTAAGGGTCCTCGCCCATGGTGAGGTCCGCCAGATTGATCCCGTCGGCCTTGATGCTCCTGGCAAGATCGACTATCTCGTCCTTGGACTTGCGATAGCGGTCGATGTGATTGGAATTGCGATAGTAGCAGAACGAGCACTCGTTGCGGCAGTACGTGCTGAAGTACACGAAACCGTAGAGGAAGGTCCTCTTGCCGAACACCCTGTCGCGGACCCTACGGGCACCCTCGAACACCGCCTCGCGATCATCGCCTTCAGCCGTTATGAGCACCGCCAGCTCGGCATCGGTCGCCTCTCCTCCCGATGCGAGTCTCTCCACAATCTCGGGTACGTCCATCTGCGTATCACCTGGGTTGGATTGAATCACATTATGCCCATATAAAAAAAGAACGTACATGGAGCATCCATCCAGCATACTAGATGCATGGATGCATCATTGATACGGTCCGTACTCCGAAGGAATGATCCCGACGACCGACCGTCTCCGTTGAATAGGATGCGATTGTTAATCATGTCCATGGAACGGGTACGGACCGATCGCGACGGCCTCATGCAGGACGCATCCTGCGACAAGGATGACAAGACGACGGCCCGCAGAACGCTCATCTCCGACATCGCGGCGACCGATGAGGTCGTCGGATGGATACACGACCGCCTGACGACGGAAGGATGCCCCGAGACATCCGTTCTGAAGCTCGACATCGTCGTAGAGGAGCTGTTCGCCAACATCTGCAGCTACGCGTACGACGGCGGAAGAGGGGCTGTCTGCATCGCATGCTCCGTGGACGACGGCATCGCGGAGATCTCCTTCGAGGATTCCGGGAAGCCGTTCGATCCCACTGCCCATGAAGGAGCCTCTCTCGCCGGAGATCCGTCGGAATGGCCCATCGGAGGACTCGGCATACGCATGTCGCTGAGGCTCGTCGATTCCGCACGGTACCAACGCGTGGATGGACGGAACGTGCTGACAGTCTTCAAGAACATGCGGGCCAGCAGCGACGGGAGAGGATCGGATGGACAGCGAAGTCTTCTACGCCATCCTCTCGGCCGTGGTGTTCCCGTTCATGGCGACCGGCGCCATGACCTGGCTGACCCTGGGGAGAAGGAGGCGTCCGGCCCTCGCCGCCGCATCCTGGATCGCTGGAACCGCGATCGCGCTCATCCTGTGCTATCTATGGACGGACCATGTCTTCGGTATAACAACGGATGAACCGGCGTACAGCATCGCCGGCGACACGGTAGAGACGACCCTTCTGATATGCGTGATATCCTTCACGGCCGTATGGACGGCCACGACCCTGGCATGCCATACGGGCACGGCATCCTCCAAGATCATGGTCTCGCTGGTGTACTCGTCGATCTGCATCACCGTTCTAGTGGCGACCGACGCCGCATATTCGCTCGCGATAGGTCCGGCCCATTCCCTCGATCATCTGAAAGGGTCCGCCCTGGCACACCTCATCCTGACCCTTGTCGCGTTCGTCCCGCTGTCTATGGCCCTTCAGGAAAGGATGAGGGCCATGATCGATCGGACGGAAGGGAGGATGACCGGGTATCTGCCCGTCCCGATCCTCATCTTCGCCGTCACCACCGCGGAGCTCTACGCAAGGATATACTTCGACGGATACACGCGCCAGAGCATGTACGGCGCCCTCGGGATCTGCGTCCTCACTGCGATATGCCTCTTCCTGCTGGTGATGCACACCAGCGGCACCATCCGCATCCACGGCTACAGACGCGAATTGGACGCGGCGCGCGTGATCCAGACGGCCGCCCTCGGAGCATGCGACCGCAGGATCGAAGGACTGGCCGTCGACGCCCTGATGCTTCCCGCCAAGGATGTCGCGGGAGACTTCTACAGCATAGTCGACACCGAGAACGGAGGATCGGGGATAGTCGTCGCCGACGTCTCCGACAAGGGNNGGGACGTGGCTGGGGACTTCTACAGCATCGTGGACATGGGCGACGGAAGGACGGGCATCGTCATCGCAGACGTCTCCGACAAGGGCATACCCGCGGCCATGTTCATGATGAAGGCGAAGACCCTGATAGACGAGAGGCTGGCGGAAGGCATGGGGCCGGCGGAGTGCCTCACAGAGGTGAACGAGGTCCTCATGAGGGACAACGAGTCATGCATGTTCGTCACGGTGCTCATCATCGTCCGCGACGGCGGAGGCCATCTCCGCATCGCATCCGCCGGACACCCGTATCCCCTCCTTAGGAGGAAAGGCGAAGTGAGCGAGATCCCTGCGGAGAGAGGACCCATGCTGGGCCTTATGCCACATATCTACGAGGAGACCGGTTTCGATATGGAAGCGGACGACATGATGCTCATGTTCACCGACGGCGCCACGGACTGCGAGGACCTGAGGAGGGACCAGTTCGGCATGGAGAGGCTGAAGGCCTGCCTGGCGGAATCCGGGGACGATGCCTGCGAGCGCATCGCCGACCGTCTCGCCGAGTTCTCCAAAGGCGCCGATCTGGCCGACGACGTCACTCTGGTCTCTGTCGGGTTTCCGGACCTAACTACTTAAACTGCTTCGCACGATTCTACTACATGGATGTCAAGATCACTGGCGACGGCAAGGCCGTCGTCATCACCGTCAGCGGCAGGCTGAACACCACCACCGCTCCAGACTTCAATGCGACCGTCGAAGGCCCTGTCGGGAAAGCGGATGACGTTACATTGGACCTCCGCGATCTCGATTTCATCTCCAGCGCCGGGATCAGGTCGATCATGACGATCAGGTCGAAGAAGGGAGCCGGGAACGTCCACATCGTCAACGCCGCGGGACTCGTCAGAGAGGTCTTCGAGGTATCGGGCATATCCGCCATACTGGAGAACTGACGATGGATCTCATCCGCATGTCCGTCAGGGCCGAGAACCGCTCGATCCCTGCGGTCGAGCAGGCCGTGAGGTACTACGGAGGCCTCAACGGCCTCGGAGAGAACGACACAGAGAGATTCCTGGTCACTGTAGAGGAGGCTCTGTCCCAGGTCATAGAGTACGGATTCCCGGGGAAGCCGGACTCCATGTTCGACGTCACCCTGGGGATAGACGGACTGGATCTGACTGTGACGATAGCCGACAAGGGGATCCCATATGACTACGACTCCCTCGAAGGATCGGAGGAGTCCAGACTGTCCGTCATGCTGCTCAAGGGCTTCGCCGACGGCGCCTCCCTGTCCATCCTCGGATCGGAAGGAAGGAGACAGGTTCTCAGGAAGCACCTCACGGCCATGCCGGAGTACGAGCGGACCGAGCCCCTCGCCGCGGCTCCCGACTCCTGCCCGTTCTCGCCGGAGGACTTCGATGTGCACCCTCTGAGAAGAGAGGAGGCGATCGAGGTGGCCCAGTGCATCTACGACGAGTTCGGATACACGTACCCCCACGAGCTCGTGTACCATCCGGAGGGATTCTTCAAGGCGACGGAGCGCGGGAAGTGCGTGTCGTATGTCGCGACGGCGCCGGACGGAGAGGTCGCGGGCCATGTGGCCTTAGTGGCCAGCCCGTCCCTCCGCGGAACCATGGAGCTGTGCATGGGCGTCGTCCGCAGGAAGTACAGGAAGTGCTCCATAATGTCCAATCTGACCGTCGCCGCCATGGAGAGAGCGACCGGCATGGGACTCAGATCGGTCAACGCCATGCCCGTCGCGTACCACCCGTTCACCCAGAAGGTCTGCAACAGACAGGGGATGCATCCCTTCGGATACTCCTTCAACCGTCTGAACGGGGACCTGTCCACATCCTACGAGCAGGGATCCCGCGGAAGCCTGGCCCTGAGCGCGATCCTGCTGTCGGACGAGCACAGGACGATCCATGCGAGACGCGATGCCATCGGCATCGTGAGATACGTCGTCGATGCGGGCGGACTGGACAGGGACGTGCGCGAGGTCGAAGGGCCGGTCTCGCCGGAAGGCGAAGGGGAGATGACGATGGAGGCCGACGCCAGGATGGGCTTCGGAAGGATCGTCGTCAGGAGGACTGGAGAGGACGTCCGCCCCAGCCTCCGCGCGATGGACCGCGGGCTATGCGAGCAGAGGTGCGAGGTCATCGAGATGCTGATAGCCGCGAACGAGGAATCCTCCGTCGCAGCGTACGACGAGGCCGTCTCCCTCGGATACTTCTGCACCGGGATCTTCTGCGGATGCGACGACACCGACTGGCTGCTCATGGAGAAGCTCGTGTTCTCGTCGGTGGACTTCGGATGTCTCGAGACCGTGGAACCGTACACCGGGCTCCTGGAGCTCGTGGAGGAGGTGATCCCCGATGAATGATCCCGACTACCACATCCGCAGGCTCGGCTCCCCCGATCCCGTCCTCCCGAAGGAGCTCGATGCCGTCCAGCGCCTGTGGGCGCACGATGACCCGTTCGACATCGAAGGCACCGACCAGGTTTTCGCGGAGGCCATGAGGCAGATCGTGGCCTGGCATTCCTCCCGCTGCGCGTACTACGCCGACTGGCTGACGAGGAACTCCTTCGAGCCTTCCATGATAAGAGACGTCGAGGACATCGCCAGGATACCGTTCCTCCATGCCAACTTCTACAAGACGCACACCATCAAGTCCCGTCCCGACGACGAGTACGTGATGACGCTCACATCCTCGGGAACCACCGGGCAGAAGACGCAGATGTTCTTCGACGAATGGAGCATGAACGCGTCCGACAAGTCCGCGGACACGCAGTTCGCGTACTACGGGCGCATCACCGATGTGCCGTCCGACTTCATGATGTACTCCTACGAACCGGCTCCGGGAGTGAACACCGGAACGCTGCGCACCAGGCAGATGATGCGCCGCTACGCCCCCGAGCACGACCTCGAATACGCTCTCAAATTCGACGGGAGGAGCCAGCAGTTCGACCTCTTCGGCAGCATCGCCGCCCTCAGGAGGTTCGAGAAGGACGGATGCCCCGTGAGGATCCTCGGATTCCCGGCGTTCCTCTACTTCACGCTGGAGAGGATGAGGGAGATGGGATACCCTCCGCTGAAGCTGAACAGGGACTCGCTCGTGATGATGGGCGGCGGATGGAAGGGCTTCGCAGACAGGCAGCTCTCCCCGGAGGAGTTCAGAGAATACGTGGAGGAGAGGCTCGGCCTCCCGCACACGTGCTGCCATGAAACCTACGGGGCGGTGGAGCACGGCGTCGCGTACACGGACTGCGACCGCCATCACCTGCATGTCCCGATATACAGCCGCGTGATAATCCGCGACCCGGTCACGCTGGAACCCGTGGAGGACGAGGAGAGGGGATTCATGAACGTGGTGTCGCCGATGAACACCGGCGTCCCCGTCCCCAGCCTGCTCCTCGGAGACATGGCTGTGAAGCATCCTGCCGGATCCTGCGGATGCGGGAACGACGCCCCGTGGTTCGAGATCCTCGGCAGGGCGGGCACGAGCAGGAACAGGAGCTGCGCCATCGCGGCCGCCGAGATACTGAGGAGGAGATGAGATGTCGCACATATGGAAGGGGAGGAGGACCGAGACCCTGGACGGGCTCATGGAGGGGCTCGACGGGGAGATCGAGAGGACCCTCGACACGACGCTGAGGACCTCCGACGTGCTCGACGCCTGCGATTCGCTCTCCAGGGATATCCGTGCAGGAAGATGCGGAGACCTGAGGGAGGCCCTCGTGAGGGACGGCACGGAGGATCCGGACGCCGTGATGGCCGCTCTGGCCGATGGCATATCCCGCGAGGCTCTCACGATGAAGCTGATCGCCGAGCTCGGAACCGACGAGCCGTTCGAGATCCGCCGTGTAGACATGCGCAGGCAGCACTTCGAAGGATGGGCGCCCGTAGGGGTCCTGTTCCATATCACCGCGGGGAACTCCCCCATAGTGGCTCCGATGGCCGCCGTGGAGGGACTTCTGTCAGGGAACATAAACATACTGAAGGTCGCAGGGAACCTGGGCGAGTTCGCCACCGAGGTCCTGCTCCGCCTGTGCAGGGCGCCGTCCATCGCCGACCGCATCTACATGCTCCGCATCCGCTCGTCGCAGAAGGAGCTCATGAGGGCGCTCATGGACCGCGCCGACTGCATCAGCGCATGGGGAGGAGAGGAGGCCATAGAGGCCATCCGCAAGGAGGCTCCCAGAGGCACCCCCGTGGTGGAATGGGGGCACAAGATCAGCTTCGCCTACGTCACGCCGTCATGCTTCGACATGGATACGGCCAGGATGCTGGCGAGGAGCATCTGCCGCAACGAGCAGCAGTCGTGCTCCAGCCCGCAGTGCGTTCTCCTCGACACCTGCTCGAGAGAGGAAGTCGACAGGATGGCGGCGCTTCTCTCCGAGGCCCTGGACGAGGCCAGGGAGACGCTTCCGCGGATAGCTCCCGACGCCGCCGAATCCGCCGAGATCGCGACCGTCAAGGAGCTCCACCGCAGCGACCTGTACTTCAACGACGGCGATGTCGTCGAGGATCCGCAGCACACGTACCGGATACTGGTCAGCTACGGGACCAAGTTCATGCCCTCTCCTCTCTTCAGGACCGTATGGCTGTCGCCTCTGGAACGCGGAGGACTCACCTCCGGACTCAGAGGGATGCGCAGGTATCTGCAGACATGCGGCCTCGCCTGCACCCTGGACGAGCTGGAGGAGGTCTCCTCCGCCCTGTACCGCGCCGGCGTGCAGAGGATCACTCCCGTCGGATCGATGAGCGCCAGCTACGCCGGAGAGCCCCATGACGGGGGATTCGCGCTTCCGAAGTTCATGAGACGCGTGTCCATGCGCATGGACATCCCCATGAACGGCATCGTCGGTCTGAAGGAGCTCAGGGCCCCGGAGCCTTTCGCCGTGGATGGCCCGATCGAAGGCAAGAAGGACTACCCTCCGGTGCCTGACGACGGCACCCGCGTATTGACCAAGAGCGGAGGAACCACCGGAGCTCCCGTGTTCTGCAGCTACAGCGACAACGACTACCGCAGATACATCGTCGAACCGGGCGTCAAGGCCATGATGGCCCTCGGCCTCGATCCCGACAGGGACGTCGTCGCCGATCTGCTGAAGGCGGGCAGCCTCTACGGCGGGATGAACTTCTTCATCTCCATATTCGACGGGATGCACATCCGCAATCTGAACATCGGAGGCCTGGACGACGTCCATCAGGTCGCGAACTTCATGGTCATCGGAAGGGCGACGGCCGTCATGGGGGCGCCCAGCTACATCGTCAAGGTCTTCCAGGAGAATGAGGAGAAGCTGAAGAGCTACGGGAGGATCAGGAAGATCTTCTACGGAGGGGAGATGTTCTCCGCCGGACAGGTCCGTTGGCTGAAGGACGAGTTCGGAATAGAGAGCATACAGTCGATGCTCTACGGAGCGAACGAGACCGGCACGATGGGCTACTGCTGCCAATGGTGCGGCAGGAACGAGTTCCACCTGAACAGCGAGATCCAGCACCTGGAGATCGTTAAGGCCGATTCCGACGAGCCCGTCGGTCCCGGAGAACCGGGGAGACTGATATTCACGGGATATCTCAGGGAGAACGGCCGCACCAGCCGGTACGAGATAGGCGACATGGGCGA
>DATC01000035.1:8463-14921 GCA_002504495.1 Methanomassiliicoccaceae archaeon UBA537
GTCATGCGCATAGGCGGGACGTTCTTCAACTTCAGGAGGATCTCGAAGATACTCGACGATTCCCTCGGCTACCGCGGGAACCTGCAGATCGTCCTGGACCACGACGGTCTCGAGGACAGGATGGCGGTCTGCGTGGACGATCCGGACCTGACCACGGAGAAGGCCCTGGAGGCCCTGATCCCGGAGTACGACTCCTTCGCCAAGACCGTGCCCCTCGGACTGATGGGATTCGAGGTCAGGAACGTCGGACGGGACGGGTTCATAGTGAACAGGACCAGTCTGAAGATCACCCCCGTGGTGGACCTGAGATGAGCCGCTCCCCGTATCTGGTGAACCGCGCCTTCAGGACGTTCGCCGTATCCACCATCCTCGCCGTGATGGCCACCTCCCTCGGGGTCGTCGTCAACGGGATGATAGTGGGGAACATGATGGGCAGCGCCGAGCTGTCGGCGGTCAACCTCGTATCTCCGCTCATACAGCTGTACAACGCGCTGACCGCCCTTGTCTGCGTCGGAGGAGCGACGCTGTGCGCCGTGCTGGTCGGAAAGGGTAAGGAAGGCGAGACGGGACGCGTATTCGCGATATGCATGGCCCTGACGCTGGCGATGTCGATCGCGCTGACCGCCCTCGGAGCGGCATCGCCCGGCTCCGTGGCATCCTTCCTGTGCTCGGACGAGGACCTGCTGCCGCTGGTCACCGACTACACGAGAGTGGCCCTGCTGGGCTCCGCCGCATATCTCTTCCTTCCCGGACTGGCGATGTTCGCCAGAGTGGACGGCTCTCCCCGGAGCGCCACGTTTGCCCTCGCCGGGGCCAACATCATCTCCCCCCTCCTGTGCATCGTTCTCGTCCATGAGGGAGCAGGGATCACGGGCGCATCCGCGGCCGTGGTGATCGGATACTCCATAGGCACGGTCGCCCTGATCGCACGCTTCTTCAGAACCCGTTCGACCACGCTGTTCCGTCCGGAGAAGGGCGGTGCGATCCACATCCCCGCCCTGCTCTCACTGGGAGCCCCCGTGGCGCTCGCCTCGGCGATGATGGACGTCAAGATGCTCTGCATGAACGGAATGACGCTGCACTACCTCGGTGCGTCCGGCATGGCCACCATGGCCGTGGCGATGAACGTCCTGATGCTAGCATCCATGCTCATCGGAGGCACCTGCCAGACCGTCCAGCCGATCGGAGGGACGCTCTACGGATCTGGAGACGTCGAAGGGATATCCATGCTGACGCGCCTCGTATCGAAGGTTCTTCTGGTTTCACTCGGAGCGATAGTCGCCGTCGTCATGCTGGTGCCCGGCGTGTTCTGCGTGATGTTCGGAGTCACGGAGGGAGACCTGCTCGCCTCATCCGAGGACGCGCTGAGGATGTTCGCGCCTTGCATCCTGCTCTACGGAGTGAACTATGCGATGATGATCCTCTTCCAGGTGCTCGGCCACAGGCATGTGGCGATAGTCATCTCCGTCCTGCAGCCGCTGTTCGTCATCGCGACCGCAGCGGTTCTCGCACCCGTCGACGGAGATCTCATCTGGCCTTCGTTCTGGATAGGAGAGGCCGTCATGCTGGCAGGAACCGCTCTCATATCGGTCGCCATGCGTCGCAGGGACGAGTCGCTCCAGGGATTCCTTCTGGGAAGGAAGCCGGAGATCCCGACGCTCGCCGTGTCGGTGAAAGGGGATCTGACCGATCTGGAGGAGTCGATGGATGCGATGGCCGCATTCATGGAATCCTGCGGCATCGAGAGGACGAGGGTCGAGAAGGCCAGGCTCTGCAGCGAGGAGCTCGCGTCCAACATATCCTCCCACGGATTGGGATCGGATCCGGACAGGTGGATGGACCTCGTGGTCCGCGGAGGGGATGAACCTTCCGTCCTGATTCGCGACGACGGTCCGCTGTTCAATCCGATGACGTTCGACGGCGAGGGGATAGGGCTTCAGATAGCCCGCGGGATGTGCGGCTCCATGGCGTATTCCAGAGCCATGGGCCAGAACAATGTGAGATTCACATTCCGAGACGGACGGTCTCGAAAGCCGCCTTCAGACAGGCCATGAGGTCGTCGGCGGTGCTCTTCAGGGTGCCGGCCGACTCGGACGACATCCTGAAGACTATGGTCCCTCCCCGGAGCTCGGACTCCACGTACCCGATGTTGTCGGGATCGAGGGCGGCGAGAACCGCCCTCGCCGTACCCTCGTCAGGAAGTTCGGCCTCGAGCTCCAGGGAGATCATTCTATCAGCGCTTCTGGTTCAGGACGAAGGCCGCTATGGCCTTGCCGACCTCAGACGTGGTCATCGAACCGCCGAGGTCGGGCGTCGTCTCCTTCGCGTCGAGAGCGTGCCTGACGGCGTCGTGGAGCATCCTTCCCTCCTCCGGGAATCCCTGGTTCTCGAGGAGCATCTGGGCCGCGAGGACGGCCGCGATGGGATTGGCGATGCCTCTTCCCGCGATATCCGGAGCGGAGCCGTGGATGGGCTCGAACATGCTGACGCCGTTCGGGTTGATGTTCCCGCTTCCTCCCATCCCCAGGCCGCCCTGGAGCTGCGCTCCCAGATCGGTGAGGATGTCTCCGAAGAGATTGGGAACGGCGACCGTTCCGAAGGTCTCGGGACGGACGATCATGGCCATGGCCATGGCGTCGACGAACATGAACTCCAGGTCCATGCCGTACTCCTCGGCCTTCTGCTGGAAGATCCTCCTCTGCTTGCCGTAGACATGGGTGCAGACGTTGGCCTTGTCGACCAGCGTGACCTTCTTCTCCCCCCTGGCCTGCGCGTAGCGGAAGGCGTAGTCGGCGAACCTCTCTATGCCCTTGGTGGACAGGAAGCCTATCTCGAAGGCGAAGTCGTCGTTGTCGGAGGCCTTCGCCTCCAGCCTGACATCGAGGTCGTACATCTCCCTCTTGATATGGAGCTCTGCGGTGTCGCCGTAGGACGGCCCGAAGTCCCCTCCGGCGCCCATGTAGAAGTCCTCGGTGTTCTCCCTGAGGAAATGGATGTCGAAGGGCACCTCCCTCTTCAGCGGGACCAGCGGGAACCAGGACGTGACCGGCCTGAGATTGATGTACTGGTCGAACACCGCCCTCATCTTCAGCAGGATGCCCTGCTCGAGGACCCCGGGCTTCACCCTCGGGTCCCCTATGGCCCCGAAATAGATGGCGTCCTTGCTCTTCAACAGGTCGATGTCGGCGTCGGTGAGCAGCTCGCCGGTCTCCAGATACCTCTCGGATCCGATGGGCACGTACTCCGGGTCCATCTTGAAATCCGATATCTCGGAGACGGCCTCGAGCACGTCCATGCCGGCCGCGATGACCTCCTTTCCGATCCCGTCTCCCGGGATCACGGCTATCTTCTTCGTCGTCATTGGAACTTGCCCTCCTTGATGAGGTTCATGAGCCCTCCGGCCCTGACGAGCTCGCCGATGAACGGAGGATACTCGGGGAACGAGTAGCTCTTCTCTCCTATCTTCAGGGACCCCTTGTCCACATCGACCGAGGCGGTCTCGCCCTCGACGGGGGAATCCACCTTGCACTCGATGAGGAGCAGACCGGTGTCCATGGAATTGCGGTAGAAGATCCTCGCGAAGCTCTCGGCGATGATGCAGGAGAATCCGGCCTCGCGGAGGCTCAGAGGAGCATGCTCCCTGCTGGACCCGCAGCCGAAGTTGCGTCCGGCGACGAGGATGTCCCCTTTGCGGACCTCCTGCGCGAAGCCGGGCCTGACCTTCTCGAATATGTAGTCGTTCAGATGGTCGAGGTTCGCGGCCACGAGCCTCTCGGCCGGTATGATCTGGTCGGTGTCGACGTTGTCGCCGAACACCCATATCCTTCCCTTGATCGGTTCCATTCACATCCCCTCCAGGTCGTCGGGCGTCACGATGCGTCCCGCGATGGCGGATGCGGCTACGACCGCAGGTCCCGCGAGATACACGTAGGAGTCCTTGGCGCCCATCCTTCCTATGAAGTTGCGGTTTGTGGACGAGACGGCGACCTCGCCGGGAGCGAGTATGCCCATGTATCCTCCGAGGCACGCTCCGCAGGTGGGTCCGGAGACGAACGCTCCGGCCTCGAGGAACACGTCGATGAGGCCCTCGTCGGCCATCTGCTTCATAACCTTCTGGGAGGCGGGCACGACGATCATCCTGACTCCGGGGGCCACGTGGCGTCCCCTGACGATCTCGGCGCCGATGCGCATGTCCTCAATCCTGCCGTTGGTGCACGAACCGAGGTACGCCTGGTCGATCCTCACGTCGGCCTCCCTGACGGGGCGGCCGTTGCTCGGAAGGCTGGGATAGGAGACGAACGGCTCCAGCTCGGAGAGGTCGTACTCCAGGGTCCTGCAGTACACGGCGTCATCGTCGGCGTCCACGGCCTCGTACTCCCCGCGCACGCTGTCCTTTATGTATTCGCGGGTCAGGTCGTCGCAGGGGAAGATCCCCGCCTTGCCTCCGGCCTCGATGGCCATGTTGGAGATGGCGAGCCTGTCGGGGACGGAGATGCTGGACACATCCCCGTGGAACTCGAACGCCTTGTAGTTGGCGCCGTCCACCCCTATGTCGGTTATGATCTTGAGGATGAGGTCCTTGCCTCCGACGTTCCTGTTGAACCTGCCCTTGACGACCACCTTGATCGTCTCGGGGACCTTGAACCACAGCTTGCCTGTGGCGAACACCGCGGCGGCCTCGGTGGATCCGATTCCGGTGGAGAGGGCGTTGAGCGCCCCGTAGGTGCATGTGTGGGAATCAGCTCCGACAATGAGCCTCCCGGGAGCGGCGAATCCCTCCTCGACCATCAGCTGGTGGCAGACTCCGGACCATCCGATCTCGTAGTAGTGGGGAAGCTGGTGCTTCGCGGCGAAGTCGCGCATCTCCTTGGCCTGCTCGGCGGAGACCACGTCCTTCGCGGGGACGTAGTGATCCGGTATCAGTACCATGCGGTCCTTGTACATCGTGTCGGTCCCGAGGGACTCGTACTGCCTGAACGCTATCGGCCCGGTCACATCGTTGACCATGACGTAATCGACATCGGCGATCACGATCTGGCCCGCACGGGCGTCCTTCCCTGAATGCTTCGAGAGTATCTTCTCGGCTATCGTCTTTCCGACCATCTGTATCACTCCCGCGCCTTGTCGCGGTTGATCGCGGAGATCATTGCGTCTATCGACGTCTGGACCACGTCGGGTCCCACCGACCTTCCGGTCGAGAGCGCGTTCTCCTTGCGCTCGTTGTTGCGGACCATCACGGTGGCCTCGCATAGGGAGCTGGATGTGCCGTTTATGGCGGCCAGCTTGTATTCGGCGAGGGTGTAGCTGTCGCCGACGGCCTCGGCTATCGCCTTGATCGCCGCGTCGACGGGACCGACTCCGACCTCGGCGACGGTCCTCTTCTCGCCGTTCACGGTGAGGTTCACCGTGGCGGTGCTCGTCACGCCCTTGCCGGTGAGGACGGCGATGCCGTCCAGCCTGACGGCGGCCTCTCCCTCGCGGACGTTGCGGAGGATGTGGTCGACCAGCGCCATGAGCTCGGCGTCGTCGATCTCCTTCTCGCCCACGGCAGCCTCCTTGATGGCCTCCATGAGCTCGGGCATCCTATCCTCGGGGAACGAGATGCCGAGGGCGTCCAGCCTTCCGCGGACCGAGTGCTCGCCGGAGTGCTTTCCTATGACGATGTGGCGGTCCACACCGACGAGCTCGGGCTTGAGGGGCTCGTAGGTGAAGGCGTTGTTCATCACGCCATGCACATGTATGCCGGACTCGTGGGCGAAAGCGTTGCGCCCGACGAGGGGCTTGTTGAACGCGATCGGGAACCCGGTGGTGCGCTCGATGAGCCTGGAGACGGGACCGATCTTGGAGAGATCTACGGTCTCGACGCCGTAGTTGGCGTAGAGGTTGATCGCAGCCTCCTCCAAGGACGCGTTGCCGGTCCTCTCGCCTATGCCGTTGACCGTCGCCTGGACGATGGTGGCTCCCGCCTCCACCGCGGCCATGGTGTTGGCCACGGCCAATCCGAGGTCGTTGTGGCAGTGGACGCTGATCGGCACCTTGATCTCCTCGGCGATCGCCTTGATCAGATAGGACATCCCCTGAGGGACGATGACTCCCACGGTGTCGGGGACGTTGATGGCGCATGCGCCGGCGTCTACGACGGCCTTGTACACCTCGAGGAGGTAGTCGAGCTCGGTGCGGGTAGCGTCCTCGCAGCTGAACTGGACTTCGAGCCCTCTCTCCTTGGCGTACTCGACTGTGTCGACGGCCCTCTCGATGATCTGCTCCTTGGACATCTTGAGCTTGAAGTCCCTGTGCAGAGGAGAGGTCCCTATGAACGTGTGGACGTAGTCGACGCCCGTGTCGGCGACGGCGTCGATGTCCTTGCGGACGGAACGCGCGAGGCTCAGCACCTGCGCGTGGAGCCCGAGGTCCTCGATCCTGCGGATGGTGTCCCGCTCGATGTCGCTGGACACGGC
>DATC01000035.1:14960-20825 GCA_002504495.1 Methanomassiliicoccaceae archaeon UBA537
CGCCTCGATGTAGTCCACGCCGTAGTCGTCCAGGGCCTCGGCGATACGGACCTTGTCGTCGGCGCTGAGGGCGATCCCCGGGGCCTGCTCGCCGTCGCGGAGGGTCGTGTCGAATATCTGTATCGGACCGCGGCCCTTCGGCAGCTCCGGCAGCGACACGGCGTTGTACGGGCTGATCGCAAGCATATCCCGAGCGTTTGCACTGGTCGAAGCTTTCATTGATAACACCTCAACCGTCCCATCATCTAAAACTTTCAGTGAAGACGAACGATGATGCAGATCATGTGATGACCTCTGACGGCATCGTCGCCGATTCCGTGGAACTATATAAAACCCGCAACGGAAGGGCACGGAGATCACGGAAGCCGCATCGCCCCTCGTCCTCGAGGAGCCAGTCCAGGAGATTGGCTATGCGGACTCCGTCCTGGATGCCGAGACCGTACTCGTCGAGAGTCAGCACGGTCTTGGGATAGTTGTCATCGGGATGGAGAAGCGCTTTGACCTCGCTCGCTCTCGTGTCTTCGGAGGCGAGGGTCTGACAGACCTGGAAGTACTCTATCGAGTCGTTCCTGCTGGCGACGAAGTCGATCTCCGCATCGCGATAGCTCTGGACCATGAGCCTGTACCCTCTCCGTCTGAGCTCCAGGTAGACGATGTTCTCCAACGGCCTGCTGATGTCCGTGCCCGCCGCCATCCCTAGGACAGCGGAGCGCAGCCCTATGTCGGACACGTAGTATTTGCGATTGGTCTTGAGCAGTCTCCTGCCGACCGCATCGTAACGGTCGCACGGCATGACGAGGAGGGCCTCCTCCAGAGCTCTCATATAAAGCGACACTGTCGATTCCGGGATGCCTACGTCCTTGGAAATCCTCGAAATGTTGGTGACGTTGCCGATATTCGAGAAGATGAACTTTATGATCGCATCGATCTTGGCCGGATCACCGACCTTCGATACCCTGAGGACGTCCTTGACCAGCACGGTGCTGTACACCCCCTGCAGATAATCCGTTGCGAACCTGCTGCCCCTGGGCGGATCCACGCCTGGAAGGCCTCCGTACATCAAATACTCCGAGAATGCCTCCCTGCGGTCCTTGATGTCATGGAAACGGACGAACTCCTCGAACGAGAATGGAAGGACCTCTATCTCCACATGCCTTCCGGATATGTGCGTGGCGAGAGTCGATGAGAGCATATCCGAGTTGGATCCGGTCACGTAAACATCGCAGCACCCTGCGGCATCGAGGCCTGCCAGAGTCATCTCCCAGCCTTCGATCGTCTGGATCTCGTCCAGAAGGATGTATGCCAAGCGACCGGGGGCCATGCGGCTCCTCAGAATGGAGTTCAGCGCATCCTTGTCCATCCCCTGATACTCCAGAGACTCCAGGTTCATGTACACTATATCGGACTCCGGGACGCCCGTGGCCTTGAGCTCGTCGACATACATCTGCATAAGGACGGATTTGCCCGAACGCCTCATCCCCGTGATGACCTTGACCACATGCACTGCGCCGCGGCCGGCGCGAAGGAGATTCAGATAGCGCTCCCTGACAAGATAGTCCATGGTTGCGGATGATGCTTCATCTATAAATCCATGATTAGTCATGGATTTTTGAAAGTTCCAATAAATATTCGATTAATCGTGGAATTGTTAATCAATGCCACCCCTGCTTACGCGGGGCCCCGACCTGTTTGCAATAATCTCTCCCGATGACTTTTTATCCGACCGTCCGTTTGGGAGTCCCGTGGGCCCGTGGGGTAGCTTGGTATCCTTGTGGCTTCGGGAGCCATTGACTCCGGTTCAAATCCGGGCGGGCCCACTCATAGACGACCAGAAGAGGTCTCGAAGCATTCTGTGACTGCACGGTGAAGCCTGCTATTGCTGGTATATATCTCCTTATGCATATAGATGATCAGAGGTGGAGATATGGCGACGCAGTCTTTCTATCAGGACATCGTGCTACGGAATCAGGAGGAAGTCGATAGACTGCTGGCGGCTTTTGATGAAGCCGACCGCAGAGGTCCGATAGACACTTCCGGTGCTGTTCATCCTATTAGAAACCCCGACGAAGCAGTGAAACTGTTCCTCTCAATAAAGATATGAAGCCGTATCAAACCGTTCCGCTGACGGACCTTCTTTCCAAAATGGATGAAAGCGACATCACTGTCCGTCTCGATTCATTTAAATGCTCTCGTGATCCCGACAGAGAGGGTTTCCTTCACAACAAGGCCATTACCTTCGAGAAAAGAGACATGGCCAGAACCTACCTGGCCATCATGGACGATGCGATAGTCGGCTACTTCACGCTCTCCATCAGATGCCTTCGCGTTCCCGACGATCAGGACATCTCCAAGTCGCTGGGCAAGAAGATGAACATCGATCCGGACAACAACGTCGCCCAGAGCTATCTTCTCGGACAGCTGGGAAGAGCGGACTTCCCCTACAAGGGCATCGGAACGGATTTACTGAGGATGCATTGGACATCGTCAGACAGGCCAACGAATCGGTCGGATATCGCGTGATCAAGATGGACTGCTCGGACGAGCTCATCCCGTACTATGAGGACGGCTTCAGATTCCTTTGCGTCACGGACCCGACCGAGGACAAGCCGCCGATCAACCAGATGGTCCAGATCATCTGATCGGAGCGGCATCGCTCCGACAGCAGGTCTTCGATATACGGAATCAGCTCCTCCAGCGACCCTGCGGTGCGCTCCGCCCTCGCCGCGAGCGACGGCTCCAGAGGAGTCAGGTCCGGCACCGCCATCACCCTGCATCCGGCCGCCAGCGCCGACATGACGCCGAAGGGGGCGTCCTCCACCGCGACGGTGGCCCCTGGATCCGAGCCCAGACGTTCGCATGCATAGAGGTACACATCCGGCGCGGGCTTCCCGTGCTCGACCTTCGACGCGCTTATGATGAGGTCGAGATAAGGCGAGAGTCCGACCTCCGACAGATACGATTCCGCACGGTGCTGCGCGGTGCCGGTCGCTACCGCCGTTCTGACTCCGTGACGCTTCAGCATCTCCAGGATCTCCATGGCTCCGGGCTTGGCTTCGATGCCCTCCGACTCCACGTGCTCCCTCATGAGCCTCCTCCTGACCTCTCTCACGGCATGGAACTCGAATCCGGGATGCCTCCCCTCGAGATACTCCGCCGCCAGCTTGGAATCCAGGCTCCTGATGTGCAGGGCCTCGTCCCTCGTTATCGGGACTCCCTCCATCTCGGATGCCTCGCACCAGAAGCCCACGTTGAAGCGCTCCGTGTCGAGAAGCGTCCCGTCCATGTCGAACACCGCGGCCTCGATCATCCGTATCGCCTCGGTAGTCGTCCACGAACGTCCGCTTCCTGTTGTCGCAGTGGTCGGCGACGACCACGACCAGCTTGAGCAGGAGGAAGAACGCCGCCAGCGTCACGATGCCCGATACCGCGAGGTCCACGGTGAGCAGAGTGTCGCCCGAGTGCATCCCGAATATCCCGTCGAGGTCCCCGAAGTCGAGGACGTACAGCATCCAGAGGATCTTGAGGACGACGAACGCGACCCATGAGAGCACGCGGCCGATATGCCCCTTGCCGTAATAGCCCATGGGGAAGGCGACGACAATCAGGGGGATCCCTCCGACCATGCATCTGCCCAGCATGTCCTCGATGCCGTCGAGGACCAGATCCGAAGGCAGTATGGGGAAGACGTACGTCGTCAGCACCAGCGGGAGGAGGACGTATCCGATCAGTCCCTTCACGACCCCGTATGCTCCTCTCCACGCGCTGTTCTCGCGCTCCCTGCGCTCCTTCTCCGCCCTGCGCTCGCTGCTCATGCTCCCGCCTCCAGAAGCCCGACGGCGGAGATCAGGGCGGAGGACGCCTCCACGCCCATGGTGTATGATATCCCGTCGGTCTCCACCGTCAGACATCCTCCGATCAGGGAGTCCTTCAGCACCTGCGACAGGATCCCCGCGCAGGACACCGTCATCGAATCCCCTGAGAACGATACCGCGGCACGACCTATGGAGCCGGTCCCGGACGAGGGGCCGAGGCCTCCGTCCACCCGGATCGTCGAGGACCCGAAGTCCGCAGAGACCTTGTACGATAGGACGTCCTGCGGCTGGGAGAACGACACGTCGGCGTCGGCCAGGCCCTCGTATCCCGTGCCCAGCGACACGCTCAGGGAGCATCCGTAGGCCGCGACCAGGTTGTAGGCGACTATCGGCAGCACATACTCGGCGCAGAGCGCCCCCTCCGATGAGACGGAGCGGCATTCCGCCGGAAGATTCACCAGACCGTCCGGGCTGACAAGCCTCATCCCGAGCCTGAGGTCCGAGATGCCGTCCGTGGACGGCAGGACGACCCCTATCCTCTGGCCGGTGATCGTCGCATTGCCGTAGGATATGCGGTCCTGCGTCACGATACCGCCGTCGGCATCCCTGACGATCGCCTCCTCCGCGCCGCTGGCGACGATCGCCGCCGCGACGGAACGTGCGGAACCGCCGTAGAACGCGACCGACGCACCGCCGTAGAAGACCGCGACGCCGTCTACGGATGCGGCCCTCTCCAGATTGTCGGCGAGAGTCCTCTCGTCCATCAGTCTCAGATCGTAGACCGCCGGGACTCCGGCGCCTACCGGCTCCGTGTCGACGTCGGCGATCATGGATGCAATCGGGAACGCCGCCACGGCCACGGTGACCAGCACCGCGATCCAATAGACGGCCCTCGCGGCCGTGCCTGCCTTCATGGCGCGGAGTACGCGCACCGGGCTTATATCGGATGCGGGTCAGGCTATGTCCCATTCGAAGGATGCGGTGACCTCCACCACGTCGTCCTTCGGATCTATGTCCATGTCGTCGCACGGAATGCCGTCGTTGCAGGCGACCGTGAGCGCCCTGACCTGGGACTCGCGCGGTGAGTAGTCGGCTCTGGACAACGGTCCCAGACGGGACCCGGTGGCCTCCGCGATCGTCCTCGCGTCCTCCATCGCGTTCCTCGTGGCACGGGAGAGGGCCTCGCGGACCATCTCCTCCCTCCTGCTGCTCAGGAAGGAGAACTCCAGACGGGGCTCCGGTTTGAGAACGGCCATCCCGCGCACCATGCGAGACAGGACCGCGCCGTCGTTGGGGAACGACACGGAGAACCCTCCGTCGAAACGGAATCCGTCCGGGATCTCCTTGTAATCCATCCCGTAGCGCCCCTCCCCGGTCGGCACCTTCATGATGTTCTGTGACACGGAGAGGCTCTCCGTCTTCAGAAGCTTCCTGTCCAGCCCTGACTCCTCGATGCTGTCCTTCAGGGCGCCGGTGCATCTCGCCATCTCCGCCGCGGCCTTCTCGTACGTGGTGCTGATCCCCGAGACCCTTATGCGGACCACGGTCGTGTCCGCCTCGCATGCGACCTTCGCCTTTCCCATAACCGAGATTTTCCTGTCCTGCGTCATCGGAACACCCATCGCCTCTCGACCCTTTATACGCTCGCAGGCCCGGTATTGGAAGGATCCGGCCATCCGTACTCCGGACTGGCATGAGACGCGAGCCTCGACGCGGTTCTCCGTCGTCACCTCCTGCGACATGCCCATATGATTACGGATGCAGTATAATAACTGCTGATTGTAATCTTTGTAACTTCAGTGATGCCTGCGATTATGGTACGGAACCCCCGAAGCAATCTGTCCGTCGCGTCGTCTGATGCTATCGTAGCATCACGGATGGAGGGGCGCTCATCTCATCGAGACGCTATGGAATGCTGTATGAGAGGGTCGAAGAGCCTATTAAATGCGCGAACCGGTGAAAACGAGTCGTATACTATCGGAATAGGTGTGTTTCGATAGGAAGATTGACAGCCAACCTGGTCTAATGCTAGCGTGAATTCGACATGTTCCGA
>DATC01000093.1:0-3902 GCA_002504495.1 Methanomassiliicoccaceae archaeon UBA537
TACGGCAAGAAAGGAGTAGAGGAGCTGAGACGCGTCAAGAACGAGCTGGATCCCAAGGGTGTCCTCTGCCCTGGCAACATATTCGGAGCGGACCCATGAGATACGCGGTCGCAGTCAAACAGGTGCCTGATTCAGGCTCCGCTGCGAATCCTGACGGATCGCCGGCAAGGAACGGCAGGAATTCCATCTTAGATCCATACTGCGAGCTCGCATTGAGAAGAACGATCTCCTTGAAAGACGAGGGGGATACGGTCGAGGTGTTCACGATGGGGCCTCCACAAGCCGAGAAGGCGCTCAGAAGATGCCTCTCCCTCGGTGCCGACCACGCCTATCTGCTGACGGATCCGGATTTCGCTGGATCGGACACCTGGGCGACATCGCGCGTACTGGCCTCATTCCTGATGAGGCACTGCGCGGACGCGGATCTCGTCGTCTTCGGCATGGAGACGCTGGACGCCGGAACCGGACAGGTGCCTGCCGAGGTCGCAAAGATGCTCGATGTGCCGCAGTTCTACTATGTGAGGACGCTGGAAAAGGGCTCGCCTTTCGTAGCAGTCCAGGACTACGGCGGATTAACGAGAAGAATCGTCGTGCCTCGCGGCTCCGTCGTCTCATTCTGCGACGTGGATCCGGATGGAGCGCTGCCGACGATCGATGGATTCATATCATCCCGCGAAAAGGAAGTAATCCGTCTAGACCGCGTCTCGTTGGGCCTGGGCCTTTACTCCGTAGGTCCGAGAGGATCGCCTACCAGAGTCGTCCGTTCCGAGGTCCTGAGTTCCGAACGCAGGAACACGATGGTGGAGATATCGAATCCGGATACCGCCGCCGATCTCATAATCAAGGAATGGAGGTCGTCGACATGAGCGGATGCGAAGGATGCTCGGGAGATTCCTGCGGGACTTCCGAAGGAGGATGCCGCGGAGAGCTGCCTCCTGGCATGCTCAAGGTGTTCGATATCAACCAGTCGACCGCAGACGGCACGCTGGTCTTCGTGGAACTGGAATTCGGGAGCACCCCTCCCCGTCTCAGGGCGTCGGACCGCGAGATCCTGTCACAGGCAAGAAGGATGACCGACGGAAGGGTGTTCGCCGTCGTGTTCGGAGGCACGGAGCTCAAGAGCATCTATCCGGAGATCTTCGGATGCGGAGCCGACAGTCTTTACCATGTCAGAGATCCGTCCTATTCACCCTATCGCCCCGAAATGTGGGCGGATGCGATCTCCGCGCTGATAGCTCGCATCGGACCGTCGGTCGTACTGCTGGCAGCCACCCCGATAGGAAGGGAGATGGCCCCGCGCATCGCTGCAACTGTCCATTCCGGACTCACGGCCGATTGCACAGGGCTGTCCATGGACGACAGGAACCTGACAGCCGTGCGTCCAGCGTTCGGCGGAACCGTGATCGCCGAGATACAGTACACCGGATTCCCTCAGATTGCCACTGTGCGCCCCGGTTCGTTTCCTGATCCGGGAACCTGCAAGGGGACAGGATCGGTCATCTACTGGCAGCATTCAACAGAATCCTGCGGAGACCCCCCGATCGACTCCGTTTCCTCGGAATCAACCCCGGATATCGAAGGGCGTCGCATCCTGATAGCTCTCGGCGACGGCATACGCGACAGATCGCTCATAGAGGTCACCGAATCGGTCGCGTCCAGAATGGACGCGGGAGTCGTATGCTCCAGAGCGCTGGTCGAGAAGGGATGGATGCCGAGGTCGCGTCAGGTGGGGCTGTCCGGCCGCACCGTCTCCCCGGACCTCTATATCGCCTTCGGTATATCCGGAGCCGCTCAGCATATGGCAGGGGCTTCGGGATCCACCAGGATCATAGCGGTCAACAAGGACCCCCATGCCCCCATCCACGGCTATGCCGACATCAGCCTCATCGCCGATGCGGGAGATGTCCTGAGGTCGATGGATCGGAAACTGGCGCGATCAGGGATGCGAGAGCACGAAGGACAGGACTTCATCGACATGTCCCGCTACCTTCGCGACACGCCATGATGCCTCGACCTTCCCGTCCGGCCCAACGACGAAGGTGGTACGTCTCGTCCCCAAGGTCTCCTTTCCATAGGAGATCTTAGGGCCCCAGACACCGGTCGCATCCATGAGGGAATGGTCCCGATCGCTCAGCAGCTTGACCTTCAGGTCGTTCCTATCTATGAACCTGCGATGGGACGATGTCGAATCCTTGCTGACCCCGATCACGGAGACTCCTGCTTCGAAGAACTCTCCGATGCGAGCGGAGAACTCCGAGGCCTCGCGGGTGCACCCCTGCGATCCGTCCTTCGGATAGAAGAACATCACGTAACGGTGTCCCGCCAGCCTCGATCCGTCGAATGGAATGCCGTCCTCGTCGGGAAGCACGAATGACGGAAATGCATCTCCGATCTCCATGTGACGCCTCAGAACAGCGTGTCCTTCTTGCCGGCGATTATAGGCTCCAGATCGATCTCGAAGAATCCTATGGGGTGCGTGATTCCGAAATCGACGACGACCTCCGGATCCATCTCGCCGAAGAACCCTATCTCCCGACCTTCGTACGATACGACAGCACCTCTACCCGGAACGAACGTCCTGAATGAGCAGGGCTCGAGGGAATACGCGACTCCAGCCTCCCTGAGGAATGATTCCGTCCAGGACTTGATATCGGTGAAGGGAACCTTCGATGCGGTAGCCATGGCGCAGAGGTGGAGACGGGTCTTCTCGTCGCGGACGACATATCCGATCTCGAAAATCCTCTGGGGAAGATCGCGGTGCTTGTTGTGCCTGAGAATCCTAACAAGACTGGGCGTCAGATATGCACGGAGACAGGTGTGATCCTCTGTTATCGGATTCAGCACACGGACGACATCGACCTCGGGAAGACCGGATATCGAGAACTCGTCCTTCTGATTGCTCAGAGTAAGGGTGGAGACCTCCGTGAATCCCAGACCTATCATGACATCCCTGACGGAGTCGGAGAACGCCGTCTCCGGAAGAAGAGCCCCCGGCGTCTGCTGAACATGATACGCTCCTCCGAACCTCTCGAATCCGTATCCTGTGGCGACATCCTCGTAGACATCGACATCATGCATCATATCGAGCCTGTAGGCAGGGATGGTGACCTCGACATCGTCCCCGGCAGAGACAGCATCGAGCCCCATGCGCTTCAGAGCCTCGACTGTTCCCTCCGGACCGATCTCGCGACCCAGGAACCTGTCGCAAGCATCGGCACTGATGGTGCGTTTGGCGGGCGTGAGATCCGGGGATCTGAACGTCTCAGGGCCGTAGTGCATCAGAACGGATTCGATGCGTCCGCCGCGTTCGGCGAGAGCGGTGCAGACGATATCCAACGCGCCCTTGACCGCCTTGCGGTCGATGCCGGTGACATCGATGAACAGATCCCTGGTCCCTACGGTCACAGTGGTCAGTCTGCCGTTGATGATAGGGGGGAAGGAGAGCACCTGACCGTCACGGTCCAGGATGACCGGGTACTCGGACATGCCCTTGAGGAGATCGTTGTACATCCTGCCCTTCTCGTTCCTTTCGAGGATCTCCTCCATATCGAGCTCCTCGTCCATCGCCAAGGGAACGAATCTCACAGAGTGGGGTTCCTTTAGCGTGTATGTGAAGGGAGGAGAGACCTTGGACAGGTCGTGTATGCCTATGGCGAGCTTGCTCCTCTTCCTTCCGATCGTTACATGGAGCTTCTCCTGCATCTCCATAAGAGATCTGAGCAGCTCGTCGGTGACCTCGACGCCACGGACGATGCCGCACAGGAACCACGGACGAACGGATTCGACCTTGGAATCCACGAAGACCTCCACATCCGATTCGTGCACCGGATAGGTACGCATCCCCGGTTCTATGTCGAGGAAGGCGCGCAACGCCCTGGCGACGCCTTCGACGCTGTAGAGGT
>DATC01000093.1:3968-4539 GCA_002504495.1 Methanomassiliicoccaceae archaeon UBA537
TGTCCGCACCTATCATCGGAATGCGTTCGATTAGGGTCTCCTCAGGGACCTTTCTGCCCAGCATCGTGCATAGGTCGCTGTATTTGAAATTGATGACTGGCATATGAACCGGCGATTGCTGATACAATATAAAGCGTGCTCGGACATGCCCTATTCAGCGGCCGAGTCTGGCATGTGCACTGCCCAGCTGACCTGCTGCCTGCGCCGCCAATGTGGAAAGCTCTCCTGCGAGGACGGTGACTGCGATGATCTCGGCTAGCTTCTTCGCCTTGCCGTCTCCCAGACATCCTATCATAGACAAGGCCTCTCTCTGGCAGGGAAGCCTCGTGCCTCCTCCGACGGTTCCGAGTTCCAGCGACGGCATCCTGACACATATGTACAGATCCCCGTCCAGATCCTCGCAGGTCGTCATCGCCATGCTGCCGCCGATCACCTGAGCCGGGTCCTGTCCGGTGGCTATGAAGGCGGCGGCCACCATGTTCGCCGCATGGGCGTTGGCACCCAGGGTGCCTGCCATGCTGCTTCCGACCAGGTTCTTGCGGTAGTTGATCTCCTGGATGGCGGATGCGGT
>DATC01000094.1:0-345 GCA_002504495.1 Methanomassiliicoccaceae archaeon UBA537
GTTCTTCCTCGCCGACGAACCCACCGGCACTCTGGATCCGGCGACCGCCGAGATCGTGCACGAGGGCCTGGTCGGATACGTCAAGGAGCACGGCATCTGCATGGTCTTCGCATCCCATTGGCCCGAGGCCGTCGAGAGGATGAGCGACACCGCCGCCCTCCTGGACCACGGGAACGTCCTGAAGATGGGATCCCCCAAGGAGATCTCCGAGCTGTTCATGAAGGACTACACCTTCGTGGAGGAGAAGAAGCCCGGCCTGATCGGAGAGTCGCTCATCGTCCTGAACGATGCAAAGAAGCACTACTTCTCCGTCGTCAGAGGGGTGGTCAAGGCCGTGGACGGCGT
>DATC01000094.1:421-5973 GCA_002504495.1 Methanomassiliicoccaceae archaeon UBA537
ATCGGATACTCCGGAGCTGGAAAGACCACCACGTCCAGGATGATCGCCGGGATGACCCCCGCCACGTCCGGAAGCGTCAAGATCAGGATAGGAGACGACTGGGTCGACATGTCCGAAGCCGGATTCGACGGAAAGGGGAGAGCCACCCCGTACATAGGATTCCTCCATCAGGAGTACTCCCTGTACCCGTTCGACACGATCCTCCAGAACCTCACCACGTGCATCGGGATGAAGATGCCCGCGGAGCTCGCCAAGATGAAGGCGATCCAGGTCCTTCTGAGCGTCGGATTCGACAAGGCGGATATCGAGAAGATCCTGTACTCCCGCCCAGACGCCCTCTCAGTCGGCGAGCAGCAGAGGATTGCCTTCGCGCAGGTGCTCATCAAGGAGCCGCGCATCATCATCCTCGACGAGCCCACCGGAACCATGGACCCCATCACGAAGACCATCGTCGCCAAATCCGTGCTCCGCGCCAGGGAAACCCTCGGAGAGACGTTCATCGTCGTCAGCCACGACATAGACTTCATCCTCAACATCAGCGACCGCGCCGCATTCATGAAGAACGGCAAGGTCGTGGCCATAGGGGACCCGAAGACCGTGCTCGAGGAGTTCGGCATGGAGCCTAGGCCCGAAGGAGAGTGATCCCGTGAAGCAGAAGATGGGGAGGCACCTCAGCTTCGTCGAATGCAGGGAGTCGATGGGTCTCGGAGTGGGCGGCGGCCTTGCCGCCAGAGCGACCATCTCGGAATCGGGAAGGGACGTCGTGGCTGTGGCCATGGGCCCCGGAAGGAGGCACATCACGAAGCCCGTGTGCGAGATCACCTATTGCCTCAGGGAGGAGGGGATAGACACCAGCGTTCTCGTCCTCAACGCCGGAGGAGGCGTTCCTCAGGATGCTCCCGATGTCACCACGGGGACCAAGTTCGGACTGGACCCCGTCGAGGCGGACCGCATGTCCCAGTTCAAGGTCCTGCTGATCCACCTGGGCAACGTCCGCGCCCACATCATCTACAAGGCGAGGCTCATCCTCAGGAACGTCGACATGCCCGCCATCATAGTCACGCAGTGCCCCGTGGACTTCGAGGACTTCGCCGCGATAGGCGTGAAGACATCCAGGGTCATGCCCCCGGACGACAAGATCCAGACCAAAGGCGAGATAGTCGAGATAGTCACCGGCGTCGTCAGAGGGGTCACCGTGGACCAGGCCAAGCTCGACGAGATCGTCTCCAAGGTCCAGTCCATGCTACCCGACAGGAACGGGAGGGAGCCTCAATGAAGGTCCTGGTCAACGGCAAGGAGAAGACGCTGAGGGCCGGAACGACGATCAGGAAGGCGATCGAAGGGGAGCCCTACGAGAAGGGCAGCCTGGTGGCCGTCCATCTGTCCGAGGAGCACCTCGTGGACGTGACCAGCGATTTCGAGATCGAGACCCCGTCGGGAGTGATGGTCCTGCGCCTCAACGACAGCCCCGAAGCTAATCTGTGGAGGAAGGCCGTCGTCGAAGGCGACGCCGAGCTGACGGCGAGATGGGTCACGCACGACATCGTGGCGTTCGGCAGCTTCCCCACCGGGATCGAGGTCGACAGAAGCGAGCACCTGTACAGGACGTTCGACTGCTTCCTCTCCCTGGGCGGATTCGACAACAGCACCACGTACATGATGATCGCAAGGGACGACCACCGCGGATCCTACGGCGCCGGTTCGGCCGTGATCGGAAGGATCACGGTCGGAAGGCACCTGCTGGACGCCGTGAGGGAGGGCGATTCCATCGTGGGCATCCGTCCGATGACCTCCGAGACCAGCACGGAGAACGTCAACGTCACCGATGACCTCTCCTTCAAGCTGGAGGAGGGGTACAGGGTGGAGACGTTCATGGAGCTCTCGCTCGACGAGGCCTCTCCGGCATCCGCCGAGCAGGCGATAATCCTCTCGAAGGAGGGGAGCTTCAGGATAACCGAGGCCACGGGAAGCTACGTCGCATGCTCCGAGGACATGGACGTGGACATACCTGCCGAGGACGTGCGCGTCCGCGAAGCGGGAGCCGTCACCGTCAGGAACAGCGGGAAGGGCAAGGGCAGGCTGTACATGTACCGCCAGAGGCGCCAGCTCATGGACTCCCACAACCACGCCGGAACCGTCACCAAGGGCCTCGCGATGCTCAGATACGCTCCTGCGGGATCGTCCATAACGGTCCGCACCGAGCCCGCCAGGATACTGGCGGTGGGCATGACTCAGAAGGAGGGGGAGGAGTTCCTCCGCGGCAGGGGGATATCCTGCACCCGCACAGGGGACGTCTCCGACGATGCGATCATAGCGGAGCAGTCTCCCGAAAGGACCCTCGATGCCCGCGGTGCGGGTGCGGTCGAGACCTTCGGAGTCCCGCGCGAGAGGGTGTTCAAGGTCAGCATATCCGACAAGGACCCCATAAGCGCCAGATACTTCAGGAAGGTCACGGGCCTCAGCCACAAGCCGGTTGGATCGATCAAGGTCCAGTTCACGTTCGAAGGGCTTCCCATGGTCACGTTCTACGGCGACGAGATGCGCGGCAAGGACCTGTATCCCCAGGATCCGTTCAAGAAGGTCAGGAAGGGGGACATCGGCGTTACCAACCAGTCCAGGCCCCATCACGGCCTCATAGGCATTAGGCTGCAGGACAGCAAGGATTTCGGGCCCACCGGAGAGGAGGCGTACGGAACGAACATAGTCGGAAGGTTCGACGACGACCTCGACAGGCTGATGGACGGCCTGAAGGAGGAGGACGTCGTCTACATCACGGAGGAAACGCTATGAGCGAGGAGAGGGAGACCAGGCTTTTCATGATATCACCGAGCTCGCGCCTCACGCCGGACCAGCTGGTCCGCCTGGTGCACTCGCTCGGGTTGGGAGCGACCGTCAAGGAGACCTGCTACGGATGCCTCGTCGAGGGATCCGCGGCGCTGGTCGCGGAGATACGCGACGAGGTCAGGAGCAGGTATCCGTACGAGGTGTTCACCAAGAGGAGGGCGTACAGGTGCAGCGACCCTGTGAGATGCAGGGCGCAGCACGGGACCAGGCCGGGCTACGCGCAGCTGGAGCTCGAATGGGCCGCCCTTCCCATGATCTCCCGCGGACTGGAGGAGGTCGACGCCGGAGCCGCGTACAAGGAGGCTCCGGAGAAGAAACGCATTCCCGTAAACGAATTCAAGAAGATCTGCGAGGTGCAGCGATGAAGGTTTTCATAGACCCCCCGAACAGCCTAATCCTGTTCGATCTGGTGGAGAGGTTCGGACACGAGCCCCTCAGCGCCATGGCCGCCATTCAGGAGAAGGTCGACAACCTGGAGGTCGAGATGCCTCCTATGAACGTGACCCTGGACGATGTCATCAAGGGCCTCAAGTACGCGGGAGTGGAGGTCCCGTCCGGAGTCAGAGGAAGACTGGCGGTATGGGGTCCGCTCGTAGAGGAGGCGGATGCCGCCATCGTCATGGAGGACTGCCCGTACAGCTTCGGATGCGTGGGATGCGAGAGGTCCAACCTCATGCTCCAGTATCTGATCAAGAGGCGCGGCATCCCCGTGATGCACTGCAGATACCCCGACAGCCAGGAGGAGGCGACCAACTTCGTCGCCCAGGCCAAGGAGTTCCTGGAGGGATTGGAATGACTATCAAGATCGCGCAGCTCTCGTGCGGAACCGAGTACAGCGGAGTCCAGTACGAGATCGACAAGGCGGCCAGGTCCGTCGGAGGCAAGATGGTGTACCCCGATGTCTCCGCCGACGACATAGACAGAGCGGTGAGGGAGTTCGGCTTCACGCCCAGGTCCCCCCAGCTCAAGCTGATGATCGCCAGGGCGGTGTCCCTGGCAGAAGGAAGGTACGACGCGGACGCCGTCTTCATCTGCACGTGCTTCAGGTGCGCCGAGGCCGCGCTGGTGAGGAACGAGCTCAGGAGGTTCATCCAGGAGCACACGAGGCTCCCGGTGGTCACGTACTCGTTCACGGAGAGGCTGAAGGCCTCGCAGCTCCTGACCAGGATGGAGGCCCTCGTCACCATCGTGACCAGGAAGGAGCTGCTCGCCAGAGAGAGACAGACCGGTCTCACGGCCGGACTGGATTCCGGATCGTCCACCACCAAGGCCGTCATCATGCAGGACAACAAGATCATCGGAAAGGACTGGACGCCGTCGGGAGACGTCGTCAAATCCGCCACCCAGGTCCTGGAGAACGCGATGAAGATGGCCGGAGTGGAGCTGAAGGACATCGAGGCCATAGGCACCACCGGATACGGAAGATTCACCCTCGGAGAGCACTTCAAGGCCAAGCTGGTCCAGGAGGAGCTCACCGTTAACTCCAAGGGCGCCGTCTGGCTGGCGGACCGCCAGAGAGGCGAGGCGACGATCATCGACATCGGAGGAATGGACAACAAGGCCATCACCGTCAGGGACGGAGTCCCCGACAACTTCACCATGGGCGGAATCTGCGCCGGAGCATCCGGCAGGTTCCTGGAGATGACCGCCAGAAGACTCAAGATCGACGTCACGGAGCTCGGGCAGCTGGCCGACAAGGGCGATTGGAGGAACGCCAAGATGAACTCCTACTGCTCCGTCTTCGGCATACAGGACCTGGTCACCCTGCTGGGCGACGGGAAGAGGTTCGAAGACGTCGCGGCGGCGGCCTGCCACTCTGTAGCGGAGCAGGTGTACGAGCAGCAGCTCCAGGAAATCGACGTCAGGCGTCCGATAATCGAGGTCGGAGGGACATCGCTCATCTCCGGACTCGTCACCCAGGTCGGAGAGGTCCTCGGAGAGAGGCCCATAGTCCCTCCCGACTCCCAGTACATCGGAGCCGTCGGCGGAGCCCTGCTGAGCTCCGGATTCCTGTGAGGCGATCCGATGGAGATAGAGACGGTCGGATCCGACCCATACGGAACGGAATCCTATCGCAGGCTCTTCGACGAGACGATGAACGACCTGGACAAGGCCGTGTCCATCGAGCGCGCCAGGCTGGTGCTGGACCCCGGGACCCCGCTGTTCGTCTTCAGCATAGCCATGAAGGCGGCCCCGGGATCGAAGACCATCGGAGACGTCGCCACGGTAAGGGACGATGTTGGCGGAGCTCATGTCACCATACGCGAGGAGCGCTACGCCCCGAGCATCCTGAAGAGCCTGTTCGACATGTTCGGAAGGCAGAGGATCGTCCAGCAGACGAGATTCGATCTCAACGTCACGGACGCCAAGGAGACCGACGTCTCGCCTCTCCCGGTATCGTCCGGAGAGGAGGACGTCCGCGAGATGATGGCCGCCCTCTGGAGGACCATGCCCGAGGGCATCAAGAACAGGAAGACCTTCGTCACCGGCAGGATAATCACCGTGGTCGCCACGGAGGAGATCCTGCGCCCGGAGATGATCGTCAGGGGCATGGAGGAGCACAAGCTCATGGGAGGCGATCCGCGTGTTTGAAGTGCTGATGTACGACGGAGGGGTGTACCGCTCCGACGAGCTGTACGGCATCATAGAGGATGTCGGAGGAGTCGTGCTCCAGAAGTTCCGGAGCTCCCAGATGCTCACGGTGATCA
>DATC01000126.1 GCA_002504495.1 Methanomassiliicoccaceae archaeon UBA537
GTTCGTGTGTCGAAGTCACGGCTAGAAGTGTGTTCAACTAAGGTTTAATACGTGGCATCTGTCGGGAGCCATCATGGCCGATGGCAACTATGAGGATAGGACCGGGGGCGCTGCCCATACAGATAGGAGAGGTGACTCCGGCAAGGGATACTCGAGGAGTCACGGCGGAAGGGACGGAGGATACCGTTCCGACAGGCGCGACAGGGAAGGCTCCGGACGCGGATACGGAAGAAGGGACGAGGATCGCAGAAGGGATCGCTCCGACCGTCCTCCGAGAAGAGAGGGAGGATACCGTTCCGACAGGAGGGATTCCGGACGCGACAGCAACTCCGGGGAAGGAGGATACAGAGGAGACCGCTCCGACCGTCCTCCGAGAAGAGAGGGAGGATACCGTTCCGACAGGAGGGATTCCGGGTTCAGGGGAGACCGCCGCGACGGATACGGCGGTCCGAGACGCGACAGGGACGAGACGCCCGCCAGATGGGAGGACGCGGACGCGCCGATGAAGGTCACCATCCCTTCCGACCCCCAGAAGATGCTGTTCAAAGGCATAGACTGCGAGGTCAACGGAAGGAAGGACCTCGCCATGGTGCTGTATCTCCACGGAGCCGCCGCCGGAAGCGGAGGGTGCGAGGAGAACGCCGAGAAGATCCTCAGGGGCATGCAACCCTTCGAGAGGACGGGATTCCGCGAGAAGATCGCCGAGCTGTGCTCGGAGGACGCCCTCATCGAATTCGACTACGTCCGCCTCAAGCTCGATCCCACATCGAACAGGGAGCTCATCGACTCCGCATCATCCGAAGGGAACAGCCTCGCCATCTACTGCAGGATTCGCATGGACGAGATCGATCCCGAGGATCCTATCATCGACGTCTTCGCGAAGGATGCGGACGCGCATCCCGACAGAATCGCCAAGGGCCTCGACCGCCTCAGAAGGAGGCACGGATCGGAGAAGGCCGCCGGGATCCTGAAGAAGGTGGAGCACCGCAGGCAGGAGAGGCAGACCATCAACGAGACCTTCGCCAAGGCCATGAGGAACGACGCCAAGGCGCTCGCCAGGCTCGAGAAGCTGGCCGACGACTTCCCCGAGGCGGGATTCCTGGCGGGATACATCGAATCCGACGACCCGGAGGCGTACCTCAGGGAGAACATGGACGGAAACCGCGACCTCATCATCGCCGTTTCATCGAACCTCCGCCTCGACACCCCGTTCGGGACCTATCTGTCCGCCATGAAGGCGAAGAACGAGGGGGACGATTGGATCCCTGCGATGATCGCCGCCGCCAAGGCCGGATCCCCCGAGGCCGAAGCCGAGCTGGGCTCCGCCAAGAGCAGGGGGGATGTCGCCAGGGCGCTGGCCGAGATCCGTCTGGAGAAGGGCGATGTCGCCGCTCTCGCGCGCATGTACGACGGCGAGGACGCGGAGTTCCTCGACAGGTACTGCGACGGCGATGCGGAGAAGATGCTGGAGGTCGGAAGGACCCTGGGAGGAGACCGCGAGCTGGACTGGCTGAAGAGATGCTGTCGCAACGGCGAGGAGGAGTGCCGCGACGCCGTGGTGCAGATGGCCTCCGACGAGAGCAGATGGTCCAAGCGCCTGGTGTACACGCTCCACGACGTGGGCGCTGACATGGATGCCGCGAAGCTCTACTTCGCCATGGAGGGCGATCCGACCCTCCCCAGCCCGAAATGGCTGGCCAAGGTCTGCGGAGAGGACGAGGTCAAGGAGTACGTCCGCTCCGTGTTCGAAGGGAAGGGCGACCTCGAGGGATTCGAGGCCATCTTCGCCGACGACGGATACGAGGACCGGAAGAGGTCCGGGCCCCGCAGGGGAGGACCTTCCGGCCAGGGGCGCGGAAAGCCTCGCGGCGGATACCGCCGCTGATCCGACCGGCCGCAGAGGACCTTCGGGATCGTCTGCGGCCGAAAAGACCCTTCTTCTCGTACGGCGCGCACTCGAAGGACACGACCTTGTATCCGGTCGGATCCAGGACGCGACGGACATCCTCCTCGGTCAGAGGATCCTCCGAAAGGATCGTGCACTCGCGCTTCGCCGCCGACGCCTTGACGCTCTTCACGGAGAGTCCCTTCGTCAAAGCCTCCTTCACCGCTATCTCGCAGTGAGAGCATGCCATCCCATCTATGCCTACTACGGCCCTGTGCATGCACCCGCACTCGCCTATAAGGTATTTTAGTCCTTCCTAAAATTCATCGCACGCCCGCCATCGGACGATGAGACACCCTCGGAAAACATCGGAACAAGGGCATCACGACGTGCAGGCAGGCCTCGTCCCCTAGACAACCATCATATACCGATACCCTTCTCTCATCGGCATGGATTTCGTATTGACGTCCTGTCCGTTCTGCGGCAGGACGATCGATTCCACAGACCCGAAGAAGTACGTCTGCGAGAGCTGCGGCAAGTACATCTACCGCGACCGCTCGGACGTCCTTGCCTTCATCCGTCCGAGCGAGGTCGAAGACCGCTTCAGGAGCGTCTTCGAAGCCATCGACGACGGCAACGAAAAAAAGGCTATGGACATCGCATCCGACCTGGCGGAGAACGTCGCCAACGCGGATTCGCAGTTCGTCCTCGGATACGTATACGCCATCAAGGGGGAGAACGGGAAGAGCCTCGCCTGCTGGAGGAAAGGGCTGGAGCTCCTCGGAGACGGATTCAACCTGGACGCCTACATCTGCCTGATGTCCAGCGCGATGTCGAGGATGATCAACCTCAAGGAGAAGGAGTTCGTGGTCTTCAACGTCCTGGCCCACATGGACAGGCTGGCGGAGGACCTGGACCAGAGCACGGGCCTCTCGTGCAAGGCGTTCCTCTACTACTCCGTCTACACGGTCTGCAGGAACGACGCCGCCGGACTCAGGGCCGAGGGCGAGGAGGAGTTCTACAAGGACATCCTGCCTCTGCTGTTCAAGAGAGTGGTCGCCTACAACAGGAGCCCCGACTGCCAGATACGCCTGATCGACGAGTATCTAGGGTACAACGACTACAGGCCCGATACGTACGAGGAGGACGAGAAGGAGACGGAGCACGTCTACGATCTCATCCGCAGATGCATCATCGAGGAGCGTGGCAGGCTGGAGGACTCGGACATCACCAGGATGTTCGACCACTGGAGCGACGAGCTTCTCCAGAAGGAGTGCGAACCTGCTCTGGACAATCTCCTAGGCGAGAAGAAGAGGATACTGTCCCTGCTCAAGAAGAAGGACGACTCCGAGGACTCCGACGAGACGGGTCCCGTGAAGGAGTACGTCGACAGATGGATGCTCATCGAGGATCCGGAAACGGGATGCGAAGAGCCGTCCGCCTGAAACCGCTTACTTCTCTCCCTCCTCGCAGCAGGCCGGTGTGCTCCAGCAGTATCTTCGCTCCTATCGCGATGAGGATGGCTCCGCCGAGCAGCTCCGCCTTCCCGCCGAGTCTGTCGCCGAACACGCCTCCGATACGGACCCCTGTCGCACTGACGAGGAACGTCACGACTCCGACGACCGCGGCTGGACCGAAGATGCTGCCTTCGGTCATGGCGAACGATATCCCTACGGCGAGCGCGTCGATGCTCGTGGCGACCGCGAGGATCAGCATCGTTCTGAATCCCAGGTCCGCATCCACATCCTCCTCATCTCCGGACAGTCCTTCGCGGATCATCCCTACGCCTATCAGAAGGAGGAGACCGAAGGCGATCCAGTGGTCGTAGTCTGATATGTACGCATAGACGGCATCGCCCAGAAGGTATCCTATCACGGGCATGAGGAATTGGAATCCTCCGAACCACAAGGCGACGGTCAGCGTCGCACGGAACGAGGGGGCCTTCATGGCCATCCCCTTGCACACGGATACGGCGAACGCATCCATCGCGAGGCCGAGGCCTATCAGCACCACCGCCAGGAGATCCATGGCGATGCCATGCGACTGCTCGTTAATATCGTTCTCTGAACCCTTCGAGCCTGCAGGCGTCGCGCCCCTTCAGATCCACTATGCGGTCTCTGGGCATCACTGCTCCCCACAGCATGGGGGAATCGACGGAGTACAGCCTCGACACGCCCTTCGGAAGAGCGGGACGAGACGCGTAGCAGTAGACGCAGCCGTGGGCGCAGGTCCCGTACTCGCCGATATCGACGGCCTTCACGCATCTGCATCCGTCGCGGACCGGGGTCGACTGCGTCTCGTACGGTATGTCCAAGGACCTCATCATGACCGCATCCACGCAACCTCTCGTCGCTATGCCGAGATGGGACAGATCCCTCTTCGGGCAGCAGCACGACATGGAGATCCCGTGGTCCTCTGCGATGGAGGCGGCTCTTCTGCAGAAAGAATCCTGTTCGACCGATGTCGGAACGCGGTACGATGACGGAGACCTGCCGTAGGTGTCCACGAAGCTGAAGACGCAGCGGCCGGTCCATTGCGATGCCTCCCTGCAGAGGAGGGAGAACTTGGCCAGATGGCGTTCGATATCCATGCCCGGAGCGATGAGGACGGGGTCGTACCTCCAGACCATGCGGTCCCTTCCGATTCTGTCGGCTATCGTGATGCAGGAGTCGCTGATGTCCGCCTTGAACCCCACTCCGGGCTCCAACGATCTGCCGTAGGGCGTGATGGTCACTTGGAAGACGCAGACATGGCCCATCGCCGCGATCTCGCGAAGATGCGGAACCATCGGCCTCGGATCCTTCGTCATGAACTCTATGCAGTCCACGTTTCCGCGAGTGAGATCTATATGATGGATGACGGATCTGCTCACAGGGTTCCTGACCAGGCACCAGCCCTCGCGTAGACGTCTCATCATCCATTCAGAATGGAATGCGGGAATGTCGGTACGGCGACTGGCGCAGATTATCATCGCATCCGCATGTCGCAAGACGATGATATCGGTAGCGCAACCTGGAATCGTACGGCCATGCGACGGATCTCGAGATGAACCGAATCCGATGATGACCGCCGCATCGGAATCTGAAACCGTCGCCGAGGAGGAAGTCCTCCACGAGGCGCAGCCTCCTGATGCCCTTGCTGTCCAATACGACGGGATCCATGGATATGATGTACTTCGGATAGTTGTCCTTGATCTTCAACAGAGAACGCTCCTCCCTCTCCTCGGTCTCAGGGGATGCCAGGAGGTACGTCGCCTGGATGTACGCCAGATCCCGTCCGTTCGAAACGACGAAATCCACTTCGGCGTCCCGGAAGGTACCGACACGGACATCGTATCCTCTTGCCTTCAGCTCGTTGAAAACGATGTTCTCCACTATCGAACCCATTCTGATATCATGGCATCCGTCCGGATACGAAGTATACAGCGATATATCGGCGACATATGATTTGTAGCGGGTCTTCAAAGCCTTCTTTCCGGAAAGATCGAAACGCATGCATCTGTCGGCAAGCCTGCTGGCGAATATCAGTTCGAGATGGCGGTTAACCGTGTCCGGATTGACATCGATCCGCTCGGAGCGGAGATAGGCTGCAATGGATGTAGATGAGATCTCCGCCCCGGGCGTCGACAGGATGTAGTCCAATAGCTTGCTCAGAAGAGTCCTGTTCCTGATCCTTCTGCTTGTCAGGATATCCTTCTTCACGGTCTCCTCGATGACGGAACGGATGTACAGCGCCTTGCTGTCGTGATCGGGATAGGAATAGCTCTTGGGATACCCCCCTTCCAGGATATATTCCTGGAACGCCGATGATGGAACGAATTCCATGCCGTTGATCTCATAGAACGCCCTCACCTCGCTGAATGCGAATGTGGATATCCTGAACTCCACATATCTTCCCGTGAGCTTGGTTGTCAGCTCACCGCTCAGCAGATACGAGTTCGAACCGGTGATGAACACCGAGACACCTTCATTGCGATATGCGTTGATCAACGGCTCGAAACCAATCACGTTCTGGATCTCGTCGATGAAGAGGTACCTTTTGCCTTGACAATCCCCAAATTCGGAATCAACCAGTTTCCCCAAGGATTCGACGGTCCTGACATCCAGATTCCGCCTTGCATCGAGGTCGATGTACACTATGGCGCCACGTCCGTCAGGATCTGTGGCGATTTCATCCATGATCTGCTTCATGATCGTGGATTTGCCGCACCTGCGGACGCCTGTCAACACCTTGATCACGTCCGCATCCTTGTAGAATTGACGGATCCTAGACAGGTACAGCTCTCTCTTTAGCTCCTTCATATATGAATAGTATATAAGATAACGATATAAAACTTGCAGAATAAACAATTTTTATATCGTTAACCGAACCTCAGATGAACACACTTCCAACATTAGAATGGAGTGAACGTTCATCCACTCTTCGAAACAAGCCCATTCTGCTGGTTTCTCTAGACGGAAA
>DATC01000129.1 GCA_002504495.1 Methanomassiliicoccaceae archaeon UBA537
GTCCGAATCGTACAGCTCCTCGAGCCTTTCCGGATCGGCGGTGAACAGGAGCTCGTACTCTCCTCCCCATCCCAGCAGAAGGTCTTCGAGGCTCTTGCCCGAGGCGGCCGACATCTCATCGACCGAGGGTCCCTTCGGAATGAAGGATAGCTCCACATCGATCCCCACGCCGGAGTCGGAGCACAGGGTGTTCAGCGCCGTTCCGAGACCGTCCGACAGGTCCATGCACGATGTGACCGCCCCGGTGGAGGCCAATGCGATGCCTTCGGTAACCCGGGGAATCGGAACGTACAGGGATTCGCGTGCGGCATCGGCAGGGATCCCCAGACCGATGGACGTGAATCCTGCAGCAGGTCCGCCGAGAGGGCCTGTGACAGCGACCACATCTCCGGGACGCGCTCCCGAGCGGAGCATAGGGCTTCTCTCGTCCATGACGCCCAGCGCTGTGGTGCAGACGACGCCCGGGCCCGTCTTCGTATCGCCGCCGGCGATCCCGGTGCCGCAGTATTCGGCGCACTGGCTTATCCCGCTCATGATGTCGTAGGCCGCCTGAACGTCGAGGTCCGACGGCAGAGCCAGGGAGGCCAGTATCCCGGTGGGTCTCGCGCCCATGGCGGCGAGGTCGCTGAAGCTCACGGCCGCGGCGTACCATCCGAACTGCTCGTAGGTCATGCCGTCAGGGAAGTGCCTTTCGAACGTCACGATGTCCGTGGAGGCGACGGCGCCTCCGTCCACGATGCATGCGTCGTCTCCCGGCCCGATGATGCCGTCCTTGCGGATGAACGATGCGAAGTCCTCTATGAGCCGTCTCTCTCCGGCGTCCCCGAATCTGGCCATGGTCCGCGTACCGCTCCGGATTCTTAAGAGATGTCGCACGCGGACTGTGCTTGTTCATATAACGGACGATAGATGCCGTCCTATGAGATCCGAGGTCCTCATAGCCTCGCTGTTCGCAACGGCCGCGATCGAGCCGTTCGAGGACAGGTCCTGTCCATCAGCTGATTTCAAGGCGTCGGCGGAATCCCATCGGTTCAGCGAGGCTGCGGCCGATCATCCGTTCTATGCAGGCTATGCGGGGAGAACATATTCGTCCGAGTTCGGAGTTCAGGGATCCATGAGGATATCCGTGAAAGGAGGGAACCGATGAAAGTGAGATCGATGCTTTCCCTGTCGGTGGTCATTCTGCTGATCCTGGCGGTGTTCGTCTGCTCGGATATGTTCCAACGCATCGATCCGTCGGAGCCTTCGGAATCCGATCCGGACGGTCCCCATACGGAAGATCCCGAACCAGGGCCCGATCCGGAACAGGAACCCGCCGATCTCGGCTACGACGTCCCGAACGGATTCGCAGTGGACTACGGAACGTTCACGATCTCGAATCGGGATGTCGCATCCTGGACGGTGGTGGATCTTCTGGCTCCGTTCTGCGAGAAGGTCGGAACGGAACTCGTCGAATACAGGGGATTCCTTGTCGAAGGGGATTCCGTCACGCTCGGCCCGGGACTGTTCATGATATCTTCGGCGGGAGAGGCGTTCGAATTCGGATTCGGAGGCCTTTTGGAGAGGTCTGTTTCATGGACGTACGATACGGGTTCCGGAAAAGAGGACGTCTCCGTGTCCTTCGCCATCGATGTCGGCAGGCTTCTGGAGCAGAGGGAGATCGCTCAGACGTTCAACGGAGACGGCCACAGCCGCCTGTTCTCCGAGCTTCCGTCGCTCGCCGTCCGTTCGGAGGAGATCGATACGATCTCCCGCTCGCTCCGTTCGGAATTCGAGAGGATAGGCGGCGATCCCGGGAACGCCCAGTCCTATGCGGATTTCATAGCATCCTTCGTGCAGCTGCCCGTGACATATCCTGCTCGCGTCGCAGGCATGGGGGAGGACTACTCGATATACGGGCAGGACGAGTACTGGGCGATGCCTCTGCAGACGCTCTGCCTGATGCAGGGGGACTGCGAGGACAAGGCTGTCCTTCTATCCTCCATATATCTGGCATCCGGATTCCAGTCGGCGGTAGGCGGGATATCCGGCCACGTATTCGCCGGAGTCCATCTGGAATCCTTCGAGGAGACATCCAAGGACAGGCTGAAGGAGCTGGACCGGTACAGGCTCTACAGGATCGCGGCATCGGTTCCCGTGGAGGGTTCATGCGACGAGGGGATCTCCGACACGGTGTTCTACGCCGTAGAGACGATCCACGGGCAGATTCCGGTAGGTTATCTGACATCAGGCTCCGACTACTTCGGCAAGAAGACTCTGTGGGGAATCGCAGGTCTTTATCCTTGTTCTCGACGGCGGACAGATCGACCACCGGAGCGGAGTCGGGGATCCACGGTCCGTCGAATGTCTCGGCCGTGCCGATCCTCAGCTTATCGCCGACATCCAGGGTCATGAGGTCCTTGGCGGATATGGTGCGGATGCCGGTGGCGCGCTCCACCATGGCTGCCTGCGCATCGTCCCCGTGCTCCAGCATCACGATTCCCAGATGGACGAACACTGCGAGTTCGGGCTTTACGCGTTCGACGAACGCCGTCGCGTCGTCCGTGCACATATGATAGTTTATCCGGTTTCCTCTGGGCGTGGTCACCGGCAGAAGTACGACCCTGCTCCCCTTGTACTGATCCGCTATATCGTCGGAATACGATGTGTCGCTGACGTATGAGAATATCCCGTGTTCTGTATGCATCCTGAATCCGACGTTCGTTGGGTCGCTGTGAACCGCCTTGCATATATCCACGTCCATGCCGTCGATGTCGAGGATGTCTCCGGGCCTGAATGTGAACAGATGCTCCGGAAGGCTCAGATGATATGGGGAGAACGCGGGCCCGAGGCCGTTCAGCCCCTCCATTACGGTGACGGAACCGAACAGGGATCCTCTCTTGACCCATCCGCCGCGCGTCATGCCTTCTATTGCGCATGCGGCATCCGAATAATGGTCCGGGTGGCAATGGGAAACGATTATGGAATCCGTGCGGCACAGGTCGTATCTGATGCGCTGCATCTGCGCCAAGGCGCCCGGCCCCGGATCTACATGAAGCATGCGACCGTCGTGCTCTACGAGGAAGCCGCCGCAGCAGCGGGTCTGATACATGGCGGTATGCCTCCCGCCGCCTGTTCCGAGGAACGTCACGCGGAATCCCATGTCTCCTTCATCCGCGATGCGGTATTTCGTTATTGGTCTCGGCCTCCTGTCCGGCGTTCCGTTTTTACATGAGAGTTCGGATGCACCGTTCATGATTACGGCGATCCGCAATGCCTGGATAGTGACCCAGGACGCCAAACGCAGCATCCTGAAGGGGGACATAGTGATCGATGGAGACCGCATAGTATCCGTTGGTCCCGTCTACAACGGTTCGGCGGACAGGGAGATCGATGCCACGGGCGATATCGTCATGCCCGGCATGATCAACACCCATACGCATATCGCGATGTCGGTCATGAAGGGCGTGGTCGACGATCTCCAATTCCCCGATTTCCTGGAGAAGACGTTCAGGATCGATTCGGACCGCACGGACGAGGACCTCGATATCGGCACCCGTCTCGGGTGCATGGAGATGATGCGCGGAGGTACCACCACGTTCATGGACCTGTACTATTCCGAGGACGTCATAGCCAAGGCGACCTCTGATGCAGGGATCCGCGGAGTGCTGTGCTGGTGCGTTCTCGATGACGACAAGACCACTCAGAAGGGCAGCCCCCTGGACAACTGCAGGAGGTTCATCGATTCCTTCAGCGGAACGCGCAAGATAGTGCCGGGCGTTGGATTGCAGGGCGTATACGTGTGCAGCGAGGAGACGTGCATAGGCGCGAAGGCTCTTTCCGACGAGAAGAACGCTCCCATGAATCTCCACCTTTCGGAGACCCGTGGCGAGGTCAACGAGCACAAGAGGCAGACGGGGATGCGTCCGGCGGAATGGCTGTCGAGTATAGGGGCAATCGGCCCTCGCAGCGTCGCGGCGCATTCCGCATGGCTCACTCTTAGGGAGGTCAGGCTCATGGGCGAGGCGGGGATGTCCGTGTCCTGCTGTCCTGCATCCAATATGAAGCTGGCCACCGGAGGCGTCGCACCGGTTCCGGAATTCCAGAAATACGGGGTCAACGTTTCCATCGGAACGGATGGGAGCACTACCAACAACACCCTTGATATGTTCGCGGAGATGAGGCTGCTCGGCCTCCTTCAGAAATCCAGCAGATGGGATGCCACCGTGGCTCCTGCCCAGGACCTTCTGGACTTCGCCACGATCAACGGCGCTAAGGCCATAGGCATGGGGGATTCCCTGGGTTCGATCGAGCCGGGGAAGTATGCGGACATCGTCATCCTCGACGGCAAGGCCCCCAACCTGAGGCCTCTACTTCCGGAGAACATCATCGCCAATATCGTCTATTCCGGAAACAGCCTCAATGTGAAGACCGTCCTGTGTCAGGGAGATGTGGTTGTCGAGAACGGCATCATCAGGACTTTGGATGTCCCGGATGTGCTGGACAGATCCGAGGACATGTGGAGATCGCTCTGTCTCAGATGAGCGCCCGGGGGGGCGCGAGCCCCTCCAATTCATCGATGCGAGGCCGTGATCGGTCCGCCTTCGATTCGGCCGGTACGGAATCGTCGTCCTCGTTCTTCTTCTTCCTCTTGAGCATTACGACTATGGTGACGAATCCCATTCCCAGTACCACCAGGTAGTACCAGAACGGCATGGGCACCGAGTTGGGAACGAGAAGGATTATCACGAAGTCGATCAGAGCGATGACCAGGAACGTGTTTATCTGAAGGAAGCTGAGGAAGCGTTCGTATTTCTCCGACGGATTGGTCCTGTTTCCTTCCATGTTGGCGATGCGCTTTGCACCGACTATTATGATCTCATCCAGGAACTTGACGTTGTTTATCAGATAGTACGTCGGGACTGTCAGCATGATGAAGTTCAGCGTGAGCGTGAAAATGACCCACAGCGTCATGCTTCCGCCGAACGATTCGAGAAGCCATCCGGACAGCGGCTCCAGGATGACATAGAACAGTATTTCTATAGCGGCGATGGCCGCGAGATTGATGTACGCATGGGTCATGCTCTTGTAGATGGCCTTCTGCGACTTCTTGGACGTCGCAGATACGCGTACGTACATGTTGGAGCGGGCTTCGCACAGGTCGCAGCATGCTGTGTAGAACTTGCGGGGACATTTCTCGACCGCCTTGTCCCAGACCTTGTCCGTGACTTTTCCGAACAGAGGCAGCATTATCATGGAGATGAGCGCGGCCCCGATGACCGAGGTGTAGAACTCGTTGTCTATGACGTTGCGGCTGAGAGCCTCTGCCGCGATGATGAATGCGAATTCTCCCATGGCGCATAGGCTGGTGGCGGAGATGAATCCGTTCCTGCAACTCTCGTTGCCTACCCAGTATGCGAGGAAGACCGTCGCCGTCTTGAGGACCGCGAAGAGGAGGAAGAACAGGATCACGGTGCTGATGTTGTCCACCAGCATCGATGCAGGGAACACCTCGGTGCCTATACTGATGAAGAATATGGCCATGAACAGGTCGCGCATCGGCTCTATCTTCTCGTTGATGCTCTTGGCCTTCCTGCTGCTCGCGACCATCATTCCCATCAGGAACGCGCCTACCGCGCTCGACAGGCCGGATGCGGATGCCAGGAGGGCCATTCCGAAAGCCAGGCCCACGGAGGTGATCGTCAGGATCTCGTCGGATACGTTGTCTGAGATCCAGTTGATTATGCGAGGGATTATGCGTAGTCCCACGACTATGCTGATGATCATGAACGAGAGGATCTTGATGATCAGGACTATGATCTGATTGATGTCCATCCCGTTCGCTCCGCCCCCGTAGTTCACCATCAGAGGGGTGATCATCGACAGGATGATGACCTGCCCGATATCCTCCATGATGGTGATGAGGACGAGCATCTCGATGTGCTCCTTGTCGAGCTTGCCCTGGGATTTGAGAACAGCCATCACGACAGCGGTCGACGATCCGGAGATGATCGCGCCGAGAACGATGGACTGGGTCATATCATATCCCATGAAGGATCCGGCGATGAAACCGCCCAGCACCATCAGCGGGAGCTGGACCGCGGCTACGAGGATGGCGAACGATCCCTGTTTGCGGATTTTCTTGATGTTGATCTCCAAGCCGATGCAGAACATCAGCATGACCAAGCCCATATGCTTCAGAAGGGAGATTATCTCCTCCTCGGCTTCTACCGCCTCTACGTCCTGGTGGCTGAAGAGGAGGTTTACGAGAATTATCCCCGCGATGATGTATCCGATCAGCGGAGGCAGCTTGAGCTTGTTGAATATGATGGAGCAGACTGCAGCAAGCAGCGTGAACAACGCCAACGCAGTGAGCATGACCGCTTCTTCCATCTATCCACCGCCAAGCCTATGTCCATACTATGATTAATGATTGTCGTACGACGGAGTCAGATGTAATCCGAGATATACGGGATCTCATGGATCAGTATCTCGTCCAAAGCCTCTATGGCCTCGTCCGATCCATCGATTCTTTCCAGTCTGTGAAGTTGTGTGGCCGTCATGTATCCCATCAGGAGCGTGGAGAGTGTCCCTATCGACATGGAGAGCTCGAAATCCGGTTCCATGGATGTCACCACCTCTGCTTTTCCGCCATGGAACAGGACGCAGAACGTTCCGTTGTTCCAATCGAGGAAATCATCCTCTATCGTCAGAGAGAAGCAGATGTCCGCTTCGTCGTCGTCAGTGCGGTAGTGCTCCAGGAACATGGGGATGTCGACGATCCTTGCCATGAAGTAGGGTCTTATGGCCTCCGTAACGTTGCCGTCCTCGAGTATGAATGCCATCAGCTCGTTGCGATACGAGTTTCCGCGGACCTCGTCGATCATGGAGTAGTGGGCGGAGATGTAGTCCCAGAGGCCTTTCTGAGCCTCCATGGTCAGGTACACCATCTCTTTGATGTGCATGACATCGTCCTTGATCAGATAGACCATGTAGCCCTGCGGAACATCCTCCAGGTCGTGATACACCGCGACGATGGTATCCTCCTCGTCCCATCTCCAGTACTCTTCCCAGGCGACGCGATCCCTCAGTATGCAGCCGTGGGTCCTGAGTGCGAACCTGGCATGCAGGTTCATGAACTCCTCATTGTCCCATTCGACCCTTCTGACATAGCCCGGGGCCTTGTTCTTCCTTCTGCCGGGATAGATCTGGCTGTCCTTCACCTTGTACGAGATCTTGTTGGATATGATCTCCCAGCCGAATTTACGGTATAGCGATATCGAGAACGGATAGAGTGTGGCTATGGATCTGCCGTCGGAACGCATGCGTTCAAGGCTGAGGTGCAGAAGCCTCTTCATCAATCCGTGGCCGGAGTATTCCGGATACGTGGTCACGCTGGTGACATGGCCTATGTCGTACACGGATCCGTGGATGTTCATCCTGAGCGGATACGCAGCCAATTGGGAGACAAGCTCATCCCCATCGAAGAATCCGATCACATCGGCCCTTTCCAGCACAGGGAATTTGGATTGACTGATATCATCGTCCCTCCAGCCGGCTTTGGCGAGATCGAGTTCTGTGACCTGGAACGCATAACGGAGAAGCGAATTGTACTGGTCCAGATCATCCGTTGTAAGGTTGCGGATCGTCAATCCGTCGGTGTCCATAATGTATTCTGAATCTGAAAGGATATAGCATTTGCGGAATAATCGACACTGGGTGGAATTTGCGAGAAATGGTCCCCACCCCCTGATTTGAACAGGGGACCTGCTGATTTCAGCGGCTGTATCGGTTTCTTCCGAAGACACTCTACAGTCAGCCGCTCTAGCCAGTCTGAGCTAGGTGGGGACAAGTGCTAGGATAGCTATTTCCTATATCAAACTATTCCTTGGATTCGGCGGTCGCCTGTCTTCGTCGCTTCTATTCCAGTGCCGCCTTCGAACTCGATCATGGTCTTTAGAAGATCGATCTCGTATGTGTTCTGCATTGAAATGTGCTCGTTCATATTCTTGCAGGACACGAATAGACATACGCAAAGGTAGAGTCCGGCTGTAAGAATCACCAGGAGCACATGAATCGCCGTTCTCCGATTCAGCACGGTATGCCCCATGGGTTCTACGCGCATACCGAAGTATTTCGCTTCATCGGAGAACTCCTTCGTGAATTCCGATTGTAGCTTGTCATGCCTTGCAGGAAAGCCCAGGGTGCATCCGGATGTCAGCACGAATTGGAAGATGAGAAAAATCAGCGACAGCGCCGAGGATCCGATCAGCAGATCCTTTCCCTCGTCGAACAATGCAAGCATCACCATCGACGATGCCAATAGGATGAGCTCGACTGTCCATACGGCTGTCGAGAGCGCAGTTGCGGGTGCGGTGATGATGCCTTCGACAATCGATGCGACACGTCTCATCTTGCCGGAATCACGTCCGTGCTCGTCGATGTAATCGCACAGGCCATTCATCCACTGGGCGTCGCGGGTCAGGTGGCGTCTGTTCCCTTTCAGAATCAGGAGTAGGATCAGGCTGCCTATGGCGCAGGATATCTGCATCATGCTGCAAAGGAGCGGAAAGGCGACCGATTGCTCGTCCGAAGCTCCTGATAGAGCGAGATCGGATGCCATCGCCAAACCGATGATGAACGGCAGCATCAATGCGAACAGCACGAGCCACGGCTTCAGGACGATGTCTCTTTCGTTCCTGCGTACAACCGCATCTGCGAACTGGTCCGCGCCCCGGCTCCTTCTCATGAGGAGAGGAAGGATAAAGCGATAGAAATACATCTACGGCCCATGGTCGATCATCGGCGGGATGAGGGTGCGGTTGGTCGCAATCGCACGCCCGCGGGCGTTGTGATAGCGGAGCTGTTCCTTCTCATCATCTTGGCGATCTATCTTGTCAAATCGGGCGTATTGCTGTCGGATCTTCTCGAGGGGCGGGTAGCTTCATGGGAAGCGGTTCTGCTGATACTCGTCGAGATGTCGCTGTCTCTTCTGGTCGTATGGGGTCTTTTCGGGCTCTCATCTCGGCGTCCATCAGGTTGGAGGCAGGTCGCTCGCGCCACAGTAACGCTGATCCTCGTGACTGCCCTCGATAATCTCATCCCTTCGCATCTGCTCGTGGAGACCGTGACTCTCAGGTTCGATGCTGTTCTGCTGATGGCCGTCTTCGTGATGGTGGCCATATCAATGCCTTCGGTGAGGCGGTGGTATGTTCCGCCCATGTTCGAGCTTCGTCCGTTCGTCGCATGGGTCGCATATGCCGCACGCGGCGAACTCTATCCAAAGGGCTCCTATCGTATAGCGTATCCGGATGAACGCGAATCCCCTTCCGCTCCTGTCGAATCCGAGGGCATTCTCGGAAGGGCGAAGGCGTTCATGAAACGCTTCCGATCGCCTGGTCCAGGAATCGATCGTATCCTTTCTGCGATACGCGCCCACCCTGTCCTCCGGAGAATATTTGGGCGGTACTGGACAGGATGTCGAGGCGCTGCAGACGGGGCATCTGTCGCTGAGAGAATAGCGACCGCATTCCGTGCAGCGCCTGAGGTTTGAACTCATTTGCTTTCGCGTTTAAGGGAGGCGGTGCCCCCGTTCGCGATAAGATCGTTGATGGCCGCTGCGGATACGTTCTTCATGATCTCCTCAGCCTCCTTGTATTCGGGGGCCTTGACCACGATTCTGTATCTCGGGCATCCGACGCACGTTATCTCCGCATCGGCACCTTCAGCCGCTTCTTCTCCCTTCTTGAGCGCATTGCGCACGAGCTCCATTCCGTTGGGGGCGCTAGAGGTCATCTCCAGTATGCCGTCGATCTGCACGGATGGGGGTGCGACGTTCTCTCTGGCGACCTCTATGAAGGTGTCGGTCCAGTCTCCGGAGTAGTCTTCGAGGAACGTCTCGGTATCTGCTACTGCGGACTCGAATGCGTCGTAGAGGGATTCGTAGTCGTCGAGGAGCTCGTTTCCGAACATGTCGTACGCGTCGTCGATGGAGATCGACATGCGCTCAGCCATGATCTCGACGAGCTTCTCGGCCTTTTTCTCGTTCTTCCACTGCTGGATCTTTTCTCTCTTCTGGTGGTCGTTGACGGCTTTCAGGGAAAGGTCGATGTGGCCTTTGGATGAATCCACGCCCAGGACCTTGCAGACTACCTTCTGGCCTTCCCTGACGTAGTCTCTGATGTACTTGACCCAGCCAGTAGCGACGTCCCGGACGTGGACGAACCCTTCTTTGTCGTCGTACTCGTCAAGTGAAACGAAAGCGCCGAAATTCTTGACGCTCTTCACAGTGCACACGACGAGTTCGCCGTTCTCCGGGAAGCCTCTGACCCTCGACATCAGTCGACGACCTCGAGGATCTCGCCCTTGATCTCGCCGACACCGCCCTTGGGGACGACGAGAGTGGAGCCGCAGACGTTGCAGACGACCTTGGTTGCGGCCTTCTTGAACACGATCTGCTCTGCTCCGCAGTCGGGGCACTTG
>DATC01000015.1:0-575 GCA_002504495.1 Methanomassiliicoccaceae archaeon UBA537
TACGCCACGGTCTTGTACTGCGTCAATTCGCGACCTCCGTCGACCTTACGACCATCACGGGGCACTGGGAGGCTCTGACGACCCTTTCGGCGACGCTTCCCATCAGGAGCTTCGACATGCCGGTCCTTCCGAGGGTCCCCATGACGATGATGTCGTACTTGGGGGACTCGTCCAGGATGACCTTGACCGGCGTCCCCTCCTTGATGGAGAGCTCGACCGGAATGCCCTCCTCGGTGGCCACGTCGCGGACGAAGTCCACAGCAGCCTTCCCCTCCTTCTCGAGGGTGTTGTAGACGTTCATGACGGCGGTGTCCATGGGCATGTTGGTGAGCACCGTCTGGTCGAGGACGTAGAGGGCTGTTATCTTCCCGCCGGACAGTTTGGCGAGCTCGACCGCCTTCCTGACCGCGGCCTTGGTGTATTCGCTTCCGTCAGTGGGCACAAGTATGTTCTTGAATGCCATAATCCTCGTTCTCCTTCCAGTTCAGAACTGCTCTTTCCGCTATGCGCGACCGCTCCACTCCTGCCTCCGGTTCCGGCGACGGGATGACGGTGACGGGTCCGCGCAACGCGGC
>DATC01000015.1:617-1843 GCA_002504495.1 Methanomassiliicoccaceae archaeon UBA537
TTGACCCTCACAGCATTTAATATCTTCCCGCTGGCTGCGGTCAGGGACTTCATGGCGGAAACGAGAGGATCGTCCTCTTCCTGGAGCAGCCCCGCGAGCACCGCGGCCTCGTCCACGGCGTCCGGGGAGCGGATCATCCCGTTGTCGGTGCCCAAGGCCATATCCGCTCCGTTCGCCAGGACTCTGGCGGCCGGGCACCTCTTCCCGAAGTACGCGTTCGATGTGGGGCAGACGACTATCGGCACCTCCGCCTCCGCGCACTTGCAGATGTCGTCGTCGGTGGCCTCGCACATATGGACCACGAAGGCGGGGTCGAGGGAGAGGACGAGGTCGATGTCCTCGCGCACCCTCTCGCTGACATGGAGGGCGAATATCCTGCGGGCATCGCGGACGGCATCTGCGACGGATTCGATGTATCCGATGTCCATATCCGATATGCTGGGGATGCCTATGCCGTCGGCGTATTCCAGGATCCGGGCGATCTCCTCCGGATCGAACTCGGGGGATACGGGTCTTCCCAGTATCACTGCTTTGGGAGCCGCCTCGCGGAGCATCCTGCAGCCTTCGACGCCGCCCTCGCGGAAATCCACGAACGATGCGGACCCGAAGGCTCTGGAATCCTCGGAGAAGCGGATCATGGACCCGCGGATCTCTGATTCGGGAGCGGTGCGCAGATACCTGTGCTTCAATCCGTCCGGCGGGGCGACGAGATCTTCGAGGGACATCCCCGATGGGATGCGGAGCCCGTAGTCCGCGCAGTGGGTGTGCATGTTGAGGATGTCGGTCAGAATGAATCCCGATGCGTCGGCATCGAACGGGCACCGACCGCGACCCATCGATACGATGCGGCCTTCTTCCGCGCGGACCCATCCGGGGCCTGTCCCGTGTCTGTCGAATAGCAGCCCTTCGGCCGTGAACGATCTTTCCACGCGATCGGAATCGCGCCGGTTCTGATAATCCCGTCGGTCAGGCGTAGTACGGCTTCTTGACGAACTTGTGGGCCATGAGGACCGCGGTGGTGGCCTCTCCCATGGCGGTGGTGATCTGCTTCACCTTGCCGGGATAGCTGACGACGTCTCCGCAGGCGAAGATGCCGGGGCGGCTGGTGGCCATGTCGAAGCCGACCTTCACGAGGCCGTCCTCGTTGAGGTCCAGGTTCCAGACTCTGAGGTCCTCGAGATCGGCCGAGATGCCGATGTTGATGACGACCAGGTCCGTGGGGATGA
>DATC01000015.1:1849-7132 GCA_002504495.1 Methanomassiliicoccaceae archaeon UBA537
GGGCTGTCCTTCGACCGAGAGGGTGACGGATTCGACCTTGTCGGTTCCGTTGATGCTCTTGAGATTGGCGCTCATGATGCATCTGACGTTGGATTCCTTGAGGTGGTTGACCGTCATCTCGTCCGCCCTGAACTCGGGCCTCCTGTGGACCAGGGTGGTCTCCGTCACGGTGTCGGAGACGAGCGCCATGTCGATGGCACTGTTGCCCCCGCCGAACATGGTGACCTTCTTCCCGACGAGCTCCTCCTTGGGCGGAAGGATGTATGTCACGCCCTTGCCGAAGAGCTCCTCCTCGCCGGGGCATCCCATCTTCCTGGGCTTGAAGCTTCCCATGCCTATGGCCACGATGACCGATTTGGTCTTGTACTCGCCCTTCGAGGTGGTGACCAGAAGACCGTCATCGACGTTCACGATGTCCGTGACCTTCTCGTTCTCGTGGATCTCGCACTCTGTCGATTCCGCCTGAGCGTAGAGCCTGTCCGAGAGCTTCCGTGCCTGTATGGTCTCGAATCCGGGATAGTTGTGTATCCCCTTCTCGGGATACAGGCTGACGAGCTGTCCTCCGACGCGTCCTGAGTCCAGGATGAGGGTCTTCATCATCTTGGATCTGGCGTAGATGCCTGCAGTCAGGCCAGCGCATCCTGCGCCTATTATGACAACGTCGTAGCACATTGGAGCGTCCGAATTAAGTACCCCTATAAAAATTCAGCAGTCTGCACGATACGAACAACGAATGCATTGATGCAGAATCCATCGTAATTCAGCATTCAATCTACGAATTACGTAGTTATTGCTTTAGAATGCATCCATGGGGCCCCCGAGATATCACGAAGAGAAGCAAGGCTCGTTCGATCGTGTTCCGCGTCCTCCGCTGACGATCGAAAGCAGTACCATGCATGCCATCCTGCATCGCAAGAAACACGGTGGCAGATGCATCTTATAGTATGGACGGAAAGGGGAGTCCCGGAGAGAGTAGACCCTCTCTCCAGGGTGATATCAGATGACGGACTCATCTGAGAACAGGAGGATAAAAATCCTCGAAGCCTTGCTTGATGCGATCCGCATCCTTGCGAAGGTCTTCGACCTGCTGTAAAGCGGTCGGAGCTTGGCCAGGTTTGGGGCCTGCCCGGGTTGTAGACGCAATCCGGGTATTTCCACCCTCCATCTCCCGTGGATCTCCGTATGATTCGAGTCTATATAAGCTCCAGCCATCAGGACGTCGAACCGCGTCTTTCAGTCTGTTTCCACGGACGGCCTGCGTTCATGGAACCTGAATGCCCTGCAAGCGTGCTTTAAGTATCAGGTCCCGCAGCTCATGGGCGGCGGCGCGCGGATCGTCCTGCGCCACGACGGCGGATACCACGGCAGCCGAATCGGCTCCGGCGTGGATCACGTCCTGGATGTTCCCGCGGTTTATCCCGCCTATGGCCACTACAGGTATGTCGACGGCCTGCCTGATCTCGAAGACGGGGCCGAGGCCTATCCCCTGGACGGCATCGGGCTTCGTCGCTGTCCTGAACACCGCGCCGACACCGAGGTAGTCGGCCCCTCCGTCCCGGGCTTCGACGGCCTGCTCGACGGTCTGCACGGAGACTCCGATTATCGCGTCGTCCCCCATGATGCGCCTGGCGTCGCGGACCGGTATATCCGACTGCCCCAGATGGACCCCGTCCGCACCGGAGGCCATTGCCACATCCACCCTGTCGTCGACGAAGAAGAAGCGATCCTTCTCGCGTGCGATGGCGGCGATCTCCTTGGCGGCGGCGAGCATCTCTCCGCCGTCGGCGCCCTTCATCCTGAGCTGGACGGCATCGGCCCCGCCTTCGTAGGCCAGTCCGGCTATCTCGACGTCGCTGCGCCCCTTCGAGAGCGCGGCATCCGTCACCACGTACAGATCGAACATGGAACGGACACGGGAGGGGGCGTATTTCCGCGTTGCTCCGACAGTCTGAAGTACGGGTTCGACCGGTCAGCGGTTCATGAGCATCCTCTATCGCTACGGCTCCAGATGGTACATCAACATGACCAACAGGTGCCCCTGCAGGTGCGAGTTCTGCGTGAGGAACGACACGAGGAGGCTGGGCGACGCCGACGACCTGTGGCTGAAGAGCGAGCCGTCAGCTGGGGAGATCGAGGCGGAGATCTCGAGGCGCGCATCCGATGCGGAGGAGATCGTCTTCTGCGGATACGGCGAACCGACGGAGCGTCTCGGCACCCTTCTGGAGGTCGCCGGATGGATACGCCGCAACACCCATGCCTCGATCCGTCTCGATACCAACGGCCTAGGGAATCTGATCAACGGCAGGGACATAGTCCCGGAGCTCGCCGGAGCGATAGACGCCGTGTCCGTGAGCCTCAACGCATCCGATGCGGAGGAGTACCAGGAGCTGTGCAGGCCCGCTTTCGGACCCGGATCCTACGATGCCCTGCTGGCCTTCATCGAGGAGATCAGGGGCTCCGTGCCCGATGTGACGGTCTCGGTCGTGGGAGGGACCATACCCGAGGAGTCGTTGGAGAAGTGCGAGCGCATGGCCGGGTCATGGGGCGTCCGTTTCAGGGTCAGGCGAAGGACGTCTTCCGCGTTCCGGGCACGGATGAAGCACTAGAAGCTTTTATTAGTGGGCAGGCAATCGGCGCCCTGATAAGATATGACTGGCGAAGGCGTCAAAAAGAAGCGCGACCCGATATTCTCGGTCTGCTTCGTTGTGTTCATCGTCGCTTGCGTCGGAGTGGTCGGTTCGTTCGTGGACCAGCACTACATCCACGAGGACGAAACGGTCGCCGCATATGGCGACAAGGTCGTTGTTAACTACACTGGTTCTCTGTACGCGTACTACGGCGAAGAGAACGCCGTCGTGTTCGACACTTCCTACGAGAACATCGGAAAGGACGACTCCGTCGCGAAGATCAGCTCGTTCTCCAAGAGCAGCTACTCCACGTTCGATGTCACCATCGGATCCAAGGGCGCCCTCGAGATGTTCGAGAACGCCATCGTCGGACACAAGGTAGGCGACACGTTCAAGGTCATGATCCCCAAGGGAGAGGGATACACGGCCACCAACACCGAGAACACCATCGGCACCGCTATGAGCATCCCTGCGAACTACACCGTTCCCAAGGCCGCCTTCGACGAGCAGTATCCCGATGTGGACCTCGAGGCGGGCCAGTACACCTCCTTCACGACCACCTACGGATGGACCGCCCAGGCGATGTACAACGGCAACTCCGTCCTCGTCTCCAACTATCCTGATGTCGGAAAGACCTACGAGTACTACGGCAACGAGGACAGCAGGTTCGGCAAGATCTCCTTCGCCGTCACCTCCGTGAGCGATAACAAGGTGAACTTCACCGTCTCCTTCACCGACACCAAGGCTGTCGGCGACGGCATCCAGATGGTCGAGTTCGAGCAGTACGACGGCACCACCTGGTTCGTGACCTCCCTCGGCTCCGGCGAGTTCACCTACAAGACCTGCGACGCGCAGTACAATGAAACCCTCTACTTCGAGATCAGCATCGTTTCGATCAACTGATCCCAGGCCGGGCGGAAGCCCGGTCACCTTTTTTATACAACAGTTGTGAAAGATGCTTCTTCCGTTCCTGTTCTACGGTTCGGAAGAGGGGGAGAACGCCTGCCGGAGCAGGCAGGGTTTTCAGAGGATGGATTCCAGCTTGGACAGCATGTCCTCCTCATCCTTGGCCAGGATGCGAACCACGCGGTTCTTCTTGGAACCCTTGTCCGCTATGGCGTCCGGTGCCGTCTTGAGCTTTGATATGGCAGATTCGGTGGATTCGGTCAGTCTGTCCATGGACAGGTCGGCGAACACAACGGTCATCCCGACCTCCTCGAATATGTCCAGAAGGTCCTTGGTGCAGGCCAGGCTCATTATGCATCTGACCTCTGGATGCTTCTCCATTACAGCAAGAAGGATGTAGGACAGTCCTTCCGCCACGCCGAACTTCGCCGATCCTCCCTTGCGGAGTAGTCCGTTGTGGACGATCAGCCTCTTGTCGATCGCCGCGATCTGCTCCGGACCAGCGGCGCCTTCCACAGCCATGGCGATGTTCATGCCGCCTTTCGGAACGAGCTCCTCGGGAACGATGTCGATCACTCTGTTCGCGAGGGCGTCTACGGAATCCAGGACCTGGAACACGTCAGTCTTTCCTTCGGCGACGACCGGGTCGACCACCTTGTCGCCGTGTCCGACGGCGTATTGGGTGGCGATGGCCTCCTGGATCATGGCTCTGGATTTGAATACGGCGTTGGCCACGTCCAATCCCTTGGCCATATGGGCGGTGATGTAGGAGGACAGGACGCATCCGCTTCCGTGGCCCGCCTTGTCGAGCTTCGGATATTCGATCATGGTGAAGTCCGCAGAGAGATAGAGCATATCGGTCACGGTCGTGGCGGTGTTGAAATGGCCGCCCTTCATCAGAACGGCGGAGCCCTCCTTTCCTATGACTTCGGCGGCGTACTTTTCATCGTCTTTGGACCTGATCTTGATTCCCGCCAGGGCCTCGGCTTCGGGCTTGTTCGGAGTCACGAGCTCGCATATGGGCAGCAGCTTCCTCTTCAGGGCGTGGACCAGGTCTCCCTGCATCAGGGAGCTGCCGGTTCCAGCGACCATCACGGGATCCACGATCAGCGGCGCCTCATGGTCTTCGAGGATGTCCGCGACGATCCCGACCACCTCTGCGCTGTAGAGCATCCCCGTCTTGATCGCCTTGATATCGGCGTCCTTCAGAACAGCCTCCAGCTGCTCCTTGATGAACTCCCCGGGGATGGGGAGGATGTCGTCGACACCGCATGTGTTCTGCGCGGTGACGGCGGTGACGACGGTCGCGGCATGGACTCCGAGGACGGACATGGCCTTGACATCGGCCTGGATGCCCGCACCCCCTATGGAATCGGAGCCCGCGATCGTAAGAGCGGTTCTCATGGACCGACCCTATCATGAACCTGTACATAATCCCGTTCGATGGAGGCATCCCCGAGGGAGGTTCCGAAAGCCGAGCTGATGTCGACGAATCCGGAATAGGGTTCGTACGCACTTCCTCCGCCCTTGCCATTTTCTGAACCGATCTGTTCGAGCCCCTCGGCATAGATGGCGGGCCGGAAGGAGTCCCTAGCATGAGCGGCGAGACATCATGCCACAGGGGGATCTGGAAGCACCCAACTGCATGATTCAGGTTCACTCGCGATGTACTCTTTCGTGCTTCACGAACGGAACCTTCCCCCAGAATGAGATGGAATAGAGCAGAACAGTGCCCTTCATGTGCATGTAG
>DATC01000147.1 GCA_002504495.1 Methanomassiliicoccaceae archaeon UBA537
GATTAATTGCGCGGAGAATTATTTCGGAATCATGTCCTCGGACGGTCCTTGGGCAATCCTAATTAGAACAGTCCGCATGGGCGTCTTCATGCACCAGATGATCGAGATAGACGGCTCCCGCGGAGAGGGGGGAGGGCAGATGGTCCGCACCTCGGTGGCCATGTCCACCGTTACGGGCATCCCGGTCCATCTGACCCGTATCAGGGAGAACAGGCCGACGAACGGGCTCTCCAGGCAGCATGTGGCCGCCGTCCGTGCCGTCGCCAGGATGGCCGGATCGGAGGTGGAGGGCTGCTCCGTAGGATCGTCGGAGCTCTTCTTCCGTCCCGGCGACGAGCAGATCTACGATATCGACGTCAACATCAGCTCCGCCGGCAGCATAAGCCTCGTCCTCCAGGCCATGCTCCTGGCGGCCAGGAGCCATCGCAAACGGATGAATATAGACATATCCGGCGGAACGAACGTGATGTGGGCGCCTCCGATCGATTCCTATTCCGCGCTTCTGTTCCCGATGATGGACAGGATGGGCATAACCGCTGATGCGAAGATAATAGACCGCGGATTCTATCCTCAGGGCGGAGGCCGCGTCATAGCGTCCTTGGATCCAATAGGCGACATCTCCCCGCTGAACCTCGACAGGTTGGGGGAGTTGAAGAGCGTGCACGGCATCTGCTTCTATCAGAGACTGGCGGACTGGATTCCGGAGGCCATGGTCAAGAGCTGTGCGGATGCCTTCGGAGGCATAGCGGATGTCGATATCGAGACGCAGCACACCGACGGCGATTCGCGCGGTGCGGGCCTGGTCTTGGTGGCCGAGTACGAGAACGGCATGCTTGGAAGCAACGCCCTGTCGGCAAGAGGGCATTCTCCGGATCGCAGCGGACGCGATGCAGCGAACGACCTGATCAACGAGATGAGGAGCGGCGCGACAGTGGACGTCCATACAGCGGACCAGCTCCTGCCCTACATGGCCATGGCCACCGGCGAGAGCTCGTTCTACGTGTCGAGGATAAGCAGGCACCTGCTGAGCCAGATGGACACCTTGGAATCCTTCCTGGACGTCAAGTTCGGCGTCGAGCGCATCGGGGACCTCTACAGGTTCACCGTCACTCCGGGGGCGAGGCCATGAGACCGTTCGTCCTCGTCAACTGCGCCATGTCCGCCGACGGGAAGATAGCAGGCCCGGAACGCACCCAGGTCGCGATATCGTCGGATGAGGACAAGGCGCGGGCCAAAGGACTGAGAAGGAAGTACGACGCCATACTCGTCGGCGTAGGCACCGTAATCGCCGACGATCCGCATCTGACGCTCAAGGATCTGGACTACGACACCAATCCCATCAGGATCGTCCTCGATCCCCATGGCAGGACGCCGGATGACGCCAGGATACTGGACGATCGCGCGCCCACCATCATGGTGACGCTGGAGGGATGCGATCGCGAGTGGGACTGCGAGGAGATCTATCGTCTAGGCAAGGACGAGATAGACCTGAAGGCGCTTCTGGAGACCCTGGCCGAGGATGTGGGCATCGAGAGCCTCCTGGTGGAGGGCGGAGGAGAGACGATAGCATCGTTCTTCCGCGCGGGTCTGGTGGACAGGTATTCCGTATTCGTCGGAGGCCTGGTCATCGGAGGCCGTACGTCGCCGACGCCCTGCGATGGTCCGGGTCGCGTGTGCGAAGGAGGTCTTCAGATGACCCTCGTGTCGTGCGAGGTGCTAGGCAACGGCGCTCTCCTGACCTTTGAGCCGAAGCGGCGATCACGCCTCGGACGACGGCTCGATGGTGAATTTGAAATAGTTGCATTCGGAGCCGAAGACCTCGCTCGAGACGACCGAATAGGTCTTTCCCGTGGCATCCTCCACGATCTTGGAGAAGAATCCGGTCGCGTAATGGCCCAGGGATTTCGCAGAGTCCTCCGTGAAGGAGAGGTTGTCCTTGATGATGATGGACAGCGGCTTGAGGGAGAACACGCTGGCTTCTCCGAATCCCATCTTGTGGTAGTAGTCGCGGGCGTTGGCGACCGTCTCCTCGAACGTCTTGCCTGTAAGGGATCCGTTCAGAGCCATGGCGTGGATGGATCCGAGGATCGACGCCATCGGTTCGATGGAGAGGCCCAGCCCGTCGAATCCCAGGAATATGAACTTGACAAGGGCATCGCGGGTGCTCGCAGGATCGCCGGCCACTTCCGAGAGGACCTTCATCGCTATGGACATGGCCTCGTCGGACGGAGGCTTCGAATACGCGAGCATGACCGAGGTCAGCGCGTAGATCTTCCTGCGACTGTCGTCGGGATCGTCATGAACAGAGATGAGTCCCTCGGAGATCATCTTGTCGAGATGCACGGAGAGGGTCGATTGGGCTTTCTTCGTGATCTTGGACAGATCGGTCAGGGAGAGGTTGCGGGTCTCCAGTTCACGGAGGATCTGGCGTCTGACATCGTTGGAGACCTGTACCAATCCGTTCTTCGTATAGTAGAGCTCGAAATCAGTAAGCGGTCCGTCAACCATGTCTCTCGGGCAGGGATATCGGTTATGGGATAATAATAGGCACGTATGCGGAGGTCGGGGTTCCGATTATATACGGAGTGGCCATACGGACGGTTGCGGGCCTGTGGTCTATTGGTTATGACGTCGCCCTTACAAGGCGAAGACAGCTGGTTCGATTCCGGCCAGGCCCACCACCGAAATCAGGATTATATAGGGGTGACTGATTGTCCGTACCATTGGACTCATGGTCTAGTTGGTTATGACGTCGCCTTCACACGGCGGAGGTCGCCGGTTCGAATCCGGCTGGGTCCACTCATCGTTTTTATTCCCAATTAATCGGTGA
>DATC01000084.1 GCA_002504495.1 Methanomassiliicoccaceae archaeon UBA537
CAGGAGGGTAAGAACTGCCAGTGCGCCCACTGCGACCTGCAGGGCAACCTGATCGCCCAGTGCGCCGACCTCTGGTCCAACGAGTCCGTCGAGTACCACCCCGAGTTCGGAGGAACCTCCGTCCAGTGCTGGCTCGGATCCCTCGGATACGAGTGCGCTCTGATGAACACCGCCATCCAGATGAAGCAGGAGAAGACCCTCAGGGACCTGTACATGTACTCTGACAGGTACAGAGGACCCGAGGCCTACATCCTCGCCTACGACCACGCCTGGCAGATTGGAAAGGCCATCGCCGACGTCGGCGACAACCTGTACCTCCGTGCCAAGGCCGCCGGACAGACCGCCGCCAACATCCTCCTCGATGGATACAACAAGAAGGAGCTCGCCCTGACCAACAAGCAGCTCGAGGTCCTCCAGGACTCCAAGAAGAAGATGGACGCTCTGCCTGAAGAGGAATCCAAGTTCCTCGAGTGGGCCGACAAGGAGTTCAAGGACGTTGTTCCCAGGTACAACCTGAAGAACTACGGCCTCTGATAGGTTCATAATTCTCTCAAACCCTTTAGGGGGAGGATCTCACCTCTCCCCCATCTCAATTCTCAGTCGTCGAGGGCGAACTTTAATATCGCTATCGGCATCCAATGGAACGTTGTTACCATGTCTGTGCTCCTAGCCTATGACGGCATGTCTTCGAGCGATGCCGCGTTGGACTACGCGATTAAATATTCGATCAGATTCGACGAGCCCCTCTACATCCTCACAGTCGTCAGGGATGATGAACCGGAGGCGCCTGAATCCGTATGCGAGTACATGCAGGCCTCTCAGCGTGTCGCCGCCTCCGAAGGCGCGGTCGTCCATACTATGATCGAGAGCGGCAGGCCTGACGAGACCATACTGGATGTTGCTGAGAGGTTCGACTGCTCCGTCGTGATCCTCGGTCGTCCGGAGCGTTCTTCTCTCGACAGATTCTTCCTGGGCAGCGTATCGGACAGCGTGGCGAAGAACGCCCGTTGCACCGTGATACTTGTGCCCGAGGGCGTCGGAGAAGAGTGAAAGAAATCGGTAAAAGGTTTGCCGGGCCCGTAGGCCCGGCGGTCATCATGCGTTGGTGACCTTCTCTACCAGAGATTGGGACTTCTTGATGTCCTCCTCGGACATCTTGAGGTCGTTCTCGATCTGGTAATCCGTGTGCTCGCCGAGGCAGTCGACGCTTGCGAAGAGGATACCTTCGTCGGTAGCGGTGAATCTGACGGTGATGGGGGTGTTCTTGGTGACACCGTCGGGCAGAGTCATCATGAACTCTCCGATGGGAACGGCCTCGATGGTCTCCGTTCTCCTTCCCTCCTCGTTGTTGCAGGCGGAATCCTCGTAGATCTCGACCTTGATCTCCATCTGACCGTCCTCGGCGGGATAGTAGGTCTTGATGTTCTCGATGGGCAGGACCTCGTTCCTGAAGATGATGTTCGAGATGGCTTCGCTGCCGTCATCGTAGTACGCCTTGATGCCGAAGGTCTTGCTCAACACGTTGTGCACCGAGATGGCTCCTTCCGCAGGCTGGACGACCTCTTCTCCGGTCGAGGGATCGACGGCGGAGACGGTGTTCGCATTGGATGCGCAGAAGATGGCGGCACCCTTGGCGACGGACTGGTCGGGATCGAAGACCTTGATGTTGGCATCAGGGAACCTTGCTGCGATAGCGGCCTTCACCTGGGGCATCCTGGAGGATCCTCCGACCAGAAGGACCTCGTCGATGTCCTTCATCTCGAAGTTGCCGGTGGCGAGGACGCGCTCCATTATCTCGACTGTGGTCTGGATGAGTCCGGCGGAAGCGGCCTCGAACTCGTCGCGAGTGATGGTGAAGACGACCTTCTGTCCGTTGACGGTGAGCGTTCCCTTGATGTTCTCGGCGACGGAGAGCCTCTTCTTGAACGTCTCGGAGTTGATGGCGAGGTTCTGCATGACCTCCTCATCGTCATCGAGGGAGCTGGGGTCCACTCCGATCTCCTCGGCGACCTTGTCCTTGATGATCTTGGATATGACGGCGTCCCAGTCCTTTCCTCCGAGGAGCCTCTCTCCATCGGTGGCGACCGCGGTGAAGTTCTTTCCGTCGATCTCCAGGACGGTGACATCGAAGGTTCCTCCTCCCAGATCGTAGACGAGGACCCTCTTCTTTCCCTCGGAGTTTCCGAATCCGAAGGAGATGGCGGCGGCGGTGGGCTCGTTGATGACGGTGACGTCGTCGAGTCCGGCGATGTTCCCGGCGGTCTTCGTGGCCTCCCTCTCGTTCTGTCCGAAGTACGCGGGGCAGGTGATGACGGCTTTCTTGATGTCGGTGCCGTGGTTGTCGTTGAAATCGTTGATCATCTTCCTGAGGATGACCGCGGAGAGCATGACGGGGTTGTACTTCTCGCCGTCGATCTCGACCTCGTAATCGGTTCCCATGTGCCTCTTGATGGCACTGACGACCCTGTCGGGGCCGTACATGGATGCCATCTCCTTTGCAGGAGAACCGACGATGATCTCGCCGTTGTCGTTGAACAGGATGACGGACGGAGTAGTGTCTTCTTGCTCGAAGTTCTTCTCAACTACCGGGTCCCCATCCTCGTCGATATAGGAGAGGCACGAGTACGTCGTGCCCAGGTCTATGCCGATGCAATAGTCTGTCATTCCTTTTCCTCCATCACGTCTTCTTCTGCGACGGTCTGTTCAAGTGTTTCCGAAAGCGTTTCAGCAGCAGGCTCTTCGGTCTGCTCGGTAGCGGGAGTCTCCTCCGTATCGGAGGGGACCTCGTTCCCGGGTGCGGCTGCAGGTTCGGAAGGCGTCTCTTCGACTTCTTCTTCGGATTCCGCTTCGACGGGGGCCTCTTCCGGAGCCAGGTTCCTGTCGAACTTGTAGACTTCGACCTTCTCCTTCAGTAGGACCTTGTCGGCCAGCTTGTATCCGTCCGATAACCTTGTCGCGATCGTGCCGTCCTTCTCCTTATCGCCGGTCGGCACGACGCCGACGATCCTTTGGTGGAGCGTGTTGATTCTGGGGAAGTCGAAGTGGCCGATGAACACTCCCGAATCCATGAGGATGTTCTCCATGTCCACTTCATAGGCCTGGAAGCTCGACAGGACGGTCGCCGCATCGAGCTCGTCGATCCTCTCCTCCATCCCCTTGCACAGTCTGAAGAAATCCTCCCTCATCGAGCAGATCTGCTCGAGGGCGGCGACCAGCACCTTGTTGGAAGACGACGCCTCCAGCTTGGCGACGGTGGCGTTCATGGCCTTGGACTGCTCTCTGGTGGTCAGATACGCGCTCATGTCCGGGGCGGACGGCGCCTCTCTGGCGAGAAGCTCCTTGAGCATCTCCCTGATCTCCGAGATGTCCGCTTCGAGCGATGACAGCTCCGCCGGAGCAGCTTGGGGCGTCTCGGCGGTTGATTCCCAGCAGTACGTACCCTCCTCCGGGATGCGCTCTTCACCGGTCTCCTGCTCGAAGACGGAATCCGGCAGCGCATCGTCCTGTCTGGCCGATGTTCCTATCCCGTTGACAAGGAAGTTCTTCAGTCTGTCGCTGGCGTTCTCCTTCATCTCCTATCCCTCCCTTGATCCTCGTCGTTCCAGATGTGCATGAGCCAAAGGAAGGGATCCTCGACCCTGAACGGGGCCACCCCTCTCGGAAGCCTCTCCGACACGGGATTGCATCCTAGCGCCGAGACGGCGAAGAAGCGGTGCTCCTTGAATCCGCTCACGATCTGCAGGAAGTTGTTCCCCATCGTCCTTCTTATGTATTCCTCGAGCTCCGCATCGATCTGCTCCGAGTTCTCCTCGTCGTACTTTCCGTTCTCACGGGGTATGTGGAGCGACGAACAGGCGCCGATGACGACCTTGTCCTCCTCCTCGTTCTCCGGATTCTTCATCAGGACATCCGTCTTCGTCAGAGTGACCGCGATGGGGATGTCGATCCTCGCACCGGATCTGAGCCCCTTGTTCCTGCGGATGATCTGGCAGATGTTGTTCAGGATGTCCGATGCATCGGGACCCACGGCCGGTTTGGCCTCCATGTTGATCCTCCTGTTGATGAACGGCACCTGGAGCGGGTCCACGAGATAGACGATACCAGAGGCCTTGGCGATGAACGAGTTCAGACTGAGGGACGTCATCCTCTCCAGTGTAACCAGGTCCTCTCCGGCGGTATCGAAGAACGCGAAGGTGTAGACGAGGGGCCTCTCTCCTTCGAACACCCTGAGGTAGTAGATCAGGGGTTCCTTGCTCTCCACGGACGTCTCGTAGGAGGCCGTCGGGCGGAGCTTGTACATCTCCTCGAAGAGCCTGTGGTAGTAGACGTCGCGGTACTTCATCGTGGTCTCATCGGTCGCCGGGTTGAGGATGCAGTTGAACTCCTTGGAGACGACCTCCTTGAGCTGATTGATCAGCACGGCGGTGTAGTGGCTCTTGCCGACGCTCTTGGGCCCGAGTATGACGAATATCCTGTTGCCGTCCTCCTCCGCACCCGGAGGTATCTGGCTGTTGCAGAACGGACAGAGCCTGATGTAGGCGGGGCGTCCGCATATGTCGCAGGTCCCGCTGGAATCGCGGATGATGTGGTTCTTCGCCACGATCGCATCGGGTCCGCGGGGATCCTTGTTGTATATCAGGCACTTCTCATAGTCGATCTCGTTCCGTCCGTCTGCGGACACGTACTTCTCCGCGTCCCTGCTGCGCGTGCTTGACGCTCTGGATGCGAACTCTCTGGCGCATCCCGGGCTGGAGCACTGGTAGTGGATGCGGTCCAGATCTACCGTGGCGAAGCAGTACGGGCAGGTGTACTCGCGGCTCGGCTTGTCCTTGGATTTGGCCTTCATCTGCTCCTCTCCCTGTACAGCGGGTGGATGAATCTGAATTCGTAGTAGCTGCTGTCGTCTTCGAAGAAGAGCCTGCAATGCTCGATGTCCTTCAGGTTCTGATCCGGGATGGTCACGACGGTCTTTCCGCCCTGCAGTCCGACCGGTCCGTTCGACCTCCACACGACGTCGCCGTCGGTCCTCTTCAGAGGTATCCCCTCCACGGACCTCACGAGCATCATAGGCGGCAGCTCTCTGGCGCTGCCCGCATCGATCCCGATAGCGACTCCGCCGCGCTCCTTCTTCACAGTGTAGCGTATCTTGCTGCTGTCGCCGGAATGGACCTCCACGGACATTCCGCGCGATTCCTTGCGGACGCCGTCGATCATGTACTCGGCGTAGAGCTTCAGCGTCCTCAGCCTGTAGCGGCCCATGGGTATGCGGATCTGCTTGTCGCTACGGTACTGCTCGGCGCTTATCGACACGGTCTCCGCATCGGATTCGTCCCCTTCCTTCTCGGTTCCGTTGATGATCCTGATCCTGGCGCCGACGGCCTTGGGAGGCCATCCCATCGTGACTACGCAGTCCTTTCCGCAGATACGGTACTCCACGTCTCTGAACGGTTTCAGATTGGCGACGGTGGTCTGGTCGCCGATGACTCCGACAGTCTCCTTCTGGATCACGGGATAGAGGTACTGTATCGCCCCGTCCTCCATGGTGAACTTGATCCCGTTGGAGTACTCCTCGATCGGAACGACCCTGCTCATCCACGATTCTATGTCGGACATGTTCTGGACGCGGCCGTCTATGTTGAGCTTCTTCTTGGATGCATATAGGGTCACGGGATAGACGGTCGTCCATTTGGCGCTGTACGTCCCGTCCGCCTTGTTCCATCTGATCGCCATGTCGCGGACGGGCTCCGGGAACTCGACGGTGGATCTGACGTAGCGGACCCCTTCGGTCCTCTCGATCCTGCCCTTGACGTTGTACTCCGTGATGAACAGGTAGGTGTATTCCGCACCTCCTTCGAGGCCTATATCGTCGTAGACGTCGTTCCCGTTGAGGGCGATCTCCTTGCCGTTGTCGCCTCTGGAGCGCCAGACTCTGACCCTAGAGGCCCCGCGGGGCTTAGTGAACATTATGCGGAGCCCTCCGGTTATCGGCTCGATGTTGACATCCTCCACCTCCTGGAGCATGAACACGGGACCTATCTTCGCCGCATCGCGGGAGAGCACCCCCCAGCGCTTGGCGTATACCGAGTAGTAGTACTCGACTCCGGGCACGGCCGTCTTGTCGAGGTACGACGTCCCCGGGATGCTGGCCAGAGGCTTCGTGTCCTCCGTCACCATGGGCAGGGTATCCTCCGACCTGAAGATGCTGTACGTCACGTTGGCGGTGTCGGCCGGAGGCTCGAACGATATGCTGATGGACCGTCCGTCCGTGCTGGCGGAGATGTTGCACGGCTCCTCGGGCGGGTCCTCCCTGAGCTTGGCCTTGACCTGCGGGTGGTCCGGGCACTGATCTATGGCCGCCACGTAGAACGCCGTCTTCCTGGCCTTGGAATCGGAGATCTGGGCCTTCTTATAGAGGGCGTCGGCGTCGTTGCATCTTCTGACGCACTCGCTGTATCTTGCAGAGAGCTCCAGGTCGTCGCTCAGGATGCCGCCGTACTTCTCCTGGAGGGCTTCGATGCCGATCTTCGCTTCGTAGAACCTCCTGTCGTCGAAGCAGTCCATCAGGTATCTCCTGCTGGCCTTCACATGCTCCTTGATCTTCGAGAGGTCGGCCTTGAGGGTTCCGAGAGACGAGTAGCCTGGGAACTGCGATTCAAGAGCGGCGAGGCTCTTCTCCGCCTTCTCCACGCGTCCTCTCTGAAGGTCCATGCGGATGGTCATGGCCATTCCGTCGGCCTTCTTGAGGTCCTCCTTGAAATTGAGCCCGCATTTTATGCAGACGGCGTTGGTGGACTGCTGGGCTGTCCCGCATTTCGGACAGATCTGCTTGAAGCTCTTGCCGCAGTGCGGGCAGAACGACGTGTTCCTGTCGATCTGGACCATGTTTCCGCAGAACTGGCAGCGGGTCATGGTGCTGTCCGAGTTGGAGAAGTTCGCGGCGTACTTCTTCCTGACGCAGGTCTGCTGGAGGATCATTATCGCCATGGTCCTGTCCGCATCGTCGGACAGCTTGGCGTTGAGGAGGTC
>DATC01000047.1:0-2123 GCA_002504495.1 Methanomassiliicoccaceae archaeon UBA537
CCGGAACGTCCAACCTGGATTCCAACATCGTCGATGCCTCCGGCTCCGTCCTCAAGATGGAGCACATGAGGGACCTCTACAGGGCCTGCCAGGTCAACTGGTCCGACTCCGGAGCACCCAACAACAAGGTCTTCTTCATGTCCAACGTCGCTCTCGACGTCCTCGGAGCCATGCTCGAAGCCAACCAGAGGTATCTCAACACCGTCTATGTCCAGAGGGACTTCGGAGGAGTGAAGACCATCCCCGGAAGGGACGCCGGCCTCACTCTGAAGAGCTACAACAACATCCCGATCATCCAGACCGGAAACGCCAACTTCGACTACACCACGAAGCGCGTCTCCAGCACCAGGATGGGCAACATCATGCTCCTCGACCTGGACCACATCTGGATGTCCATGCTCTCCCCTGTCAGCCTGTACACCGCGGACAACCCCGCTATCACCAGGACCCTCAGGGAGCGCAACGTGCTGCACATGAGGATGGAGACCCGTGTGGACTCCTTCATCCAGCACGGAAAGATCGTGGGTCTGGCCGACGACGCCTGATCCCGACACCGAGAGGGGGCGACCCCTCTCACCCCCCTGTTGCGTATTCATTTTCATTACCTTCTGTCCTGCCCTCCCGGAAGGGAGGGCGCTTCCTTTCATTCTCTGCAGGCTCGGTGAACATCGTTCCGGGCAGGTGAATCGATATATACGGAAACTTCATCCGATGGAGCGGCAGGATGACGGCCCTCGAAGGAATCCGCCGTTCCGATATTCGATGGGGATCGGAAAGATCATCTCACCCCCTGCCGGGCAGGTTCCTCGGATCCGTCGCGAGTTGGAGATCCAGGCGGATCCGAGGGCCGTAGATCCTCTTGTTCGTAAGGTTAAATACCAGAACGACGATGCAGAATACAGAGACGGGAACGGATTCAAAGCCATACATACCTCTGAGAAATCAGCAAGGGCCTCGGGGAGTGTGTTGCTAGAGAACCATGATGCCTATCGGCGAGCGTCCTATCCGCCGAACTGTAATTGTCCAATCGGGCGAGTTCGCTCCTGTCTCTTCTCTCCTACAGGAGTCGTGAGGGCATCCTTCACGCTCCACCCATAGTCCTTCATCCTGTGGCATGCGACGTACGTCGGGATGCCGTAGAGTCTGCACCACTGGGTGAGGGACTTGGTATGGCCGTCTATGGTGTACATCCTCGCGGTCGTCCTGTTGTTGGCCTGCGCCTTGCGGGTCACCCAGCGGCAGTTCCCGGGCCTGTAGCCCTGGTTGTTGTTCACCCTGTCGATGGTGAGCCCCTTGCGGTACCCGTGGGTCATCGCCCACTCGTAGAAGACCTCGAAGTCGTACCACTCCTCGCACATCCTGATGCCCCTCGCGCCGTAGTGGGCGTAGTCCTTCGCGGAGGGGTTGTCGCAACGCTTGTAGATGCCGCGCCATATGCCTCTGAGGGAGTCCCAATCGGACCCCCTGCTCTTGTCCACGTCATCGAGATCCATTCTTCCTCTCCTTCACACCCACGGTCAGCACCATGTATCCCGAGTAGATCCTCATCACGGTGCCCTGCACCTCCAGGTCGTCCACCGCGCCCAGGTTCACATCCCCCGCATAGAGGAACACCCTGATGGTCCACAGAGTGCCCTCCGTGCACGGCACGGAGACGTAGTCGGGCTTCAGCATGATGTCCTCCGTGACAAAGATGCAGTCCGTGACCGCCTCTATCATCTTCAGATACAGCTTCCGTGCATCCCCGACGGCATCCCCTTCGAATCCGGGACTGAACGTCGCGCGGCCCAGGAGGATGTCCTTCAGCCATTCCTGATCTATCAGATCGGGAAGCCACCCGTCGTACCACACGGGCCTCTGGTAGAGGGCGGAGGCGGTGCGGTCCGCCTTCCTGCCCTTGCGGTCGGACATCTCGCTCGCTCAGCTTGGAGAACGCGTTCGACAGCTTCGCTCCGATGCCGGAGAATCCTTTTCCCGGCTCCTCCTGAGGCTCCTGAGGGACGAATCTGTTCTGCTGGTAGTCGAACCTCACTTCGGGTTCGGTCTCCGCAGGAGCCTCCTGAGAGGCCTCTGCGAGGTCTCCCTGCGGAGTCTCCGCGGCGTTCTGCACGGGAGCGGCGGGT
>DATC01000047.1:2157-3753 GCA_002504495.1 Methanomassiliicoccaceae archaeon UBA537
ACGGGGAGGGGCGGCTCCCCGGGATCGGGCCTCTCGGATATCGCTCTGAGCATCTCCGCCAGAAGGCCGGCGTCGGAAGGGGCGATGCTCCACGTGACCGTGGCATCCTTCAGCACCGCCCTTATCTCCATACGGGTCTGGTCGTTCTCCGTGACGGGGTAGATCCACAGCTCCCCGTCCTCCGTCATCTCGGTCCATGCGCGTGTTATCATTGCTTCTCGTCTCCTTCGTCTATTCCTATGATGCTCTCCACTTCCGCAGGGTGGAACCCCGATGTGACCCCTTTGGAGGAGTCATGCACCCAGAGCCTCCCCGCATGCCATGCGTCCGGGTCGTCCTTCCCGCGATAGAAGACCTGTCTCACGGCTCCCTGCGGAATCCTCAGCTCCGTTCCGTCTGTGAAGGTCACGAGAAGCCCGTGGCCTCCGTCCATCAGGTCGGTCGCGATGTCCGCCCAGTACGCCCCGAGCGCATCGGGCCTCTTCTTGGAAGGCTTCCTGGGCATCTTCGGCAGTTCTCCGGGTCGAACTCTCCCGTGACGGTCTCGACGCATCCGGGGCAGCATGTGTAGTACATGAACATCTGCCCGAATCCTTCGGTGTGCTCTCCGAACCTCGCCATGGCCGCCTCGGCCTCCTCCTTGGTGGCATACGAGCCCACGGACTCGGGCATCTCGCCCTTGCGCGTGAACCAGTTCACCTTCCATGCAGTGCAGTCTTCCAATCCGTTCTTCATACGATTCACCATCTGTTCTCCTTGTTCCATCCGTGCAGCACCGAGTGCTCCATCGAGACGAGAAGCTCCTCCAGGACCTTCTCCATGCTCCCCGACAGCCACCTCGATCTGAACTCTGACCATGCCTTCTCCGCCTTGTCGCTTCCCGTGTCCCCCGACACGTAGTAGTTGTAGTCGTCCAGGAGTCCGCGCATCTCGCGCACCAGCTTCGCCAGCAGCGGGTTCTCGCGGTCGATCTCCCTCGCCCACTCCTCCATGCGCCAGAGGTCCTCCATGGCCTCTCCGCTCATGCTTCCGTCCCGTGGTCCTTCGGTGCATCCAGCACGAGGATGGACGCCCCTCCGCTGGCGAGGAACTTCTTCACCATCAGCCTGCAGGCCGTGGTCACGTCTATGCCGAGCGAATCGCACAGGACCTGGAGGTCGCTCTTATCGTCCTTGTCCAGCCTGAATGATACCAACTGTGTTGTCATCAATATAATGTAATACAGAAATTATATTTAAGATGTTTGTTGAAAGAAGTTCGATGAAAAGAGTTCGATGGAAGAGGTTTCGATGCATCCGACCGGCGATCGGGCGAGCTCCCACAGGGCGTTCCCTCTGGACCGGGCGAATCCCGACATCCTGCGCTTCACCTCCCCGCGCTCCCTCAGGGCGCGGAGGGCGAGCCCGATCTCGACATAGTCCATATCGGGAAGCAGGGGGCCCAGCTCCCTCGCGGTGGCTCCGCCGGGTCCTGCGGCCTTCAGAGCGTCCAGCACCGCGATGTCACGGGGTGTCGGCTTGTACCCTCTCATCCAGAGTCCTCCATGTGCATCTCTCCTCCGGGACGAACGCGCACGGCATCCCCGCGAACGCGCAC